>JBEKBT010000009.1:0-49826 GCA_050015255.1 Acidimicrobiales bacterium
ACGCCGAGCACGACGAGGAAGATGACGAGCTCGACGACGAAGGTGCCATTCGGGATGAGGAAGTTCCCGCCGTTGGAGGAACTGCCCGTCCCGCCACTCGCAAACAGCATCCAGCAAGCCCTCCGTCGCTACTTCTTGGCGAGGACGAAGACGAACAGGACCATGAACACGAGGTTGATGAAGTACATGGCCTCGACGAGACCGACGATGATGAACATGATCGTGAACAACCGGCCCTGCGCCTCGGGCTGGCGGGCGACTCCGGCGATCGTCTGGCTTCCGGCCAAGCCGTCGCCGATGGCCGCGCCGATCGCGCCGCCGCCAAGGGCCAGTCCGCCGCCGACCATGGCGCCGGCAAGCTCGATCGCCTGGTTGAGGTCATTTGCCATTGGGTTTACCTACTCCCTTTCTGCGCGTTGGAGATCTCTCGAGGCTCCTTGGGACCTTGGCGTCTCGCTCTTCGAGCTTGTCGATCTTGTCAATGGTTTCCTGCCATGGCGGTCTCGAAGTAGAGGATCGTGAGCAGCGAGAAGATGAACGCCTGCACGGGCGCGACGAACAGGCCGTCGAACGCCTTCCAGACCAAGTCCCCGATCGGGACGATGTACCAGGGAAGCAGCGCCCAGATCAGCAGCACCATGATCCCGCCGGAGAAAATGTTGCCGAAGAGCCGGAGGGCGAGGGTCAAAGGCTTGGCGATCTCCTCGATCACGTTGATCGGGAAGAGCACCTTGTAGGGCCGGAAATAGTGGCCGATGTAGTTGCCCAGCCCCTTCGTCCGGATCCAGGTCGCGTGCACGAGGATGATCACGGTGAGCGCCATGGCGTAGGTCAGGTTCACGTCCCCGGTCGGAGCCGGCAGGTACTGCGGGTTGTGACCCGACGGGATCATCTCGAGCCAGTTGCAGATCAAGATATAGAGGAACAACGTCATCGCGAGCGGCACGATGCGCCGCCCCCTCGGGCCGATGGTCGACTCGACCTGGCTCGAGACGGCATTGACGAGAGCCTCGAAGACGAGCTGCATCCTGCCGGGCACGTCGGCCGTCAGGCGCGCCCTGACGCCAAGCCCCATCCCGATCACGATCACGGCCGCGACGAGAGAGGAGACGAGGTCGTACTTGTTGACCGTGAGCCCGAGCAGCTTGATCGTGGGGACGTTGCCGATGGTGATGGGGCGCGCCGAGGCCAGCAGCCCGAGAGAGGTCACGTGACAGCCCCCTGGCGGAGCAAGGTGACCACCAGACTCACGACGAACAGGAGGTAGAACACGGCGACGCCGCCGAGCACGCCCATGCCGAGCGGGAGGTTGACCACGACGAGGACGATCGCGATGACCGTCGTGAGGGCGAGCCGGACCAAGGTGTTCATCGCCATGGGGCGCTTGATCTTGGTGGAGCCGGAGGCGTTGAGACGGGAGGCCGTCGACATCACGAGACGGATGTTCACGATCCCGAGGCCGAGGCCGATGCAGGCGCCCAGGCCGCCCAGCGGGCAACCGACGAGCGACAGGACCACGAGCGCGACGACGCCGACGCCGAGGGCGGCGAACACCGTGCGCCGGAGCATCCGCGAGATCTCCGGCAGGTCAAGCTGTCCCAGTACTGCTGCGAGTCGCTCCATGCCTCTTCTCGATCGTCTCTGGGACAGCGGCGTGACCGTCTGGGGCCGGCCACGCTGCTGGCTCTCAGAGAAACGACTTGATGTCGGAGTAGGTCACCGCAACCGCGACGATCACCCCGAGGCCCAAACCAACAAACGTGAGCAGCACACCGGTGTGGAACGTCCTGTCCAGCCAGTACCCGCCGCCCACTCCGACGGCGATGCACAGGGCTGTCGTGATGCCCATGCCGATCAACGTGCTGAAGCTCGGTGGGGGCTTCTTGCTCACTCGGTCGCCAATCCTGGCATCGCCACCACCGACCCGGCAAGACAATACCCTGGTCCATCCCCATCTCGGCACCCCTGCCCTTGCCGTGACAGCACGACGAGGGGCGTGGACCTCATCCCGCTGACGCGACGCCGCCCGGGTAGGGGTCGAACCGGCGGCAAAGCTCCCTCACCTCGCCGCGGACCGAAGCCAGCTCGTCCTCGTCCTCGCGCCCGCGCAGGGCCCGGGCGATGAGCGAGGCAACCTCGACCATCTCGACCTCGCCGAGGCCGGCGGTGGTCTCCGCCGCCGAGCCGAGCCGCAGGCCGCTCGCCACGAAAGGAGGCCTCGGGTCGTTCGGGATGGCGTTGCGGTTGCAGGTGATCCCCGTCCGGTCCAGCACCTCCTGGGCGACCTTGCCGGTGAGCTCCTCCTCGAAGGTCCGCAGGTCGACGAGCACGAGATGGTTGTCGGTCCCCCCGGCAACGAGCCGGAACCCTTGCACGGTCAGAGCCTCGGCCAGCGCCGCCGCGTTGCGCACCACCTTGAAGGCGTACTCGCGGAACTCGGGCTTGAGGGCCTCGCCGAAAGCCACCGCCTTGGCCGCGATCACGTGCTCGAGCGGTCCCCCCTGCAGCCCCGGGAAGACGGCCGAGTCGACCGATTTCGTCAGGTCGGCGCCGCACAGGATGGCCCCGCCCCGCGGGCCGCGCAGGGTCTTGTGGGTGGTGAAGGTGACAACGTCCGCCACGCCGACCGGGTTGGGGTGCACCTTGCCGGCGATGAGCCCGGCCGGGTGGGCGGCGTCGAACATGAAACGGGCGCCGACCTCGTCGGCGATCTCCCGGAACGGCAGCGGGTCGATCGCCCGCGAATAGGCGGTCGCCCCTGCGACGATGAGCCGCGGCCGCTCGCGTTTGGCGAGGTCGCGGACCATGTCCAGGTCGATCCGCTCGCCCGAGCCGTCAGCGGCCGCAGGCGTGACCCCGTAGGCAACGAAGCGGTAGAGCTTCCCCGTGATGCTGACCGGCGAGCCGTGGGTGAGGTGCCCACCCTGGTCGAGGCGCATGGCGAGGATCGTGTCGCCCGGCTCTACGAGCGCGAGATAAGCCGCCAGGTTCGCGTTCGCGCCGGCGTGCGGCTGGACGTTGGCGTGCTCGGCGCCGAAGAGCTCCATCGCCCGCGTCCGGGCCATGTCCTCCACCTGGTCGGCGACGACGTTCCCACCGTAATAGCGCCGTCCCGGGTAGCCCTCGGAGTACTTGTTGGTCAGTACCGAGGCCGTCGCGGCAAGCACCGCGGGAGAGGTGAAGTTCTCCGATGCAATCAACTGCAGGTTGGTCCGCTGCCGCTCGATTTCGCGCTCGAGCAACGCATGAAGCTCGGGGTCCGACGCGAGCGCTCCCGGCAAGAACGCGCTCGCGCCAGCTGGCTCGACGGTGGGCATGGTCATTTGCCGGCTCCTTCCAACACCTCTCCTGGTCGGGCTCCCGCCGGGACCTCCGGCGACCCCGCCTCGAGAGCGGCGATCTTCTCGATTCTCTCGAGATGGCGACCTCCTGCGAACTCGCTTTTCAGGAACATCTCCAGCGAGTCGGTCGCAACCTCGGGACCCACCAGGCGCTCGCCGAAGCAGATCACGTTCGCGTTGTTGTGCTCACGGGCCAGTCGCGCCGAGGTCACGTCGTGGACCACAGCGGCGCGCACGCCACGGATCTTGTTCGCCGCGATGGCGATGCCGATCCCGGTGCCGCAAACGCAGACCCCGAAATCGGTGTCACCCGACACGACGTTGCGACCGACCGCGGCGCCGAAGTCCGGGTAGTCCACCGGATCCTCGGAGTGGGTGCCGAGGTCCACCACCTCGTGCCCGAGCGACACGAGACGCCCGGTGAGAAGCTGCTTCAACTCGAATCCGGCATGGTCGGATCCCACAGCGACGCGCATGGGGCGAGTGTACTGGCCGGCTCCGACAGGCCCCGAAGCCTCTTTGGGGGCCGCGTCGGCATCTTGAGTAGGTTTCCCTTCATGGATCTGGCCGTCGCGGTGAACGGGCTACGCAAGAAGTTCGCTGCCGTCGAGGCCGTGAGGGGCGTGCATCTCGAGGTTCAAAAGGGCGAAGTCCTAGCCCTTTTGGGGCCGAACGGCGCAGGCAAGACCACGATCGTCGAGATCTTAGAGGGCTATCAGACCGCGAGCGCCGGCAGCGTCGCAGTGCTCGGATTCGATCCGAGGCGTGACCGGCGCCAGATGCTCGAGCGCGTCGGGATCGTCCTGCAGGAGACGGCCGTGGAGCAGTTCCTCACCGTGCGCGAGGTGCTCAGGCGGCGGGCGGCCTACTACCCCCACCCGCGCCGGCCCGACTCGGTCGTCGATCTCGTCGGGCTGAGCGAGAAGGCCGGCGCTCGCGTCCGGACCCTGTCCGGGGGCCAGCAACGCCGGTTGGACCTCGGTCTGGCGCTGGTCGGGGATCCCGAGCTCCTTTTCCTGGACGAGCCGACTACCGGCTTCGACCCCAACGCCCGGCGCGAGGCGTGGGACATCGTCCGCACCCTCACCGGGGAGGGGCGCACCGTCCTGCTGACGACGCACTACATGGACGAGGCGCAGACGCTCGCGGACCGTGTGGCGGTTATCGCCAAAGGGGTCATCGTCGCCACAGGGACGCCCGACTCGATCGGGGGACGCGACACGGGCACGGCCAAGATCCGCTTCGTGCTGCCCGATCAGGCCACGAGCGTCGCCGAGCTCGGCCTCGGCGACGCCGAGCTCACCGTCAGCTCCGTGGACGGCCGTCGCATGGTTGAGGTCGACACCGACTCCCCTACGCCTGTGCTCCACCGGCTCACCTCATGGGCAGTCGCGCACCACGTCGAGCTCGAAGGGCTCGAGGTCTCCCGGCCGAGCCTCGAGGACGTCTACCTGTCGCTCACGGCCGAGGACAACACGTGAAGTCCCTCCGCATGTTCAAAAGCGAGCTCTGGTACCAGCAGATCGCCTACTGGCGCAACCCGTTGAGCGCCTTCTTCACCTTCTTCATGCCGGTGATGTTCCTTGTGATCTTCGCCTCGCTCTACAAGGGCGCCACCTACGAGGGACTGAAGCTCGATCAGTACTTCATCCCCGGGATAATGACCTTCGGGGTGATATCCGCCTGCTACACGAACATCGCCATCGCCCTCACCACCCAGCGGGAGCAGGGCATCTTGAAGCGCTTTCGCGGAACGCCGCTTCCTCCGTGGATCTACATGCTCGTGACGGTGCTGAATTGCGTGCTGCGAGCGCTGTTGCTCGTCGCCCTCACGCTCGGAGTCGGCGTGGCCTTCTACGGTCTTGTCTTTCCCGCGCACGCCTTCGGCACCATCGTGCTCACGGTGGTCCTCGGCGCGGCCACCTTCTGCTCGCTCGGGGTCGCGGTCACCGTGATCATCCCGAACGCCGATGCCGCGCCGGCGGTCGTGAACGGCATCTATCTCCCCCTCATGTTCATCTCGGGCACCTTCTTCCCGATCTCGTCGAGCTCTGTGCTCGCGAAGATCGCGTCGTGGTTCCCCATAAGGCCCTTCATCCTCGCCAGCTTCACCGCTCTCGACCCCCGGAACCACAGCGGCGCGATCGACGTGGCCTGGCTCGAGACCATCGCCATCTGGGGCGTCGTCGCCCTCGCGTTCGCGATAAGGCGTTTCAGCTGGCTGCCGAAGCGCCGCTCGTAAGCCCGCCTTAGGCTTTAGGGGGCGGCTCGGCTGCCGGGCGCGGCCGGCCTTGGTGTCACGCGGCCCGGGCTCGCTAGGGCGACGGCGGGCCGGAGAAGCCCGCGACCGTCGCCACGAGCTGCGAGAAGGCGAGCGCCCCTTCACGCAGGCACTGCAGCTCGCCGTCGATGAGCGAGACCACCGTCGAGGGCCTGCCCGCGCAACGGCCACCGTCGAGCACGGCCGCCAGAGCGGCCCCGAAGTGCTCGCCAACCTCGTCCGCGGTGTACAAGGGGGCCTCCCCGTGGCGGTTCGCGCTCGTGACGGCGAGCGGGCCGGTCCTTGCGAGCAGCCCCCTCACGAGGGCGTCCGCCGGGCAGCGCAGCCCGATCGTCGCCGGGTCACCGCCGAGGTCGAAGGCGACGCCGGGGCGCCGGGGCAGCACCAAGGTGAGCGGCCCGGGCCAGTAGCGAGAGGTGAGCCGGCCGGTGGCCGGGCTCGACTCCGCCAGCTCGGCGAGCCCGGCCGGATCCGCGATCAGCACCGGCACCGCAACGTGCCCGGGCCGGCCCTTGAGCGCGAACAGCCGGTCCACGGCACCAGGCTGTCGCGGGTCGACAGCAAGCCCGTAGACGGTGTCGGTGGGGACGGCGACGACCTTCCCGGCCGCCAGCGCCTCGACGACCTCGTCGGGCAGGGAACGGTTCACCGGTCGGCCACGAGAACGCGCGCTCGCCCGGCCAGGTCGTCTGCAACGCCCGTCTCCCGAAAACCGGCCTCGTTCGCCAGTTCGAGGGCGGCTGTTGCCTGCTGCGGCGCGATCTCGACCACGACCGAGCCGTGCCGGCCGAGCCAGGCAGGCGCCCCGGCCACGATCGCCGCGATGGCCTCGAGGCCGCTCGGTCCAGCCACGAGCGCCCCGAAAGGGTCGAAATCTCTCACCTCCGGGTCGAGGTCGGACCATTCGCGCTCGGCGAGATAGGGCGGGTTGGCGACGATCAGATCGAGCCGGCCGGCGAGATCGTCGTCCAGGGCCTGGTACCAGTCACCTCGACGAAGCTGCACCCGCGCCGCCGCCTCGGCCGGGATCGTCCGGAGGTTGCCTGCGGCCACGTCCAGAGCGGCCGGATCGCGATCGGTCGCGACGACGCGCACCTCGGGCCGCTCGGCCACGAGCGAGAGGGCGATCACACCCGAGCCGGTGCCGAGGTCGACCGCGAGCAGCCCTCCGGCGGGCCGCAAACCGCAAAGGCGGTCGAGCTCGGAGAGGGCGACTTCGACGACGAGCTCGGTCTCGGGGCGCGGGACCAGCACCCGCGAGTCAACTGCGACATCGAGGGTGCGAAAGCCCCAGTGGCCGAGCACATGCTGGAGCGGTTCGCCGGCGAGCCGCCGCTGCATGAGCGACTCCAGCCGGGCCGCGGACTCCGGGTCCGCCTCGCGATCGAGATCGCGCAGCAAAGCCGCCCCGCCGAGGCCGCTGGCCTCTTCGAGCAGCCACCGCGTCTGGACGGGATCGGCGATCGCGGCGGAGGTTCGACGCCACAGTTGGCGCCACGTCGTGGTGACCACTTCGGTCCGTCGCCTCATCCCTCGACTAGCTGGCGGCTCCGCTCGTCTGCCAACAGGGCGTCGACGAGCTCTTCGAGGTCGCCCATCAAGATGCGATCGAGCTTTTTCAAGTTGAGCCCGATCCTGTGATCAGTGACCCGGTTGTCCTTGAAGTTGTAGGTACGGATCTTCTCCGAGCGGCCGCCGCCACCTACCTGGGCGCGGCGCTCTTTGGCAAGAGCGGCTGCGTTCTTCTGCTGCTCGAGGTCGTAAAGGCGCGCCCTCAGCACTTTGAGCGCGGCCGCGCGGTTCTGGATCTGGCTCTTCTCATCCTGCATCGCCACCACGAGCCCGGTCGGCAGGTGGGTTATGCGCACGGCCGAGTCCGTCGTGTTGACCGACTGTCCCCCGGGGCCGGTCGAGCGGTAGACGTCGATACGGAGGTCACCCGGCTCGATCTCGACCTCGACCTCCTCGGCCTCGGGCAGCACGTTCACCGTCGCAGAGGAGGTATGGACCCGGCCCTGGGACTCGGTGACCGGGATCCGCTGCACCCGGTGGGTGCCGGCCTCCTGGTGCAGGCGCTGCCAGGCGTCCTCGCCCTTCACGAGAAACGTGACCCCGTCGACGCCACCGAGCTCGGACTCGCGAAGGTCCAGCACCTCGACGCGCCAACCACGGTGGTCGGCGTAACGCTGGTACATGTCGAACAGGTCCTTGGCGAACAGGTTCGCCTCCTCGCCTCCCTCGGCTCCGCGTATCTCGACGATGACATTGCGCCCGTCGTTGGGGTCCCGCGGCATCAGCAGGTCACGCAGCTCGCTCTCGAGGGCCACAACCCTTGCCTCTGCGGCGTTCTGCTCCTCACGGCCGAGTTCGCGCTCTGCGCCGACGGCATCTGCGGCCAGCTCACGAGCTATGGCGACGTCCTCCTGGGCGGCCTTCAGCTCGTGCATCTTGCGCACCACGGTCTCGAGCTCCTTGTGACGGCGCGACAGCTTGCGCAGCTCGCTTGGGTCCTGCGAGAGAGTCGGGTCAGAAAGGCGGGTGAGGACCTGTGAGTACTCGGCCTCAAGCGCCTCAAGGCGATCGAGCACGAGCTCAGGCTACTGCGCCGGCGGCCGTCGCCCCCGAGAGGCGGCGGATTGGCCTACTGGCCAGTCGGGGCCGGTCAGCGCTTGGTCTTGCGCTGGCCGTAGCGGCGCTCGAAGCGCTCTACGCGCCCACCGGTGTCCACCAGCTTCTGCTTGCCGGTGTAGAACGGGTGGCATTCGTTGCACAGCTCGACATGAAGGTCGGGCTTGGTCGATCTCGTGGTGAAGGTGTTCCCGCACGAACAGCGCACTGACGCGGTCTCGTATGCGGGGTGAATATCTGTCTTCATGATGTCTCCATTGTAGGGCTTCTCAGGCGGCGCTCATCCCGTGCCGCCCGATGCGGATCAGCCTCCCGGGACCGGCGCCTTGGCGATCTCGGCGAGGAACTCGTCGTTGGAGCGAGTGGTGCGGATCTTGTCCATGAGCAGCTCGAGGCCGGCCCCGGGACCACCGTCGCCACCGAGGGCGTTCAGCACGCGGCGGAGCTTCCAGACCTGCTGGAGCTGAGAGCGGTCGAAGAGCAGCTCCTCGTGGCGGGTCGAACTGGCGTTGACGTCGATGGCTGGGTAGATCCGGCGCTCGGCCAGCTTGCGGTCGAGGCGGAGCTCCATGTTGCCCGTCCCCTTGAACTCCTCGAAGATGACCTCGTCCATCTTCGAGCCGGTCTCCACGAGGGCGGTGGCGAGGATGGTGAGCGAACCGCCCTCTTCGATGTTGCGGGCCGCGCCGAAGAACTTCTTCGGCGGGTAAAGGGCGCCGGAGTCCACACCACCGGACATGATGCGACCGGTCGCTGGCTGGGCCAGGTTGTACGCCCGGGCGAGGCGGGTGATCCCGTCCAGGATTATCACGACGTCCCTGCCGAGCTCGACGAGCCGCTTGGCCCGCTCGATGGCGAGCTCCGCGACGGTCGTGTGCTCATCGGCGGGACGGTCGAAGGTCGAGGCGATCACCTCGCCTTTGACCGAGCGGCGCCAGTCGGTCGCCTCTTCGGGACGCTCGTCGACGAGCAGGACCATGAGGTGAACGCTCGGGTCGTTCTGCTCGATCGAATGGGCTATCTGCTTGAGGATCGTGGTCTTGCCGGCCTTCGGCGGCGACACGATCATGCTCCGCTGGCCCTTGCCGATGGGCGAGATCAGGTCCACGATCCTCGCCGTGGTGTTGAGCGGGTCCTCCTTCAGTTCGAGCCGCATCCGCTGGTCCGGGAACAGCGGCGTCAGGTCCTCGAAGCGCGGCCGTTCCCGGGCCTCCTCGGGCGTCATCCCGCAAACCGAGTCGATACGCAGCAGGGCGGGGTACTTCTCGCTCGGACCCGCCGGGCGGCACGCACCCTCGATGGCATCCCCGCGTCGCAGAGAGAACCGCCTCGCTTGTGAGACCGAGATGTACACGTCCTTGGAGCTCGGCAGGTACCCACTGGTACGGAGGAAGCCGTATCCCTCGTCTCTCAAATCGAGCAGGCCACGAACGGGCACCAGCTCGCCCTGCCAGGCGACTTCCTGGCCGCCACCTTGAGGCTCTTGGCTGCCGCGTTCCCGGTCTCGTCCCCGCCGACGGCGCCCGCGGCGGTTGCCGGGCTCGACTTGGCCGATCTGGCCGCCTTGAGCGGCCTGGCCGCCCCGCGGCTGCGAGTGCTGCTGAGGCTGGCGCTGAGGGCGTGGGCTCGTCGACACGTCCCCGCCCGTGCGATCGGGCGACTCGGCACCGGTCATGGCGACCGCATCGGCGTGCCCGGCCGGCCCGCTCTCAGTGCCAGCACCGGTCGTCGACACCGGCTCCTCACCGTTCCGCTCGGCGTCCGAGCTCGCCAGAATGGCGGCCGCGGCCGCGGCGACCGGGTTCTCGGCGTCGCTCGAGGAGACAGAGCCACTCCCGTTGACAAGTGTCGAACCTGCCGGCTGCGAGTCGTCGTCGAGTCCGTGTGCCTGCCCACCCGCGCTGCCGTTGGAGCCCAACTGGTCACCCGAGGCCGTCTTGGCCGAGGACCGGGCTCGCGAGGTACGACCGCGCGCCTGCTTCGTGGCAGGGGCGCCGGCGGGTTCGACCTCCGAGGTATCGGCCGCGGCGCCGTTGGCAGCCGGCGAATGCGCCGAATCCGAGCCCGGGGCATTCGCGTGCGCCCCGGCGGCGCTTTCGACCTCGACGCCGGCGGCGCGCAGGATCTGGTTCACGAGGTCCGCCTTGCGCGAACGCGCTACGGGCTCGAGGGACATGGCGGTCGCGATCGCTCGAAGCTCGTCGCTCGCTTTGCGCTCAAGAATCGAACGCTCGAGCTGTTCTTCGCTCATCAGCTTCCTCTCTGGATCTTTCTGTTGTTCAAGGAGTTCTTTGGGGGTGGCCCCCGGCCTTCCGGGCTTCGGTGGTATCAGTGCTCCCCCAGATGCGCTCACAGCATGTCCTTCCGGGCCGTCACCCGGACCGGTCGGATCATGTACTCGACCCGAGCCTGCAATTCCGCCACCGGGAGCCTCCGAGCAGAACGACTCTCTGACTTCGTCGGATCGCACAGCCCAATCAGTGGGTGCCCACGGCGGCTAGAGCGTCTGCACGGAGGGAAGTGCCGGTGTAGGTAACAACAGGGAAAGGACCTTTGCGATTCCCGCCGCCCCATTCAGGTCGCCCGCCCCAGGGGGCAAGCTCGCGTCCGCAATGACGAACGAAGGCAACCGCATACTAGCGGGACATTCGACCCCCGGCAAACACTGGGCGTTCTAGCCGACTGCCGAGCGTTCTCGCACGGGCACCCCGATCTCGCCGTTGGCGCCGTTCGCGCCGGCCAAGGTGCCCGAATCTGCGAGGATCGGCGACGACTCCGTGGGCACCTGAGCCTCGAGACGACTCTCTCGGAGACGCTGCCAGGGGTGCACCACACAGCAGTAGCGAACGAGGTTGTCCCGCGAGCCGTCGTCGATCTCGACGATGGACAGTCTTCCATCCCGCCCGGTGCATCTTGATGGTCGTGTGGAAGTCCTCGGCGATCGTCTCGGTGCTGACGCCGCCGACCCCGACGAGCGCCTCTCGGCGCAGCAGCGACGCCGAACCGCACCAGAAGACCCCGTTGTGCCGGTCCTTGCCGGGGCAGACCACCTCGAAGAACAGGCCCTGCTCGTGGCGGCCGACCTCGTAGTGCTGCACCGAGTCGTGGTTGTAGAAATCGTGCGGGGTCTGTACGAGGGCAACCTTGTCGTCGTCGAAGTACCCCACGATGGCGTCGAGGGCGTCCGGGAGGGGAACGTGATCGGCGTCAAGGCAGAAGATCAGCTCTCCACTCGTGTACCCGAGGGCGTGATTGATGTTGTCGGCCTTCGCGTGCGAGTTGTCCGGCCTGGTTATCCAGTGTGCGCCCCACTCCCCGGCGAGAGCGGCCATCTCGAGGCGCCGGCCGTCGTCGAGGAGATACGTCTCGTGCGGGTACCGGAGCGCCGCGCAACCCGCCAGCGTCGCCTCGACGACGGCGACCGTCCGCAGCAGGACGGGGGTGGTCCTCCCACCACCGACCCCACCGGCTCTGAGGCACCCGCGTCGTCCGCCAGTCTGCCGGTACATCACCGACGAGGAGCGGCTCTGCCTGCTCTGTTCGGCTCCTTGCCATGTGGCGCGTCACGTGAAGAGTTGTGCGGCATCGGAGGGCAAGGCCTAAGCACTAAGAGTGAGAATGCACCCTCAAAACACCCTGTACAACCACTCTCCGTGGTGAAAGGGGAGAGTTCGCTCCCGGGCGTCAGAGCGAGAGCGCGGCGAGCACCGAACCGAGGTCGGCGTCGACCACGTCCGGCACCGACGCCTGGCTGATGGCGAGATCCGGGTCCTTGAGACCGTGGCCGGTCAGCACGCACACCACGGTCGAGCCTTTCGCCACGTTCGACTTCAGCAGGCCGGCGACCGAGGCCGCCGAGGCCGCCTCACAGAACACCGACTCCTCGGCAGCGAGAAACCTGTAGGCCTCGAGGATCTCCTCGTCGGTCACGGCATAGATGCCACCGCCGGACTCGGACGCTGCCGCCGTCGCCCCGTACCAGGAGGCCGGGTTGCCGATGCGGATCGCCGTGGCGATCGTCTCGGGCTCGGCGATCGGGTGTCCGGCGACGATCGGGGCGGCACCGGCGGCCTGGAAACCGAGCATCCTGGGGAGCCTCGTGGAGCGGCCGGCATTTCGATACTCGCAATAGCCACGCCAGTAGGCCGTGATGTTCCCGGCGTTGCCCACCGGGATGCAGTGGACCTCGGGCGCGTCCCCGAGCCTGTCAACTATCTCGAAGGCACCCGTCTTCTGCCCCTCGATGCGAAACGGGTTGACGGAGTTCACCACGACGACCGGAGCGCGGCGCGGCAGCTCGCGAACGATCTCGAGGGCGACGTCGAAGTTGCCCCGCACCTGCACGACGCGCGCCCCGTGCACGAGGGCCTGGGCCAGCTTGCCGAGGGCGATGTGACCCTCGGGGATGAGAACCGCGCAACTCATGCCGGCTCGGGCCGCGTAGGCCGCGGCGGAGGCGGACGTGTTGCCGGTCGAGGCGCAGACGACCGCCTTGACGCCATCCTCGGCAGCCTTGGAGATCGCCACTGTCATCCCGCGGTCCTTGAACGAGCCGGTCGGGTTCGCTCCTTCGAGCTTGAGCAGGACGTTGGAACCGACACGCTCTGAAAGCCGGGGGGCGGCGAGCAAGGGCGTCCCGCCCTCCAGCAGCGTCACGACAGGTGTCCTCTCGGAGACAGGGAGGAAATCGCGGTACTCCTCGAGCACCCCGCGCCAGGCGCTCACCGTGCCCCCGCTCAACGTTCCGGCCCCATGACCCGCAACAAGGCGCCGACGCGGGCGACGACGTCCAGACCCGCCAGCGAGGCGAGAGTCGCCTGCAGGTCGGCCTCGCGGGCGGTGTGGGTGATGAACACCAGCCGCGCTCCATCACCGAGCCCGATCTGTTCCATGGACCGGATCGAGACGTGATGGTCGCCGAACACGCGCGCCACCGATGCCAGCACGCCGGGCTGATCCTTGACATCCAAGGCGAGGTAGTACTGAGTCAAGAGCTTCGAGATCGGGCTGATCTCGACACGCTCGCGGCGCACGGCGCGGCCTCTTGTCTCCTCGCGCAGGTGGTGGGCGGCCGCGACCACATCTCCGAGCACGGCACTTGCCGTCGCCGTCCCGCCCGCCCCGCGGCCATAGACCATGAGCTCGCCGGCGGTGTCGCCCTCGACGAAAACCGCGTTGAACGCCCCGCGAACGCTCGCAAGAGGGTGCTCACGGGGAACCATGACGGGATGGACGCGCACGGCCACCGCCGGCACGGGCCCGTCTCCCACGCGCTCGGCAACCGCAAGCAGCTTGACCTCGTAGCCCAGCTTGTGGGCAAAGGCTATGTCGGAGGCGCCGATGGCCGTGATCCCCTCGGTGTAGACGTCACTTGCGACGACGTCGGCGTCGAACGCTATGCCGGCCAGGATGGCGGCCTTGGCCCGGGCGTCGAAGCCCTCGACGTCGGCGGTCGGGTCGCTCTCCGCATAACCGAGCGCCTGCGCTTCGGCGAGGGCGCTCGCGTACTCGCTCCCCTCCTCGCTCATGGAGGTGAGCACGAAGTTCGTCGTCCCGTTCACGATCCCCATCACACGGACGATCCGCTCCCCCGCCAGTGAGTCGTTGAGGAGCCGGACGAGCGGGATGGCCCCCGCCACCGAGGCCTCGTAGAACAGGTCGACTCCCCCCTTCTCCGCCGCGGCGAGAAGCTCGGCGCCCGAGGTCGAGAGGAGCTCCTTGTTGGCGGTGACGACGGGCTTTCCGGCCGCGAGAGCCGCCAGCACCAAGCTGCGCGCCGGTTCGATGCCGCCGACGAGCTCGACGACGATATCGACCGAGGGGTCGCTGACGAGCGCAGCGGCATCGCCGCACAGCCGCTCGCCGGCATCGGAACGGGCGGAGCCGGGTCGCTCCCTGTCCGTGTCCCTGACAGCGATGCGCGTCACGCGCAGCTCCAGGCCGGTGCGGAGGGCGATGGCCTCGGCTTGGGAATCGATCAGCCTGGTGAAAGCGACCCCCACGTTGCCGTAACCGAGGAGGCCGACGTGCACGACGGCGGTGGCGCTTGTTCCGCTCAACTGAGTCTCACCCACCGCCACAAGGTACAAGACGGGAGGAGTCAGGCTTCAAGGGCGAGCAGGTCGGCGATCGTCTCGCGCCGGACCACGAGGCGCGACCGGCCCTCCGAGACGAACACGACCGCGGGACGCAGCACCCGGTTGTAGTTCGAAGCCATGGAGTACCCGTAGGCGCCGGTGACGGGCGTGGCGACCACGTCGCCGACGGCGAGATCCGAGGGAAGGCGGGCATCTTCGACGATGACGTCACCTGACTCGCAGTGCTTGCCCACCAGCCGGGCGGCCTGGGGACGCGGCGCCAGGGGTGCGCGGGGCAGGAAGGCCTCGTAGCCACTGCCGTAGAGCACGGGCCGGGGGTTGTCGGACATGCCGCCGTCGACGGCGACATAAGAGCGCAAGCCAGGGAGCCGTTTGATGGTGCCGACCCGGTACAGCGTCACGGCTGCGCTGGCGACTATGGCGCGCCCCGGCTCGGCGGTGAGGCGCACCGACGAGGGCAGGCCGGCCAGACTGGCTGCCGAGTGCACGGCTCTGGCCCACTCGCTGATAGAAGGCGCCACCTCGCCCTCGACGTAGGCGACACCGAGACCGCCGCCGATGCAGCACTCCGAGAGATGGTTCTCGACCACGAACGGGGAGAGAGCGGCGACCTCCTCGGCAAAGGCGGAGACCTCGAAGATCTGGCTGCCGATATGGGCGTGCACACCGACGAGCTCGAAGTCCTCCAAGCGCCCGAGCGCCTCGACAGCCTCGGCCGCCGCACCGGAGGCGAGGGAGAAACCGAACTTCGTGTCCTCCTGCCCCGTTCTCACGTACTCGTGGGTGTGCGCCTCGATGCCCGGCGTCACGCGGACCAACAAGCGCTGGCGATGGCCCGCAGGGCCGGACGCCGCGCCCGTGGCGGCGAGGGCGCGCAAACGGCCGATCTCGTCGAACGAGTCGACGACGATCCGGCCGACGCCGGCGCGCAGCGCTGCCGCCAGTTCCTCGGAAGACTTGTTGTTGCCGTGGCAGACGAGGCGCTCGCCGCTCGCTCCTCCGGCGAGCGCCACGGCCAGCTCTCCACCGGTCGACACGTCGAGCGCCATGCCCTCCTCGAGGGCGAGGGCCACCATCGCCTTGCACAAGAAGGCCTTCGTGGCGTAGGCGACGCCGGGCCCGAAGCCGGCAACCGCCTCGCGGCAGCGAGCGCGCGTATGGTCCTCGTCGTAGACGAACACCGGAGTACCGACCTGCTCCGCGAGCTCCAGGAGGTCGACCCCGCCGACGCTCAGGTGACCGTCGGCAGTGATCGCGCTCGTGTCGGGAAGAAGGCGCCAGTCGATCGGGCCCTCGGGCACGCTCACCTCGGGCGCGGTCACCTCGGGCGCGGTCACCCCGGGCGTGGAAGCCCCCGAGGGGGCGCGGCCACCGGTCACATCTCGTCGGGCGCCCGGACCCCGAGCAGGCCGAGGGCGATGGCGAGGCCGATCCTGACTCCTTCGACCAGCCAGAGCCGGGCCTGGGTGAGCTCGGGCGGGATCTCTTCGGACAGGACGCGGCAGTCGTGGTAGAAGCCGTGGAACTCACCTGCGAGCAGGCGGACCCAGTTCGTCACCTTGTGCGGTGCTCGGTCCTTGGCCGCCTCGGCGACCACGTGAGGCAGATCGACCAGGCAGCGCATCAGCTCGAGCTCCCGGTCGTGGACCAGCAGAGCCAGGTCGGCCTCGGAGATGGGGACGCGCTCGATGCCTCGCTCCGCCCGCCTGCGTTCGATCGAGGCGATCCGGGCGTGGGCGTATTGCACATAGAAGACCGGGTTCTCCATCGACTGGCGTTTCATGAGATCGAGATCGAGCGTCGTGGCCTGGTCGATGGAGTTGAGAAGGGAAAGGAGCCTGGTCGCGTCGGGCCCCATCTCGTCGATGACCGAGTCGAGCTTGACGAAATTGCCGGAACGCTTCGACATCCGGCGCCCGACGAAGCTGACCAGTTGGCCGAGGCGGATCTCCAGCCTGTCCGGCTCGACGCCGAGAGCCGCCACTCCGGCCTTCAAACTGGCGACTTGTCCGTGGTGGTCCGCCCCGAAGATGTCGATGACGCGGTCGAACCTGCGGACGAGGAACTTGTCGCGGTGGTACGCGAGATCGCCGGCGAGGTAAGTGGCTTCGCCGTTCGAGCGGATCAGGACACGGTCACGGCTGTCGCCCACTTCCGTGGACCGGAGCCAGAGCGCACCATCCTCCTCGTAGACGAGCCCTCGCTCACGGAACAGCTCGACGGTCTCGGCAACCTGGCCGCTCTCTTCGATGGAGGCTTGCGAGTACCACTCGTCGAAATGGATGTCGAGGCGGTCGAGCGTCGCTCGGATGTTCTCGAGGATCTTCTCGGCGGCGAACCGGCCGGCTTCGACGACGTCTTCGGGCCCGTCGTACTCGCCCGCCAGCTGGGTGACGTACTCGCCCTGATAGCCCTCCTCCATGACGACATCGCCGCGGCGGCGAGCGAGGAGGCTCTCGCCGAGGAGCCGGATCTGGCCACCGGTGTCGTTGACGTAGTACTCCCGTTTCACGTCCCAGCCGCACCTGCTCATGACCCGGCCGAGAGCGTCGCCGTACGAGCCGAGCCAGCCATTGCCGACGTGCAGCGGGCCGGTCGGGTTGGCGGACACGAACTCGATCTGGACCCGCTCCCCGGCGCCGAGCTCCGGAGTCGCGTAGATCGCCTCTCCCTCGGCGACAACGTCGTACAGGACATGGTGCAACCACGAGGTCGCGAGCTTGAAATTGATGAAACCGGGCCTCGCGACCTCGACATCGAGCACCTCGTCGATCTCCGCCGCCCTGAGCGCAGCAGCCACCTGGTCGGCGAGATCGCGCGGTGGCTGCCCGGCAGACTTGGCGGCGACGAGGGCGACGTTGGTCGACCAGTCGCCATGCTCCTGCCGGGCGGGACGGACGAGCTGGACTTCCTGCTGGTCGATGGGGACTTGCAAGCTCCCGAGGGCCGCAACGATCGCGTCGGCCAGTCGCTGCTCGGTTGTCATTGGAGTCTGAGAATGGCCGAACTCCGGCTAGCATGCAACCCGCGCTCCATTGAGCCCTCGTAGCTCAGGGGATAGAGCATCGGCCTCCGGAGCCGGGTGCGCAGGTTCGAATCCTGCCGAGGGCGCCAAGAGAAGGCCAGGGTGCCAGCCTTGGCGGCCCGTCCGTGGGTCGGACGGCTAGGTGTTTGCGGTGGTCGTTTCGGCCGTGGTCGCCGGCTGCGTGGACCCCACGCCGGCCATCATCATGCCGATGTCCTCTCGCGAGTTGAGCCGTGGATCCGCCGACCCGATGATCCTGCCCTCGTACATGACGAGGACGCGATCACAGACAGTCATGATCTCGTCGAGGTCCTCGGAGATGATCAGGATCGCCGTCCCATTGTCGCGGTCGGCGACGAGGCGCTCGTGGATGTAGTGGGTCGCGCCCACGTCGATGCCTCGAGTGGGCTGAGCCACGAGCAGCACACGCGGGCTGCCCGACAGCTCACGGGCCATGATCAGCTTCTGGATGTTCCCGCCCGAGAGGTTCCTCGCCGGCGTGTCAAGCGAAGGGGTCCTGACGTCGAACTCGGAGACGAGCTGCTGACAGTGACGCCGGATCGCACGTCTGCGCAGGAACCCGAGACGGCAGAACCTGGGGTCCCGGTTCTCCACGAGGAGAATGTTCTGCGCCACGGTGAAGTCCGGAACCAGGCCGTCGCGCATACGTTCCTCGGGCACATAGGCGAGGCCGGCCGCCCGGGCGTCAGCCGGCTTCGCGCCCACCAACTCGGTGCCGTCCAACCGTATCGAGCCACTCAACGGTGTGCGAAGTCCTGCAATTGCCTCGGCGAGCTCCCGCTGGCCGTTCCCCGAGACCCCGGCTATGCCGACGATCTCGCCAGAACAGACCTCGAGAGAGAGCCCTCGAACGGCTTCGGTCCCGCGGTCGCCCCTGACCCGGACGTTCTCGACCGAGAGCCGTACCTCACGGGCGGCGCCCTTGGTGGTCTGGCTCTCGAGGGCGACACTTCGGCCGACCATCAGCTCGACCAGCCGCTCTCGGGTCGCCTCAGCGGCTTGGAGTGTTCCGACATTGCGCCCTGCCCGCAACACGGTGATACGCGCCGAGACGTCGAGCACCTCGTGGATCTTGTGCGAGATGAACACGAGCCCGCGGCCACCCTCGGTCATCTGCCGCAAGACGACGAACAGCTCGTCCACCTCGCGCGGCGTCAGCACGGCGGTGGGCTCGTCGAGGACCAGCAGGCTGACGTTGCGGTACAGGGCCTTGATGATCTCCACACGCTGACGCTCGCCGACAGACAGCTGCCAGATGACGGCTTGCGGGTCGACACGGAGCCCATAAGTCTCGGCCAGCTCGCGGATCCTCGCCGACACGCGCCCGAGGTCGGTCAGCGGGCCACGTTGCGACTTCTCTCCGAGGGCGACGTTCTCCGCCACGGTCAAGGTGTCAACCAGCATGAAATGCTGGTGGATCATCCCTATGCCATGGTGGATGGCGTCGGCCGGCGAGGAAATGGTTATCCGCTGGCCGTCCATCTTGATCTCACCCTCGTCGGGGCGGTACAGGCCGTAGAGCACCCGCATAAGGGTGCTCTTGCCTGCGCCGTTCTCCCCGAAGAGGGTGTGGATCTCACCCCGGCGAACGTCGAAATCGACCTGGTCGTTGGCGACCACCCCGGGGAAGCGCTTGGTTATGCCCGTCATCTGGAGGAGCGGAACGTTCTCCAGATCTGGGCTCGCTGCTGGCGCTGCCGGGGTGGTCACCACGGTCATTCCTTCCCGTCTGCCTTGTCGAAGCTGACTACTGCGGAACGGTGATGTCCCCGTCGGTGATCCCGGCGATCAACTTCTGAGCCTCGGTCTTTACCGAGGCGGAGAGGTTGTAACCCGGGTTGAAGTTGATCTTCTCACCGCCGTTGCCGAGGCCGATCACATAGGTCGCATCACCGAGCGTGCCACCGCGGATTTCCGTGAACATCTGCTTCAGGATCGGTACCCAGTTGTATACCTGCGACGCGACGACATTGTGCGGCGCGAGCGACGACTGGTTCCACTGCGTGCCGAACCAGAGCTTCTTGTCCGACTTCGCGACGCCGATCGCCCCGACGACCGACTGGGAGCTGCCCGTGAGCACGTCGGCGCTATCGCCCACGAACGTCTTCGCGCAGCTGGCCATGAGGCTGTCATCGCTGAACGAGCCTGTGTAGACGGTGTGTGCGGTCACCGTGAACTTGTTGGCGGTCGCGGCCGCCTTCGCTCCGGCGACAAAACCGTCGACGTAAAGCTTGGCGTCACCAGTGGCGATGGGCCCACAGATACCGAGCACCTTCGATTTGCTCAACAGAGCCGCCATGTAGCCCTGTACGTAACCGCCTTCGTTCGAGCTCGCCTCGTAGGCGAAGACGTTCTTCATGCCGAAAGTCGCGCCGGCGGTTCCCCACGCGAAGGAGACCTTCGGGAACTTGGGTGCCAACGACTCGATCGTCGACCCGTACTGGGAGCCATGGGCGATGATGAGGTTGTAGCCCTCGTGCGCGTACTCCTCGATGATGTCGGCGGCGTTGCTGACGACGAACTCGTTCGCCGAAACGGCGATCTGCAGGTTCTCGGTGCTCTTCAGGCTCTCGAGGGCGCTGTACATCGACTGGGTGAAGGCGAGGTCGTTCGTCGCGCTTGGGGCGACGAGCGCCACCTTCAAAGTGCTCAAGGCTCTCGGGGTCGAGCTCGAGCGCGTCGTCGCCGAGGCACCGCTGGCATAAGCGGCGGTGCCGAGCGCGATGCCGAGCGCGGCGAGCACCAAAGCACCCCTTCTCACTGGGTTCATCTGCATTTTGTTTTCTCCCTCTTGACTAGTAGCTGCTAGCTGCACTTTTCGTTGAATTGCGAATACTGAGACCGCCTGACGCCGCCGCCGGATTTCTCCTGTTGCATCACCCGCCTCTCTCGTAGGGCTTCCCAAGGGCGGCCGGCTGCCTGAACCGCCGGGCAACGGTC
The DNA here is from genome assembly GCA_050015255.1 of Acidimicrobiales bacterium. Taxonomy (GTDB): domain Bacteria; phylum Actinomycetota; class Acidimicrobiia; order Acidimicrobiales; family Bog-793; genus Fen-455. Next base: position 20,335 of record JBEKBT010000009.1, read on the forward strand.
AGCAGGGCCAGGATCGTGATGACCGCCGGCGCGGTCGCGGCGAGGTCCGAGGCACTGAGCGGGATGATCCCGAGTGACTTCCACTCGAGGACCACGGCTATGGCCGCTCCGTACAGCACCGAGCCTCCCATGACACCGACGGGGCGCCAGGCACCGAAGTAGACGAGGGCGACGGCGATGAAGCCCTCGCTCTGGGTGAGATTCTCCTGGAAGATCCCGTCGAAAAGGAGAAGAGCGGCGCCGGCCAGCCCGGCCAAGGTGCAGCCGATGAGCACGGCCGACCAGCGGATGCGGGTGACGTTGACGCCGACGCTGTCCGCCGCGGCCGGGTTCTCCCCCGCGGCGCGGATCTTCATCCCGAAGGTCGTCCGGTTGAGGAGGATGGTCACGATCGGGACGAGCAGGAACGCCAGGTAGACGAGGATGGTCTGCTTGAAGAACATCCCACCGACTGCTGGTATCCGGTCGAGCAGCGGGATGTTGATCGGGTTCAGCGTGGCGATGGGCAAGGGGGTGCCGACGAGCTTTATGAACAGCAGGTCGCTGAAGCCGAGCCCGAACAGGTAGACGCCGATCCCGCTTATGCCCTGTTCGGCCTTCAAGGTGACGCTGATGAACGCGGTCACGACACCCATCACCATCCCGGTTCCGATCCCGACGAGGATGGCGAAGAAGAGATTGCCGGTCTGGAGAGCGGTGTAGTAGGTGGCGAACGCCGACAGGAGCATGATCCCGTCAACGCCGAGGTTGATCACCCCGCTGCGCTGCCCCACGGTCTCGCCGAGCGCGGCGAGGAGGAAAGGCGCGGCCAAGCCGAGCGCCGTGGCCACGGTCGCCGTGAGGATGGCATAGGTGAAAAAGTGGCTCATCGCTCGCTCCGCTCCCCGGCGGCGACCAGCGGTGGCGCGGCCGGCGGTCCGGCCTCGGGCGGCCGGCTCCGCGACCGGCCTGGCGGGCTGAGCGAGGTGGCACGGCTGCGACGGCGCATGTACTCGAGCGAGACGACAAAGATCACGACGAGGCCCTCGAGGGCGGTCACCATGTCGGCGGGCACGCCCGTCGCGACCTGCAAGGCGTCACCGCCCACGATCAGCCCGCCGAAGAGGAAGGCCGAGACGATCGACCAGAGCGGGTTGAGCGCCCCGAAGAGCGCCACCACGATCCCGTTGAACCCGTCCGAGCCGGTGAAGCCGGTAAGGCTCCCGTCGGTCACCATCCGGTGGGAGATGCTGCCGAAGACGAGCAGCGCCCCTCCCAGGCCGCACATCGCCCCGCTTATGGTCATGGCCAGCGTAATCGTCCGCTTCACCGGCATCCCGGCATAGCGCGAGGCGTCACGCGAGAGCCCTACCGCCTGGACGCGGAAGCCAAAGCTCGTACGGTAGACGAGGACCCACACACCCACTGCCACGACCACCGCGATCAGGACGCCGAGGTGAAGCTGCGTGTTCGGAACGAGGATCGGCAGCCAGGAGCTCTTGGGAAGGAGCCTCGTCTCCGGGATCAGGCCGTAGGTGGAATTCTGCGTCTTGTCGACCATCGGACCGGCCAGGAGCCAGTTCATGACCTGGACGGCGACGAGGTTGAGCATGATCGTGCTCAAGATCTCGTTGACGTTGAAGTAGGCCTTGAACGCTCCGGGGATGGCGCCCCAGGCCGCCCCGCCGGCCGCGCCGGCGAGGAGCACGAGCGGGATGAGGGCGATGCTCGGCAGGTGCGGCAGCGCCAGGGCCGTCGCCGAGCTCGCCAGACCACCCATGGCCAGCTGGCCCTCGCCGCCGATGTTGAAGACGTTGGCGCGGAATGCAACGCAGATCCCGACGGCGACGAGAAGGAGCGGGGCGGCCTCCACGGCCGTGGCGCCGAGCGCGTAGCTGCCGTCGAATGCCCCGATGACGAGGGCCTTGTAGCCGCTGACGGGATTGGCCCCGAGAGCCAGCATCATGGCCGCGCCGAGGAGCAGTGCCACGACGAGGGACATCGGAAGGGCGAACCAGCTCAGCAGGAAACGCCGCCGGTCCCGCCAAGCATTCGCCAGAGCGCCGGAGACGACACTCATGACCGGCTCGCGGCGGAAGTTGTCACCTGAGCGCCGCTAGAGTGGCGGCGACCGCTCTGCGGCTCCATTCCTTTAGCGTAAGGAACGGGCACTAGGGCATCCTAGGCCGAAAGTCCCCTCTTACGAGAATATTCCGGCCCGATGACGATTCAGGGATGTCCGGTCGACTCCTGCCGAGACCGCCGGAGCGGTGGTTCAGATTCCTCGGCTTCCGGGCAGCGGCGCGACCCGCCAACAGCTCCGCCCGGCCGCCTTGGCCTCACCAAGTGCCTCGTCAGCCCGGGCGAGCAGGGAGTCTGAAGTCGTCCCAGGCGGGAAGTCGAGCACGATCCCGATGCTCGCCCCGAGCTTCAACGCCGGAGCGTCGCCGATCGAGATCGGTTCCGCGAGGCGGTCCACTACCCGGGCGGCGATGGCGATGACCTGGGGCTCGCTGACGTCGCTCGAGCAGAGGATGGCGAATTCGTCTCCCCCGATGCGAGCAAGCTCGTCGGTCGGGCGCACCACCGACGACAGCCGGCGGGCGATCACGCGCAGCGCCGAGTCTCCCGCCAGGCGACCGAGCCGCTCGTTCACCTCCTTGAAACCGTCGATGTCGATGTACAGCACGGCCGGGCTTTCGCCGGCCTCGACGCGTGAGTTGAGCGCCTGGAAGTAGCTCCTACGGTTGCCGAGCCCCGTGAGCAGGTCCTGAAATTCCCCTTCGCGCGAACGTTCCCCCACGACGCTGTGCGACATCATCAGCGAGGCGAGCATGACAGCCCTGTCCACCGCCGTCCGCTCGTTGGTGCCGAGAGGATCGCGGTCACGGCTCCACACGACAAGGCAGGCCGACGGTGGGCCCTCGCCGCGGGCGGGGACAGGGAAACAGGAGACGGAACGGAACCCGGCGGCGGCGGCCCGAACGGGCTCGGGCAGGTCTGCCAGCTCGGTGTAGGTGACGCCCGCTTCCGGCCCGATGGCCTGGCCCCAAGGTCCGTCAGCGGGAGGCCCGGGAACCGACACGTACGCGGGGAAGCGACTGATCGTGCGCTCGTCGGGTGAGACGACGACGAAGAAGCACTCCGCAAGCACCGGCGGGAGCCGCAGGGCAAGGGCAAGCGCCGACAAGTTCTCCTCCAGAGGGGTCCCGGACTGGGCGGAGCTGAGAACCTGGTCGAACTGGTCGTAGGCGCTCTCCGCCAAGAGCAGGACCACGAAACCGGCAAGGGCGGGGTCGGCAAGCCGGTTGAGCGCCCAAGCCTCTGCAAGACGCTGTCTTCCGTCAGCGTGGAGATAGGGGAGGCGAACCGGGCCGGTCAGCTGCTCGGGTGACTTTGCCGCAGACGCCGTGAGCAGCCAGCTGAGAAGCGGCCGGTCCTTCGGATCGAAGTGGCTGCTCAGCTCGGAACCGACCAGCTCGTCGACAGGCTGGCCGCCGAGGGCCTCGACCTGGCCGGACGCGAAGCGAACGACACCATGAGCGTCGAGGAGGACCAGGACGCCCGGGATGGAGGCGAGGAGATGGGCATGGATGCCGAGAACATCCGGACTCGTGTCGAGCGGCGCGCTCATTACCAGAAATCTAACTGCCGGAAGGGCAGGCGGCTAGCGACCCCTCAGCCGGCGAGTGCCCGAGCCGGCCCGGGGCGGCAAAGGCCGTGTGCTGCCGGCCCTTGCAAGGGCCGGCAGCACGGCTCGGCGGGACCTATGCCTGACGAACGGCTTCGGCTTCGATCTCCAGCTTGACCTTCGGCGAGACGACGAAGCCGCCGGTCTCCAGCGCGGCGTTGAAGCTCACCTCGAAGTCGTTACGGTCGATCTCGCTCGAAGCGGCGAAACCGAGGCGCTGGTTGCCCCAGGGGTCCTGGATGACGCCCTCGAAGCTGACCTCGAGGATGATCGGGCGCGTGACGCCACGAACAGTCAGGTCGCCGTACACCTTCCAGTCGGCACTGGATTTCAGCTCGACCTTGCTGCTGCGGAAGGTGATCGTCGGGAACTCCGCGACGTTCAGGAAATCGTTGGTCCGGACGTGGTTGTCACGGTTCTCGTCGTTGGTGTTGATGCTCGCGGCTTGGATGGTCACCTCTACCGAAGACTGCGCAGGATCGTCGGCCACGACGATCGCGCCCTCATAATCGGTGAAGCGGCCGCGAACCTTGGAGACCATCAGGTGCCGGGCGACGAAACCGATCTGGGTATGCGACTTGTCGAGCACGAAAGTGCCCGCCGTGGGCAGCGTCATGCGATTGAATTCCCTGGTCGAGATGGGGGTGGTCGTGTTGCTCATGTTCCTTGCTCCTCTTGGTCCGTGCGATCATTTCTTGCTTGTGCAAGTAACTATACCTGTAACTGATTGTGCGCGCAACTAATTCCCGGAAGAAGCTATGATGTGGTCGTGGACACAGAGCGCTCACGAGAGCCCGTGGACGGGCTCGACCGGATCACCCTCGTCGGGCTCGTGTTCGAGGCGGCTTCGGGTCTGCACCGGGCCGTGGCGCCGCGGCTCGAGCGCCAATGCGAGCTCGCCGGACAAGAATTCGACATACTCATCCGGCTCGCCCGAAGCCCGGGAGGACACCTCAGGATGAGCGATCTCGCCCTGCAGACGGCGCTCACGCCGAGCGGCCTGACCCGGGCGATCGACCGCCTCTCGCAGGCCGGGCTGGTCACCCGGCAGAGCTGCCCGGAGGACCGACGGGGGTCATTCGCGGCCCTGACCGAAGCCGGCAACGCACGCATGCGCGAGGCGCTGGAGATCCACCGTGCTCAGCTCGCGGAGCTGCTCGAAGGCGCCCTTGATCCGGACGAGGAACAGGCCCTCGTGTCCGCTCTGCGCAAGCTGCGCGACCGGGTCAACCCCGGGGCCGCCGTGCTCACGGCGCAGGGCGCGAATTCGGGGGCGACGACCTAGGTGGCCGGGCAGGACAGCTTCGGAGCAGTGGGCAGCTTGGAGGTCGGAGACAGGCGCTACCGCGTCCATCGCCTGTCAGCGCTGGAGGGTGTCGCCGATCTCGGACAAGTCCCGTACTCGATCAAGCTCCTGCTCGAGAACCTGCTGCGCCACGAGGACGGCGTGAGCGTGCAAGCGGGCGATGTGGAGGCCCTGGCGCGCTACGCGACCGGCGGCGGCGCCGGGCGCGAGATCGCCTACTCGCCGGCACGGATCCTGCTCCAGGACTTCACCGGTGTTCCCTGCGTCGTCGACCTGGCGGCCATGCGCGACGCCATCGAGGCACTCGGTGGCGCCGCGAGCCGGATCAACCCGGTCGTGCCCGTCGACCTCGTGATCGACCACTCCGTTGTCGCCGACGTCTACGGGCGCCAAGACGCCCTGGAGGTGAACACCGCCCTCGAGTACGAGCGCAACGCCGAGCGCTACCGGTTCCTGCGCTGGGGCCAGCAGGCCTTCTCCAACACGCGCGTCGTGCCTCCGGGCACCGGCATCTGCCACCAGTTCAACCTCGAGTACCTGAGCAGTGTCGTGTTCACCGACGCCGAGGGCGCCGCCTATCCCGACACCGTCGTCGGGACCGACTCGCACACGCCGATGGTGAACGGCCTCGGTGTGCTCGCCTGGGGGGTCGGAGGCATCGAGGCGGAGGCGGCAATGCTCGGCCAGCCGATCTCCATGCTCGTGCCGCCCGTGGTCGGCCTGCGCCTCACCGGTGAGCTCCCCGAGGGCGTCACCGCCACCGACCTCGTCCTCACCGTCGCCGAGCTGTTGAGGCGCCACGGCGTCGTCGGGAAGTTCGTCGAGTGCTACGGGCCCGGCGTGGCCAAGGTCCCGGTCGAGAACCGGGCGACCATCGGCAACATGTCGCCGGAGTACGGCTCAACGGTCACCATCTTCCCCGTCGACAGCGAGACTCTCCGCTATCTGCGGCTCACCGGGCGCCCCGAGGAGCGGTGCGCGCTCGTGGAGGCCTACGCCAAAGAACAGGGCCTCTGGCACGACGACACCGCCGAGCCCGCATACTCCGAACGGATCGAGCTCGACCTTTCCACCATCGAGCCGAGCCTTGCCGGGCCGTCGCGTCCCCAAGACCGCGTCCCCTTGCGCTGTTCAAAGGCGATGTTCGCCGAGGCGCTCGCCCGCTCGCTTCCCGAGCCCGTCACGACCGGTACAGGCGCCGGGACCCCCGCCACCGGCGCCGGAGCGAAGGTGCGCCTCGCGGACGGAACCCAGTTCACTCTCGAGCACGGCCACGTCGTCATCGCGGCTATCACCAGCTGCACGAATACCTCGAACCCACAGGTGATGATCGGTGCCGGGCTCGTGGCAAAGAAAGCGGCCGAGCTCGGCCTTAGCTCGAAGCCATGGGTGAAGACGAGCCTCGCCCCGGGCTCGCGCGTCGTCATGGACTACCTCGGGCGGGCGGGCCTCGTGCCCTACCTCGAAAAGCTCGGTTTCCATCTCGTCGGCTTCGGCTGCACGACGTGCATCGGCAACTCCGGCCCGTTGCTCCCGGAGATCTCGCTCGCCATCAACACCAATGGCCTGGCGTGCGCCGCGGTGCTCTCGGGCAACCGCAACTTCGAGGGACGGATCCATCCCGACGTCCGGATGAACTACCTCGCCTCCCCGCCGCTCGTGGTCGCGTACGCACTCGCGGGAACCATGAACATCGATCTGAGAACTGAGGCCCTCGGCTTCTCCGAAGACGGTCGACCCGTCCTCCTGGCCGATCTCTGGCCGTCGTCCCACGAAGTGGCGCAGGTCCTCGAGCACGCCGTCGGCGCCGAGATGTTCCGTGGCGAGTACGCCAAGGCCACGGTCGGCGACGAGACTTGGCGCTCGCTCGACATCCCGGCTGGGGAGCGCTACTCGTGGGACGAGCGGTCGACCTATGTGCGCAAACCGCCGTTTCTAGATGGAATGAACCCCGAGCCGGAGCCGATCCGCGACATGACCGGCGCCAGGGTGCTCGCCGTCCTCGGCGACAGCGTGACTACGGACCACATCTCGCCCGCAGGCTCCATCCGGCCGTCGAGCCCGGCCGGCCAGTGGCTGCAGAGCCAAGGGGTGGCGGTGGCCGATTTCAACTCCTACGGTGCCCGGCGCGGCAATCACGAGGTCATGATCAGGGGAACCTTCGCCAATCCCCGCATCCGCAACCGCCTCGTGCCAGGGACCGAGGGTGGCGTGACGCTGCACCTGCCCGATGGCGAGCAGATGACCATCTTCGATGCCGCCGTCCGCTACCAGTCCGAAGGCGTGCCCCTCGTGGTCATCGCCGGCAAGGAGTACGGCTCCGGGTCTTCGCGTGACTGGGCGGCGAAGGGTCCGGCACTGCTCGGTGTCCGCGCCGTGATCGCGGAGAGCTTCGAGCGCATCCACCGGTCGAACCTCATTGGCATGGGCGTGCTACCGCTGCAGTTCGCGGCCGGTGAGAACGCCGAGTCGCTCGGGCTCACAGGGCGCGAGTCGATCGAGGTGACAGGCCTTGCCGGTGCTTCGCCGGAAAAGCTCGTCGGCCACGAGCTCACCGTGCGGGCTGACGGGCGCTCGATCCGGGCGATCCTGCGCGTCGACACGCCCGGCGAGGCGGAATACCTGTGGCACGGCGGCATCCTGCCGTTCGTCGTGAGGACTCTCGCAAGCAGCTGACCCTGTCGCGGTCTCAGCCGAGCGTCTTGAGCCGGCCGAGCCCGATCAGGCGCATGAGCGTCTCCAGCTCGCTCGTCACATAGGTCAGCTTGTCGGTGAACAAGAGGATCCCGAACCCGGCCATCACGATCACCGAGATGACCGTGATGGACAGCGAGTGGCGGCGGACCAAGCCGAGCACGCCCGAGAGCCGACCGAGCGCCAAGCCGACGACGAGAAACGGGATCCCGAGCCCCAACGAGTACGTGGCCAGTAACGCCGCACCTTGGCCGGCTGACCCCGAGGTCGCGGCGACGGCGCTCACTGCGGCCAGGATCGGGCCGAGGCAGGGTTGCCAGCCGAAGCCGAAGGCGGCGCCTGCGACGGGCGCCGCAAAGGGGCCGAAACGATCGAGATTCGGATGGAAACGGGCTTCTCGGTAGAGGCCCGGACGTTGCAGGACCAGCGAGCCCGCCAGGAACAAGGCCATCGCGACCACGAGCGCCCCCGAGATGCGCAACAACAGCTCCTTGTCACGGAACACGGCGCTCCCGATCGTGGTCGCCGTTATGCCGAGGAGGACGAACACGACCGTGAAACCGGCCACGAACAAGGCCGTGTCCCGGGCGATCCGGAGAAGATGACGGCGTGAACCCTGCACCGCGTCGGTGAGGTCCAACCCGGTGACGACCGAGAGATATCCGGGGACGATCGGCAGCACGCACGGCGAGACAAAAGAGGCGACGCCACCGCCGAAGGCCGCCAGATAGCTCACAGTGTTGGTCATCTCGGCCTTGAAGTCTGCCCCAAAGGGGCGCCGCGCCGGGCAGGCCGGTGAGGGTCCTTGCTTCGCGTGGCTGGGATTGGCATTGTCGGGTGGGATGACGCTTACCGAGCGGGAGCGCAATGTGCTCGATCTAGAACGCGACTGGTGGTTGTCGTCCCCGTCCAAGCGCCGGGCCATCCATGAGCGGCTGGGCCTTTCCCCGGGCGCTTACTACGGACTCCTGCGGCGACTTGCCGCCTCTCCCGAGGCTTTCGCCTACGACCCGCTCGTCGTCCATCGGCTGCGCCGCCGGATTGTCCGCCAGCGCCGGGACCGCTACGAGGGCGGCCCGACATTCGAACGCCGACGGCATTGAGACCAGCGGCGAGAGCAGCGGCGGCGTCCGCCCGGGCAGCGGCGAGGGTGGTGGCGGGGCCTGCCCTGGCGGCGAAGGTCCCGGGCTGACGCTCGCCGAGCCCTCCGCACTGGATCTTCTCGCCGAGGTTCCGCGGCGCGCGGGACTGTGCTGCGACTTCGACGGGACGATCGCCCCGATCGTCGTCGACCCCGAGAACGCCCGCCCGCTGCCCGGCGCCGTTCGCGCCCTGCACGAGCTGGCACGAGCGATGGCGGTGGTGGCCGTGGTCTCGGGGCGTTCCGCGGTGTTCCTCGCGAGCCGCTTAGAGCTCAACAGCAACAGCTCCCCGTTACGGGCCATCGGGCTTCACGGGCTGGAAGAGGCGTTCCCCGACGGGACGGTGAAGCTCCAAGCGGGGGTCTCGTCCTGGCGCCCTGTGATCGAGACCGCCAGCGACGAGCTTCTCGCCGCCGTCCCCAGCGGCGTCAGGGTGGAGGACAAGGGCTACGGGATCACCGTCCATTGGCGCTCTGCCACTGCCTCGGGCGCCGAGCTCGAGTCCATCGCTGCTCGAGCAACAGATGTGACGCGAGCGGTCGGAACCGCGCACGGCCTCGTGGTCCGGCCGGGCAAGTCGAGTGTGGAGCTCGCCCTCCCGCTCGGGATCGACAAGGGCTCGGTTGCCACCGAGCTGTGCAGGGGGCTCGAGCGCGCCGGGTGTCTCGGCGACGACCTCAGCGACCTGCTCGCCTTCCAGGCGCTCGACCGGCTCCGGGCCACCTCCGGGCTCCGCAGCGTGAAGATCGCCGTGACAAGCGCAGAGGTGCCCCGAGAGCTGCTCGATGACGCCGATGTGATCCTCGACGGCCCGAGCGAGGCGACCCACTTCCTCGAGGCGCTGGCGGGACGGGTGGTGACCAACACCTGATCTCGATGGCGGTCGCGGAGTGTGGACCACGTGGCTCGGAGATGGTCCCGCCAGGGCACGAACGGCTCGGCTGATCACAGGATGGGACGAGAAGCCCGCAGCCGACTTGCACCTAGCTCAGGGCGCGGTGCCAATGAACCGCCTCGCGGCCCTGAGGGCTGAGAGCGAGGCGTGCACCGAGGCCGACCAGTGACCAGCCGAGTCGCTCGCGAACCTTCGCATGGGAGGAACCGAGTCGCCGAACGCTGATCGACTTGAGAATCTCTCGCTGACGTTGCTTCGCGAGCTGCTCCAATAACGCCGGATTGATCATGTGAGGACGATAGGCCACATTGCGGTCAGATTCGGTCCGCAATGTGGCATGATTATCCGATGTCCGCCTCCGCCGGCCGCCTTCTGCGACTCCTCGGACTCCTGCAAAGGCGGGCGGCGTGGAGCGGGGCCGATCTGGCCGAACGTCTGGAGGTGGACGCCCGCACCGTGCGGCGCGACGTCGACCGGCTCCGGATGCTCGGTTACCAGATAACAGGCACGCCTGGTGCCGGTGGCGGCTACCGCCTGGGAGGCGGGAGCGACGTTCCCCCCCTGCTGTTCGAGGACGACGAGGCGATGGCGGTCGCCGTCGTGCTCGGCGTCTCGGCGTCGGCTGCCGTGCCGGGCATCGAGCGCGGGTCGCTCGCCGCCTTGGCCAAGCTCGACCGCCTGCTTCCCCCGCGGCTGCGGACGCAGCTGACCGCCCTTCGGGCTGCCACGGTGCCGCTCGTGTCACCCACCGAATTGGTGTCCGCCGAGTCCCTCGTCCAGTTGGCACAGGCCTGCGACAACCACCAGCGTGCGACGTTCTCCTACGAGGCCCAGGACGGTCGCCGGAGCGCGCGTCGTGTCGAGCCGCACCGCCTCGTGGCGACGGATCGGCGCTGGTACCTCGTCGCGTTCGACCTTGAGCGAAACGACTGGCGAACCTTTCGCGTGGACAGGATCTCGGCACTGGAGGTCACCGGGCACGTGTTCGTCCCCCGCCCGCTCGCCGACCCGGCCCGGATGGTGGCCGAGGGCATTTCCACGGCTCAGTACAGGCATCGGGCAGTCGTCTCGGTGAAGGCCGCTCCCGAAGACGTGGCGCGCCTCATCACCGTCTACACCGGTGTCATCGAACGCGAAGACGACCACACCAAGGTCTCGCTCGGCTTCGACGACCTCGACTGGGCGGCCGGCTATCTGATCGGTCTCGGCCTCGATTTCGAGGTGATCGAACCGGAGGAGTTGCGCGAGCACATGTCGGCCCTCGGCGAACGGCTGCGCCGTGTCCATCGTGGACCAACACCCCGCCCGCGGCCAGGCTCGTCCCGTCGCTCGGTGCCTGCTTGAACGGTCTCCGGGATCGACATCGGGGCGCGAGCCTGCCCTGGCAGGGCCATGGCCGTGCCGCCCGCGCTCAGGCTTGCAGGTCCCGATCTCCGGGAACCTGGGCGGCGTGGCGCACCTCGGACAGCCACTGCGCCGGAGTGCGCGAACGCGCCCGGCGGCGCAGCTCCACGGCCCGGGCCCGGCGCTGCTCGATGCTCATCGAGAGGCCGCTCGCGATCGCCGCCGCCGTCCCGGTCACGTCGAAGGGGTTGACACCGACCGCGACCTCTGCCAGCTCGTCGTAGGCACCCGCTTCGCGTGAGAGCACGAGAACGCCGTCACGTTCGTTCACGACCGGCCCCTCCATAGCGACAAGGTTGAGCCCGTCCCTGATGGGATTGACGACGAGCAGCTCGTAGCGCCGCAGGGCGGCCACCGTCGCCGCGAAGTCATCCTCGAGATCGAGGATGACAGGCGTGTAGCCGGGCGAGCTCCAGCGTTCGTTCACCAGGGCCACCACGTGCTCTGTCTCTGTGCGATAGGCAAGGTACTCAGGCAGTGACTCGCGCGAGGCGTACACCCGGGCCAGGAAGACCACTCGACCCCGCCACTGGGGCGATGCCTCCAAGAACTCGTCGAAAGCGAGAAATCCGCGGATCAGGTTCTTCGAGAGCTCGACCCGGTCGCTGCGCAGCAAGAGGGTGCGGCCGTCGAGCTCGTCTTCGAGGCGTCGCAGGCGCGACCGGCAGGCCTCGCTGGCAGCCACCTCGTCGAGCCGCGCGGGGTCGGCACCGAGAGGTGCCACGAAGGTCGCGGGCGGCGCAAGGCCGACGGCCGGCGCACAGCGCACGAAGGCGTCACGCCACCGCACGACGTGGAATCCGCAAGCGCCGAAGCACGACATGGACTCCATCAGCTCCAGGCGAGCTCCGTCCGGGAGCATGGCAAGGTCCTCAGGAGGGCAGAACGGCGTGTGGGAAAAGAACGCCGTCGCCAGATCGGGCCGGCGCTTTATGAGATACCGGCCGACGAGCGCCAGGTGATAGTCGTTCACCACCACCGTCGCCCCGGTTGCTGCCTCCTCTGCGATCGTGTCCGCAAAGGCCTCGTTGAACTGGCGGTACCCCTCCCACGCCTCGCGCCACACGCGGTCGAAGCGCGGGCGGCGGGCGTGGTCGAACAGCCCGTGGTGGAGGAACCACAGTGTGCCGTTTGCGATCACGTCATAGGCCGCTCGCCCGATCTCGGGCGTGACGTCGACGGTGCGCAGCTTCAGTGACTCCTGCCCGGTGGCGACCGCGCCGGCCGAGGCGTGGCGCCGATCGGCCTCGGTGAGGGCGGCGGCGACCCAGAGCGCCCCGTTGCCCGAGCGCACCGGCTCTTCGGCGAGCGCGCCGCTCAGACTCGGTGCCATGCCGCCCGCGGCAGGTCGGACCTCGACGACGCCGCCGGGGCCGCTCTCGAGCGTGAACGGTCCCCGGTTCGACACGACCACGAGGTCGAACCCGCTCACGCGACCCGCACCCCTGCCCGACGGAGGGCGACGTCGAGAACATCACGTGCCTGGGGGGCCAGCTCATGCAGGGGCCGGTTGCGGTGCGTACGGACCTCGAGGTCGACCTGGGCGATCGAGCCCACGCCAAAACGGCGCGAGATGTCGATCAACATGCCGATCTCGACGCCGTAGCCGTCGGCAAGCTCAATGCTCTCGAGGGCCTCGCGGCGAACTGCGACCTCTCCTGCGAGCGGCTGGACGACACCGGAGAGCTCGGGGAAAAGCAGCGCCAGCACCGGTCGTGCCACGAGCTCGGTCACGCGGCCGCCGCCGGTGGGGCTGTCTCCGAGCGGGCGACGGTAGCAGGCCTTCACGAGCATCGTCTCCTGACAGCAGAGGACCGGGCCGAGCAGGCCCGTCACGAAATGCGTCCCAAAGTTCTCGACGTCGCCGTCAAGGAAGACGACGACGTCGCCGTCGCTCGCGGCCAGCCCCAGGCGCATCGCCTCGCCCTTGCCGGCGGAGGGCCCGACGAGGTCCGACACGGGCACGACGCGGGCACCTGCGGCATAAGACACGACAGCGGTCGCGTCTGCTGACCGATCGTCGATGACAAGCAGGTCGTCGACCAGCCCGGCGCCTTCGACGAGCTCACGACGCACACAGGCGACGATGGGGCCGACCGTCGCCTCCTCGTCGCGAGCTGGGATGCAGACCGAGACGCGGTGGTCCTTCTTCATGGCCCTCAGCTCGGCCAGGGGGAAGTCGCCGTGGTGGTACGTGACGATCGGCGTCGTGACATCGGATAGGGCAGCCATGGTCGGACGCCACGTTACGGTGTGCGCGACCCCAAGCGCCCCTTGGTGACGAGCCCAGGAGCAGAAGGTCTTTGACGCGCGCCGGGCTGTGGTCCACACTTGGAGCCAATCATCCAGAGCGGCCGAGGGATCGGGCCTGACGAAAGCCGCGACAACCAGCACGAGCCTGCGGGCTGTGCCAGGTGCCAATGCCCGAGCGATGAGGAGGTCCTGTGGGTCACGTATCGGGTCTTTGCTGCCGGGAGTGCGGCCGCACGTACCCGGCCGAGGCGCTTCACGTGTGCGAGTTCTGTTTCGGGCCGCTCGAGGTCGCCTACGACCACGATGCGCAACGGACGACGGTGACGCGCCAATCGATCGCGGCCGGGCCACCGAACATGTGGCGGTACTCCGACCTCCTCCCGGTCTCGGCAAAGGCGCCGGTCGACCTCGGGACGGGGTTGACGCCACTCATCCTGGCCGACCGCCTCGCGGCTGAGCTCGGGCTCGGTGAGGTCTGGGTGAAAGACGACACTCGCAACCCGACGGGCTCGTTCAAGGACCGGGTCGTCAGCGTTGCGCTCACGAAGGCCCGCGAGCTCGGCTTCAAGGTCGCCGCTTGCGCCTCGACGGGCAATCTCGCCAACTCGGTCGCCGCCCACGCCGCCCGCGCCGGCATGGAGTCGTTCGTGTTCGTTCCCCACGATCTGGAAACCGTGAAGATCATCACGACCGCAGTCTTCGGTGGGCACCTGATCGCGGTGGACGGCACTTATGACGACGTCAACCGCCTTTGCGCGGAGCTGGCGGGCGAGTTCCCGTCTTGGGCCTTCGTGAATGTCAACATCCGGCCCTACTACGCCGAAGGCTCCAAGACGCTGGCCTTCGAGGTCGCCGAGCAGCTCGGCTGGCGGCTCCCCGACCACGTCGTCGTCCCCATCGCCTCGGGAAGCCAGCTGACCAAGATCGACAAGGGGTTCCGTGAGCTCGCCGAGCTCGGCCTCGTCGAGGCCGGCAGCGGCGTGCGGATCTCCGGCGCCCAGGCCCAGGGCTGCTCGCCCGTGGCGACCGCGTTCGCCGAGGGAGCCGACCACGTCCGGCCGGTCAAGCCGGCGGGGATCGCGAAGTCGCTTGCCATCGGCAACCCGGCGGACGGCTGGTACGCCCTCGAGGTGGTCCGCCGCAGCGGCGGAGCGATTGCGGCCGTCACCGACGAGGAGATCATCGAGGGGATCCGGCTGCTGGCCCGCACGGAAGGGATCTTCGCCGAGACCGCCGGGGGTGTGACAGTAGCGACGCTCGCCAAGCTCGCCGGCACCGGCGTGATCAGGCCTGATGAGCGTGTCGTCGTCTACGTCACGGGCAACGGCCTGAAGACCGTCGAGGCGCTCGCCGGTGCCGTGGGGCCCTCAGCGACGATCCGCCCGACGCTTGAAGCCGTTGCAGAGCTGATCGATGCGGAGGGGCACTCTAGGGAGGCAAGGCGATGAGCGTCACTGTTCGCATCCCGACCCAGCTCAGGCCGTTGACCGCAGGCGCGAGCGAGGTCGAGGTGGAAGCCCGGACCGTGCGTGAGGCCATAGACGCGCTCGAGCGCGAGTATCCCGGGATGAAGGCGCGCCTACTCGACGAGCAGGGAACATTGCGGCGCTTCGTGAACCTGTTCGTTGCCGACGAGGACATCCGTTTCCTCCAGGGGCTCGACACGCGCCTTCCCGACGGCACCACCCTCTCGATCGTTCCTGCGGTCGCCGGCGGCTGACGGCGACCAGGCTGCCGGGCGGATCGCCGGCGGCCGGTCTGGAGCCGGGCCGGTCTGGAGCCGGGCCGGGCGGGGGCCGGGAGCCGGGCGGGGGCCGGGAGCCGGGCGGGGCCGGGGGCCGGGCGGCGGTCGGTCACCGGCAGCGGCTGGTGGTCCGGGGACGCTTGCGTGTTCACCGCGCCATGGGCGCGCCAGGACGCCCGTGTGGATCGGAAGAGGGCCTCTGGACCCAGCTCGAGAGCCCGCGTGGTCCCGGCCGGCTTCCCAGCCGGATCCCGGCCCGGAAAAACAAGGTCCGCTGAGCAGGCAATCCTTGGGTGCAGTTGCGCGCCGGCCCCGGGCGTGGTTTGCTATTAGCACTCGAACCATGAGAGTGCTAACGGTTACGGATCCGTTCAGCCCAAGGAGGACATCCCCAAAATGCCGAAGTTGATCGCCTTCGACGAGCAGGCCCGCCGGGCCCTCGAGAATGGCATGAACCAGCTCGTAGACGCCGTCAAGGTCACACTTGGCCCGAAGGGTCGCAACGTCGTGCTGGAGAAGAAGTGGGGCGCTCCGACCATCACCAACGACGGCGTCTCCATCGCAAAGGAGATCGAGCTCGAAGACCCGTGGGAGAAGGTCGGAGCCGACCTCGTCAAGGAAGTGGCGAAGAAGACCGACGACGTCGCAGGCGACGGAACGACCACCGCGACCGTCCTCGCCGGCGCCATGGTCCGTGAGGGCCTGCGCAACGTCGCCGCCGGCGCGAACCCGATGTCGCTCAAGCGCGGCATCGAGATCGGTGTCGAGACGGCCGTCGCCCGGTTGAAGGCGGTATCCAAAGAGATCGACGCCAAGGACCAGATCGCCCAGGTGGCGTCCATCTCGTCCGCCGACGACGAGATCGGCGCCATGATCGCCGAGGCCATCGACAAGGTCGGCAAGGACGGCGTCATCACCGTCGAGGAGTCGCAGACCTTCGGCATGGAGATGGAGCTCGTCGAGGGCATGCGTTTCGACAAGGGCTACATCTCGCCGTACTTCGTCACCGACCCGGACCGGATGGAGGCCGTTCTCGAGGACCCGTACATCCTGCTCGTGGGCTCGAAGATCTCCGCCGTCCGGGACCTGCTCCCGGTGCTCGAGAAGGTCATGCAGACCGGCAAGCCGCTGATGATCGTGGCCGAGGACGTCGAGGGCGAGGCGCTCGCCACCCTCGTCGTCAACAAGATCCGCGGCACGTTCCGCAGCACCGCCGTCAAGGCCCCCGGCTTCGGGGAGCGCCGCAAGGCGATGCTCCAGGACATCGCCATCTTGACCGGCGGCCAGGTGATCACCGAAGAGGTGGGCCTCAAGCTCGAGAACGTCGCTTTGGATCTGCTCGGCCGGGCACGCAAGGTCGTCGTCACCAAGGATGAGACAACCGTGGTCGAGGGTGCCGGTGAAGACGCCGACATCAAGGGCCGCATCAGCCAGATCAAGTCCGAGATCGAGAGCACCGACTCCGACTACGACCGGGAGAAGCTGCAGGAACGCCTGGCGAAGCTGTCCGGCGGGGTCGCGGTGATCAAGGTCGGCGCGGCCACAGAGGTCGAGCTCAAGGAGAAGAAGCACCGCATCGAAGACGCGGTCTCGACGACAAAGGCCGCCATCGAAGAGGGCGTGGTCCCCGGAGGCGGCGTGGCCCTGCTCCGCTCGCAGCAAGCCATCTTGGACGCAGCCGAGAAGCTGGACGACGACGAAGCGACAGGTGCCAGGATCGTCGCCCGGGCGGTCGAAGAGCCGCTCAAGCAGATCGCCGTCAATGCAGGTCTCGAGGGCGGCGTCGTGGTCGAGAAGGTCAAGGGCCTGAAGGGCGCCCACGGCCTCAATGCCGCGACCGGCGAGTACGAGGACCTGTTCAAGGCTGGCGTCATCGACGCCGCCAAGGTGACCCGGTCGGCGCTGCAGAACGCTGCCTCCATCGCGGCCCTGTTCCTCACGACCGAGGCGGTCGTGGTGGACAAGCCCGAGGAGAAGGCCCCCGCCGCGCCTTCCGGTGGCGGGATGGACGACTACTGATCCCAACGCCGAGGCGCTCCACGCGCCGAAGCGCCAAGGCGCCAAGTACCCAGGGCGCCAAGTGCTCAGTGACCACCGGGGGCGCCGCGAGGCGTCCCCAGTGGCGCGTCAAAAATCTATGCCGCCGCCCGCCGCCAGCTGGGGGCGTCCGTAGACTCCACGCCATGACTGCCGGGAGACCTCATGACTGAGGAGACGCCTCTGAGCCCGAATACCGGCTGGGGCGTGCTGCATCTGTTCTGCAAGCCCCGGGCCGGAGCGGACGCGCGCGCGCTGCTGGACGCGATCGACGAGGCGCGCAAGGACGACTGCCTGGTCGTGACGGCGGCGATGCTGGGTCACAAGGCGGACGTCTGCGTCCTCGCCCTCGGCCTGGACCTGCGCCGGCTCCGGCGGCTGCAGACCGAGCTGCAGGCCGAAGGTCTGGACGTCGTCGACTCGTACGTCTCGCTGACCGAGGTGTCCGAGTACGCCGCCGGGGTCCCTCAGGAGATGAAGCAGGCTCGCCTGTACCCGCGGCTCCCGCCCGAGGGCATGGAGGCCATGTGCTTCTACCCGATGTCCAAGCGCCGCGCGCCCGGAGCCGAGAACTGGTACGGCCTGAGCTTCGACGACCGGATGGAGCTCATGAGAGGGCACGGGACCGCAGGCCGCGAATTCCGCGGCCGGGTGCTGCAGCTCGTGACCGGCTCGACAGGGCTGGACGACTGGGAGTGGGGAGTCACCCTGTTCGGAGTGCACCCCGACGACCTGAAAGACTGCGTCTACTCCATGCGCTTCGACCCGGCTTCGACTCTTTACGGCGAGTTCGGGCCCTTTTACTCCGGGATCGTCGGAGATGCCGAGGACGTTCTCGCCAGCGTCGGCGTACGCTGAGGCGGTGGCTCCAACACATACCACTGCGCCCTCTTTGGATGCGCTCACTCGCTTGGAGACCGTCCTCGCCGACCTCGGACGTGTCGTCGTCGCCTTCTCCGGTGGGGCCGACTCCGCCCTTGTCGCCGCTGTCGCGACGAAGGTCCTGGGAGCAGGACACGTGCTTTGCGCGACCGCCGTTTCTCCCTCGCTTGCGCCCGAGGACCGGAGTCACTGCGCTGCTCTGGCAGCCGAGTGGGGCTTGCGCTGGGTGGCTGTCGCCACGCACGAGCTCGAGGATCCTGCGTATGTGCGCAACGATCTCGACCGCTGCTACCACTGCAAACGCGAGCTGATGGACGTCCTGGCGCCCCTGGCCGCCTCCGAGCAGGCAGCGGTGGCACTTGGCGTCAACCTCGACGACCTTGCCGACCACCGCCCCGGCCAGAAGGCGGCCGCCGAGCGGGGTGCGGTCTTCCCGCTCGTCCAGGCGGGGCTGGACAAGGTCACGGTGCGCAAGGTGTCGCAGGCGATGGGGTTGCGCACCTGGGACCGCCCGGCGGCGGCGTGCCTGGCATCGAGGATCCCCCATGGCACGCCGGTCACTTTCGGCGTCCTGGAGCGAGTGGCAGCGGCGGAGTCCTCCCTGCGGCGGCTCGGCTTCGAATCCCTGCGCGTCCGCCATTACGGCGACCTCGCCCGCATCGAGCTTCCCCTCGAGGACCTCTGGCGTGCGATCGATGCCCGGGACGAGATCGTCAAAGCGGTCCGGGACGCCGGTTACCTGTACGTGACCCTGGACCTCGAAGGGCTCCGCTCGGGCAACTTGTCGCGGGCAGCGGCCGCGGTGGCCGAGAGCCGGCGATGAGCGCTCGCGTCCGGCTCACTTTCCCGGACCAGCTGGTCCGCGAACCGGTCGTGGCCCAGCTGGTCCGCCGCTTCGATGTCGAGCCGAACATCCGCCGGGCGAATGTGGAGGCTCACGAGGGCTGGATCATCTGCGAGCTCGACGGCGATCCGGCAGCTGTCGAGGGTGCTGTGGCGTGGCTCGAGGAGATCGGCGTGAGCGTCGATCTCCTGGGCGACGTCGTGGAGGGCTGACAGCCCTCGAGAGGGCGACGCAACGGGGCCGTACGGGCCGTGTGAGGGGACGTGAGAGCTGTTAAGGGCCGTGAGGGACGGTCGCCCCGGCGGCCTTTCAGCGCTTCGTCGCCGGTGGGCCTTCGTCACGCCGGGCACGGATCTGCCAGCCACTCGTCGCCGTCTGGCGGGGCTCGTAGAAAAGGCAGCTCTCCGGGCACGCGAAAGGGACGTTCTCGGCAACCCCGAGCCTGCAGCGCTCGGTGCGCTCACCGGGATGCACGGTCTGCATGACATAGTGCCGGCAATCCGCCTTGACGCTCACGCACCATGATCGCGCACCACAGACCCGGTCGCTCCCGCGCAGTCGCCCGGCATTAGGGTCGGACCCGTGGAGGACCTGCCGACGTCGACGCGAGACCTTGTGCGATGGGGGGAGACCCTCGCCGCCATCGCGAGGACCGGTCTCGCCTTCACCAAGAACCTCTTCGACGCCGAGCGCTACGAGGAGATCTTGAACGTCGCCGGGGATATCCGTGCCGCGGCAGCTTTGTCCCTCGCCGACGAGGGCCAACCGGTGGCAGAGCCGAGCGAAGCAGAGGACCTGATCATCGAGTGGATGCGAGACATCCGCGAGGGCACCCGCGGCTATGTCACCCCGAAGGTCGCCGTCGGGGCCATCGTCGGCAACGACAAGTCCGAGATCCTGCTCGTCAAGCGGTCCGACTCCGGGGTCTGGCTGTACCCGACCGGATGGGCGGACGTCGGCTATTCGGCCGTCGAGGTCGCGGTGAAAGAGGTCCGCGAGGAGACGGGCATCGAGGCCGAGCCCGTGCGACTGGTCATGGTCCTCGACGGCCTCCGGCTCGGTTTCACACAGGTGCCGCTCTATTCGGTCGTCTTCCAGCTCCACCACGTCGGCGGGGTGTTGAAGGCTCACCCGCTCGAATGCGCCGACGTGGGCTGGTTCGCCGAGGACTCCCTGCCCACCCCGCTCGCGAACGCCGGCATTTGGACCGCGCACGCCTTCGCCGCGATCCGCGGCGAACCGGTCGAGGTCCTCTTCGACTGGCCCCGCAATCCGATCTGGCGGCGGGACGATTCGCCGGAGCGGGCCGACTGAGCACCCTGAGCTCGGGAGCGGTCGCGAGACGCTGGGTACACTGGGCCCATGAAGGCCGGTGGCGTCCTGGTGGAACGTGTCTCGGAGGTCACCGACGAGCTCGTGGAGGTCATGGCCCGCCTACTGCCGCAACTCTCCTCGAGCGCGCTGCCGCCTGATCGCGCTGCCCTCGAGGAGATCGTGGCCTCACCAACCAGCTCGCTGTTCGTCGCCCGCCTCGCTTCGCGCGACGATGTGATAGTCGGCGCGATCACCCTTTTGATCTACCGGATCCCGACGGGACTGCACGCCGTGATCGAAGACGTCGTCGTCGATGAGTCGGCCCGAGGGCACGGTGTCGGGAGCGCCCTGGTCTCAGAGGCCGTCGAGCTGGCTCGCAACCGAGGCGCCCGCCATGTCAACTTGACGTCGCGCGCCTCGAGAGAGGCGGCGAACCGTCTCTACCAAAGGGCCGGTTTCGTGATACGAGAAACGAACGTCTACCGGCTGAACTTGAGCTGATCGGACTCCTCGTCCAGTGTGAACCCCTGCTCGGTGGCGGCAGCGGGGACGAGGGCGTCCGGGTCGACCGTGTCACCCCTCCTGCCCGTGGCCGCAAGCGTCGCGAGGCCGAACACCACCCCGGCGAAGCCCGCGATGCGCAACCCCAGGGGCCCGGGCGAAGTCGGCAGGTGCTCGTTGAACAGCACGGTCCCGACGGCAATGACAAAAGCGGTAGAGGTCACGATGTTGACCGGTGACACGACCGAAGCCGAGCAGCGCTGCAGACCGGTTTGGAACAGCACAAGACCGGTCGCCATGGTGACGGCTAGCAGGTAGAGGTCGGGGGAGACCAGAAGGTGGGGGACCGAACCGATGAGGCCCCAGCGTTGGACGAAGGTCGCCGCCGACTTGAGGCAGAGCCCAGCGACGCCATAGAGCAGCCCTGCGGACATGCCGAACAGCGGGGCTCGCAGGTGCCTGAACCGTCGCCCCGAGCTGTGGACCCGGTCCGCCACGACGAAGACCGCGAGCCCGACCGCCACCGTCGGGATCGCAGCCAGCAAGAGGTCGAGCAGGCGCGCAGGGCCGCCGGCGTGGTCGACGCGCGTGTCGATCGACAGGCCGAGCAGGACCAAGGCGACCACGATGACCGCTAGAGCGAACCACTCCACTCGTCGCAGGCGGTCGTGCAGCACGAAATGCGACAGCACGAGCAACAGGACGATCCCCGAGGCAAAGATCGGCTGAGCCACCGAGATCGGCGCCAGTGACAAGGCGAGGCCCTGGCAGACGAGGCCGCCCAACAGCAGGAGGCATCCCCACAGCCACTGCGACGAGGCGCACAAGGTGCGGACCATCGCCCAGAAACGCCTGGCGTGAATGTCGGGCAGCCGTTGCAGGGCGATCTTCTCCACGACCGTGCCGGTGCCGGTGAAAAGCGCGGAGAGAACCGCGACGGTGATGCCGGCCGTCGTGTGGGTGTCCGGGCTCAATGCGGCCGCCGGGCGGAAGCGAGAAGGATGGACGACAGGCCGGGTGCGCGGCAGAAGAGGCGGTCGAGCGGACGCAACGGGCGGGGAACGTCGTGGTAGGGAGCACCGGTGACGTCGATCTCGACGAAGCCTGCCGAAGCGAGCAGCTGCTCGAGCGCACGTCGGGTGAAGATGTGCAGGTGACCTGCCACCTCGCGACCCGGGCGACCGTAAATGCCGCGCAGGCTGACCTCGGTGAACACCGGCTGCACGCCGAGCGCGAGGAGCACGCGGTTGTACCAGGCCGCCAGATTGGGCGTCGACAACAGCAACCTCCCGCCAGGAACGAGCACTCGTGCAGCTTCCTCGAGCGCCGCATCAGTGTCCACGAGGTGCTCGATCAGCTCGCCCATGATGACCACATCTACACTCCCAGATGCAAGCGGCAGGCCCGCGCTGTCTATCGCGGCCCGGGCCACCCTAACGCCGCGACGACTGGCCAGATCGAGGGCAGCGCACGACCAGTCGAGGCCGATGACCCTCACCTCGGCTCCCGGGGTCAGTTCGCAGCGGGCGATTGCGACAGCGGTTGCGGTGCCATCGCCGCAACCAACGTCGATCGCCACGATCGGCCGCGGTGACAAAGCCGCAGCCTCGGCGAGCATCGCCGCCTGCATCCGGGCCCTCTCCGGGCCCGAGCTGAGAGGTGTCCGCGGGTCCTCGTAGAGCCGCTTGAGGGCGGGCTCGCTCATCGGGGTCGCCCCTGCGGGGCGGCGGTTGTCTGCAAGTCTGCCCCGTCCGGCGGCGCGCCGGTCCTGCCATGTCGTGCTCTCGCGCTCGCGTTGCAATCGACGGGCTCCTCCGACGGAGATTGGGGTGCGGAACCTCGCCCCCGGAGGGGCGAGGGCATTCTACTCGCCGGGTACGGACCGCCACCGACTGACGCGCCCGGATGGTGCCGGAGACGCCCGGATGGCGCCCCCAAGGGCCCGGATGGCCCGGATGGCGCCCCAGGGGCCCGGGGATGGCCCGGGATGGTGCCGGAGACGCCCGGATGGCGCCCCAGGGGCCTCCCTGGGAACTCGCCCGCCCGGCACCGCCATAGGATGTGGCGACGACTGCATTGGCAGCTCGTCAACCGCACGCCCGGGTGCCGACGACGTCAGCCTGGCAGAAGCCGACAGGAGGTGGAGGTCGTGGTGGACAGCGTGACAATCACGGATAACCGCAACGGGCAGACGATCGAGATCCCGATCGTCGAAGGCGGAGTATCGGCAGAGGAGTGGAGCAAGCTCCTCCCGGGCATCTGGTTCTACGACCCGGCCTTCATGGCCACCGCCTGCGCGGAGAGCTCCATCACCTTTATCGACGGCGACAAGGGGATCCTCGAGTACCGCGGCTACCCGATCGAGCAGCTAACAAAGCAATCGACTTACCTCGAGGTCGCCTACCTGCTGCTCTACGGCGAGCTGCCGACCGCGGAGCAGCTTGACGGATGGGTCCAGGAGATCACCTTCCACACCTTCATCCACGAGAACATGCGCAGACGCTTCCTCGAGGGCTTCCATTACGACGCCCACCCAATGGGGATGCTCGTCTCGGCAATCGCAGCGCTTTCGACGTACTACCCCGACGCCAAGAACATCTTCGACCCGGACGTTCGCCACAAGCAGGTCATCCGGCTCATCGCAAAGATGCCGACCCTCGCGGCAGCGGCGCACCGCTACAGCGTCGGCATGCCCTTCGTCTATCCCGACAGCTCTCTCGACTTCGCGTCCAACTTCTTGTCGATGGTCCGCAAGACCACCGAACCCCGTTTTGAAGCCAACCCCATACTCACGCGGGCTCTGAATGCTCTGTTCATCCTGCACGCGGACCATGAGCAGAATTGCTCGACGGCTGCGCTGCGCGTCGTCGGCTCCTCGCACGTCGACGTTTACTCGGCTTGTGCCGCGGCATGCGCCGCCCTCTACGGGCCGCTCCACGGCGGTGCGAACGAGGCCGTCATCCGGATGCTCACCGATGTCGGAAGCCTCGAGAACGTGCCGGACTTCGTCCGCTCGGTGAAGGAGGGCCACGGGCGCCTGCAGGGATTCGGGCACCGCGTCTACAAGCACTACGACCCACGGGCGGAGATCATCCGCAACATCGCCTACGAGGTCTTCGAGGTCACGGGCCAGAACCCGCTCCTCGACATCGCCCTCGGGCTCGAAGAGGTCGCGCTTGCCGACGACTACTTCATCTCCCGCAAGCTCTACCCGAACATCGACTTCTACTCAGGACTCATCTACCAGGCCATGGGTTTCCCGCTCGAGATGTTCCCGGTGCTTTTCGCGGTCCCGCGGGTCGCCGGCTGGTTGGCGCACTGGGTGGAGATGATCGAGCACAACACGAAGATCGCACGACCGAGGCAGCTCTACGTGGGTTACCGGCGTCGCGACTATGTGCCGATGCCGGACCGGTAGCTCGCCGCCAGCCCCGGACGAGGCTCACAGCCGCCCGCCGAAAGGCCGCCCCGCATCTCGAGCTAGGGCGACCGGCTGCGCGTGGCGCGAGAACCACCAGCCGTGGCCCACCAGCCGAACGAGGAGCCGGCGCCGGGCCTGGCGCCGGCTCCTCGTCGAGAACCGCTAGGCGGGCGCAGACGAACGTTGCCGAGCAACCTCGAACATCGCGACAGCGCCCGCCGCCGACACATTGAGCGAGTCGATGGCGCCGTGGAGCGGGATTCGTGCGAGCGCGTCGCATCGTTGACGCGAGAGCGGCGTGAGTCCTCTTCCCTCTGCGCCGATGACAAGAGCGAGCGGCCGGTCTCCGAGCTGGAGGCGGAAGAGCGACTCAGAGCCCCGCTCGTCGAGACCGAGTGTCCAGACACCGAGGCGCGCCAGCTCCTGGAGAGCCCCGGGCACGCCCGGGACCACGGCGATCGGGACATGCTCGATCGCGCCAGCGGCGACCTTCGTGACCGTGGGCGTCACGTGGGCGCTGCGATGGCGGGGCAGCACGACTCCCGTCACACCCGCGCACTCGGCGCTGCGCAGGAGGGCGCCGAGGTTCTGCGGGTCGGTGACGCCGTCGACAACCACGAGAAACACCGTCTTCTCTGCGTCTGTCCCGCCGGCCACCTCCTCGGGGCCGGCACCCTCGGACGCGGCCTCGGGCTCGGCGGCCAACGACACCTCGTCGCCGCCCCCAGGTCGGACGCGAGGAGGCGACCCGTCCCCGTCGGCATCCGAGGGCGCCCCTTGGGCACCGGCGGAGCCCGGGCGAACCAGGTCGGACAGGTCGGCCTCGGTCAACGGCTCTGCGAAGGCGATCACGCCCTGAGGTGCTTCGGAGCCTTGCGCCTGTTGGATCTGGCGTTGGGTCACGAGCCGTACCGGTACATGGCTCGCCCGGGCGAGCGATTGGATCTCGCGCAGGATCGCGGCAGGGTCCGAGCCCTCCATCATCCAGACCTCGTGCACCTCCCGCCGGTGTGCAGACAGGAGCTCGCGGACCGCCTGGCGACCCTCGACCTGGTCGCCCCCGAGCTCTCGGCGGATCTTGGCAGAGCCGCGACCACCGGGGACCTGCGCCCCACGATCACCACGGCCGAAAGGTTTGTCGGGTGCACCTGGGCTTCTCCGAGTCGCCGATGGACGCTGGTAAGCGCCGGCGGTCGACGGCCTGCGGCCGGCAACCGGCCGCGGCCCAGAAGAGCGCGACGCTCCACGGCTCGCACCACCGAAGTCACCCTTGGGGCTACGGGAGGGTTCCGACCGCGGCGCGCGGGGAGCTCGCGGCCACAGGTTGCGCCCGACGGT
Source organism: Acidimicrobiales bacterium (assembly GCA_050015255.1). Taxonomy (GTDB): domain Bacteria; phylum Actinomycetota; class Acidimicrobiia; order Acidimicrobiales; family Bog-793; genus Fen-455. Next base: position 45,780 of record JBEKBT010000009.1, read on the forward strand.
GGCCGCGCGGCCTATCGAGCTCGGCAGGGTGCCCGAGCCGGAGAAATCTTCAGCGTCAGGCTCGCGACGGTCTCCGGGGCCATCGCGCCGAGAAGCGGCGGCCGGCCGGTCTCGTCGAGGCCCGGGCCGGTTCCATCCGCCGCTAGGCGGATCCCGGCGGTCGTCCCGCTGCGAGGCGGGCCTGAACGATTGCGGCCTGCGACCCGAAGCCGCGTTCCCGCCGGCACCAGCGCCCCTGCGAACAGCACCCCCGGCCGCGGAAGGCTCGGCACCCGAGCCGCGGTAGCCACCGCTCGAACTGCCGGCTCCGGAGCCGCGGTAGCCACCGCTCGAACTGCCGGCTCCGGAGCCGCGGTAGCCACCGCTCGAACTGCCGGCTCCGGAGCCCCGGTAGCCGGCCCTCGGCCCGGCCGCACCAGCGCCGCGGTAACCGACAGCCCGAGCCTCGTGGACGCCGGCGCGAGCGCCCGGAACGCGCGAAGCGCCCGGAACGCCGTCGGATCTGGCGCGACCTGTGGCATCGGCGGCGCCCCGCGCCCTTGTGGGGGCACCGGCCTGGTCACGGGCGCCTCGATAACCCCCCGAGGCTGAGATGCCGGCTCGACCGCCGACTGCGCGTGCGCGATCGGCTCGAGCCCCACCCGCGTCTCGCCCGGCGGCGCGGCCAGTGCCGCTGCTGCGACGTCCCGCAGAACTTGCCCGGGGGACTCGGGGGGCGCGGGAGGCGCCGTCACTTCTGTTGCTCGATGGCATTGCTAACCGATCTCTTCGAGGAGCGCGACGGCGAGACAGGCAATCCCTTCGACGCGCCCCAAGCTCCCGAGCCCTTCCGGCCGGGTCGCCTTCACGTGCACGGGACCCTTTGCCGCCGTGCTGAGCCGCTCCACCATGATCTCACGCGCGCCGGCGATCCGGGGCGTCTCACAGACAAGCGTGCAGTCAGCGTTCACAAGCCGAAGGCCCACCTCGCTCACGAGCTCGACCACACGCCCCAGGATGGTGAGGCTGTCCGCTCCCGCCCAGCGCTGGTCGGTGTCTGGGAAATGGGCACCGATATCTCCGAGGCCGGCAGCGCCGAGCATGGCGTCGGCCAAGGCGTGCGCAACGACATCGGCATCGCTGTGACCCTCGAGACCCGGCTTCGCCTCGAAATGGAACCCTCCCAACACCAAGGGCCTTTCGCGGTCCGATCCACTTGCAAAGGGGTGCTCGTCGAAGCCGATGCCCACTCGCAGACCGCTCATCGACTGCTCCACCTCTCTGCAATCGCGAGATCCTCGGGTGAGGTCAGCTTGAGATTGTGATACTCACCTGGGACGACGGCGACACTCAAGCCGAGAGCCTCGAGGAGGCCGGCATCATCGGTCGCCTCCGAGTCCTCGGCATGCGCACGCCGCAGCGCCTCGGCACGGAAGGCTTGCGGCGTCTGCACTGCCACGAGCTCGCTCCTGTCGAGCGTCTCGACGACGTGCCCGTGACGCACGCGCTTGACGGTGTCCGCGAGGGCGATGCCGGGAATTGCGCCGTCCGCGCCGGCTACGACCGCCTCGACCACGGCGCGAAACAGCTCACGTGAGGCGAGCGGGCGGGCGGCGTCGTGGACCACGACCACATCCGCGTTCTCCGGCACCGCGGCCAGTCCCCTGCGCACAGATGCGGCCCGGGTCGGGCCCCCGGCCATGACCCGGTCGGCTCCCTTGCCTATTCCCGGGCTTTTGACGAATGACTCGGGCACGACCGCCACGACGCCACGAGCCACCGAGCGCGACGCTTCGAGACTCCATTCGATGACCGGCCGACCACCGAGAAAGGCGAACTGCTTGGGCCGACCGAAGCGGCGCCCCTCGCCGGCGGCGACGACGATCGCCCAGATCTCGACGCTCACGCGCCGGTCGCGGCCCTGCGCTATGGCAGAGCGGCGTTGAGGCGCTCCTCCGCCTCGGCCTCGCTGACGCCGATCGCGAAAGTCAGCTCGGAAACGAGGATCTGTCGTGCTCGGGTGAGCATCCGCTTCTCGCCGGCGGAGAGGCCACGATCCTTGTCGCGGATCGAGAGGTTCCGAACGACTTCTGCGACCTGGTAGATGTCGCCGGACTTGAGCTTTTCGACGTGGTTCTTGTAGCGACGGGACCAGTTCGTTGGCATCCGCGCCTCCTTCTTGCCGAGGACCGCGAACACCTCCTCCACTTCCTCGTCGTTGATGACCTCGCGCAGCCCGACCTCCGCGGTGTTGTCGGACGGCACCATGAGGGTGAGATCGCCGTAGGCGAGCCGGAGTACGAGGTACTCACGCTTCTCGCCAAATGCCTCTCGAATCTCTCGCCGCTCTACAACAGCGGCACCGTGATGGGGATAGACGACTTTGTCCCCGACATCAAACAATGGAGCTCCTCACGAAACAAGGGAGGGTGGAGTCCTCTCCAGGGTACGGACGTCGCGGCCGCCGCTCAACTCGGGACCGCCACCCGACCCGGTCCTCGAACCAGATCTGGCGGCAGGAACCAAGCCGAGCAACAGCCGGACTGCCTCAAGAAGGGTACCTGCTCGAAGCAGCTCCAATGCCACCGGCCCCTCCGGGGAGGACTGGGGCACCACGGCGCGGCGAAATCCAAGCCTTGCCGCCTCGGCCAAACGCCGCTCTGTGGCCGGCACCTGGCGTATCTCGCCGGCCAGGCCGACCTCTCCGAGAGCAACCACGTCTTCCCCGATGGCAATGCCCGTCACGGCCGACACCAAGGCCAGGGCGACGCCAAGGTCGGCCGCTGGCTCGTTCACGCGAAGACCGCCAACGGTCGAGACGAACACGTCCGAGGCGGCGACAGCCACGTGACACCTTCTCTCGAGCACGGCAAGGAGAAGGGCGAGCCTGCCACCGACGACGCCCTGTGCGACCCGCCTTGGGGCTCCGGACATCGGCGGCCCGACCAGGCCCTGGATTTCGATGATGAGCGGCCTGCGGCCTTCGAGCACGGGCACAGCGATGCTGCCGGGCACGCCCCGGCGGCGGTCCCCGAGCAGCAGGGCGCTCGGGTCGACGAGTCCTCGAAGCCCTGCCTCGGTCATCTCGAAGAGCCCGATCTCGCCCGTCGGCCCGTAACGGTGTTTCGACGCCGAGAGCAGGCGCAAGGAGTGATGGCGGTCGCCTTCGAACGACAGCACCGTGTCGACAAGGTGCTCGAGCGTGCGCGGCCCGGCAAGCCCACCGTCCTTGGTGACGTGGCCGACGAGCACTGTCGCGACACCCAGCGTCTTCGCGTAGCGCACCAGCCGGCCCGCACACTCGCGCACCTGGCTGGGCGACCCGGCCTGGGACGTACACGCCCGGTCAGACACGGCCTGGATCGAGTCGACCACGAGGATCGACGGCTCGAGCTGTCCGGCCGCGCTGATCACGGCGTCGAGGTCGGTGGTCGCCAACACGTAGCAACCGTCGACGGCGGCCTCGAGACGCCCGGCCCTGCGCCTCACCTGCTCGCCGGACTCCTCCGCCGCGATGAGGAGCGACGTCCTGCCCTGGCCGGCCGCGCTCGCGAGTGCCTGCAGCACCAGCGTGGACTTGCCGACTCCGGGCTCGCCGCCGAGCACCGTCACCGAGCCGGCGACCAAGCCGCCCCCGAGAACCCGGTCGAGCTCCCCGATGCCGGTCGCCACGGCAACGGCGCCGTCCGGGCTGATGGTCTGCAACGGCAAGGGCGTCGCGCTCGGGCCGCAGACGGACGGCCGCGACAAGCTCGTGAGGCTTCTCGAGCCCTCCCCGAGTGGGATCGGTGGCACGATCTCCTCGACGAGGGTGTTCCACTCACCGCAAGCCTGGCAGCGGCCCGACCAGCGGGCAGCCACGTGCCCGCAGGCCTGGCAACGGTGCAACGACTTTGGACGCGTCATACTTCGACGCTACGAGCCGGGTGTCACACTCACGGGGCACTCGGTACTTGTCCACGCTCCTGAGACACCGGAGACTCATAAGCCGACAGTGACCAAAGGCAACTCCTCGGGTCGGTTGATCCATGCTGCCTCAGGCAGCTGCGGTGCGCTCGGCGGCTTCCT
>JBEKBT010000010.1:0-53484 GCA_050015255.1 Acidimicrobiales bacterium
CGTCGCGGACCGGCTCAGAACCGAGGACCACGTCGTTGATCTCGCCGTGCCCGTGGCCCGCGGTGACGTGGTTGCCGCCATCCACCGGGAGGGCGAGGTGGTCGGCGAGCGCTACGAGGGCGAGCAGGTGCTGGTGCGAGCACGCCTCGACGAGCGGGGGGCCCGGCGCTACGCCGAGTTCGTGCAGCCGTGACAGAACTCGCGAGACGGCCCGGGCCCGGCCGCAGGGCGCAAGAGGGCACGGCGAGCGAGGACGCGGAGGCCGGTTTCGTTCCTCCGGTGTACCCCTACGACAAGCTGGGCGCGCTGGCCCAGCTGGCGCAGCGCCACCAGGGCGGCGTCGTCGACCTGTCCGTCGGCACGCCGTGCGACCCACCGCCGCCCGAGGTTCTCGAGGCGCTCGCCGTCTCTGGCACCGAGCGCGGGTATCCCTCCTCGGCGGGGACCGGGGAGTACCGGGAAGCCGCCCTGGCGTGGATGTCGCGCCGGTTTGGGGTCGACACCGCGGGGGCGGCGGTAGCGGCCTGCGTCGGCACCAAGGAGCTCGTCTCCGGCGTGCCTCACTGGCTGCGCCTGAGGACGCCGGGGCGCGACACGGTGCTCTGCCCGGCGCTCGCCTATCCCACCTATGAGATGGGTGCGATCCTGGCCCGCGGCCGGGCCGTCGCCGTGCCGGCACGGCCGGACGGGACGATGGACCTGTCGTCGATCTCGCCGGACGACGCGGCGCGGGCACTGTGCCTGTGGGTGAACAGCCCGGGCAATCCCGCGGGCCAGCTCGAGGATCTGGCGGCTGTCGCACGCTGGGGCCGGTCACATGGCGTGCCGGTCTTCTCCGATGAGTGCTACATCGAGTTCACCTGGGCCGGGCCTGGCCGCACGATCCTCGAGCAAGGTCCCGAGGGCGTCGTCGCGGTCCACTCGCTGTCGAAACGGTCGAACCTCGCAGGCTTGAGGGCCGGCTTTTACGCCGGAGACCGCGAGCTCGTCGGGTACCTGTCGAGTCTCCGCCAGCACGCCGGTTTCATGGTTCCAGGCCCCGTGCAGCACGCCGGCGCGGTCGCGCTTCGCGATGACTCGCACGTCGACCGGCAGCGGGTCAGGTACCTGGAGCGGCTGAAGCGCTTTGCCGATGTGCTGAGCGAGAGCGGGATCGACGCCGAGGTTCCCGCAGGGTCGTTCTACCTCTGGGTGGCGGTTCCCGGGCATCTCGCGACGCCGGGGGGCACCTCGCTCGACCCGAGCCCGGGATGGGCACTGGCGCGCTGGCTCGCCGAGCACGGCGGCGTCCTCGTCGCCCCGGGCGACACCTACGGACCGGCCGGAGCCGGCCATGTGAGAGTCGCCCTCGTGCAGCCGGACGATCGGCTGGAGCTGGTGGCCCAAAGGCTCGCCAAGGCAACGATCAGCGGCTTAACGACCCGGTAACCTCGGCGTCATGAAGAACCTGAGCTCCGCGGTCTCGCAGCTGTGGCAGGGCCGCAAGAACCTTTCGCCAGGTGATGCAGGCGCGCTCGAGGTGGTCGACGAGGCGATCGGCCTGCTGGACCGAGGTGAGGCCCGCGTCGCCGAGATCGACCCGTCGAGCGACGAGGTGGTCGTCCACGAGTGGCTGAGACAGGCGATCCTGCTGCTCTTCGTCCTCTCGGGGCTCGAGACCGTCGAGCACGGGCCGTTCGAGTACACCGACAGGCTTCCCTTGAAACGGGGCCTGCAAGCCGCAGGGGTACGGGCCCTGCCGGGGTCCTCGGCCCGGCGCGGCGCCTTCTTGGGACGCGGGGTCGTGCTCATGCCGAGCTATGTGAACATCGGTGCATACGTCGGAGCGGCCACGATGGTCGACACGTGGGCAACCGTCGGGTCGTGCGCGCAGATCGGCGAGCGGGTCCACCTCTCGGGGGGCGTGGGGATCGGCGGGGTCCTCGAGCCCCCCAACGCCCGACCGGTCGTCATAGAAGACGACGTCCTCGTCGGCAGCCGCTCGATGGTCATCGAAGGAGCGCGCGTCGGGGAAGGCTCCGTGCTCGGCGCGGGGACGATCCTCAACCCGTCGATCCCCGTGATCGACGCATGGTCGGGCGACGAGCTCGGACGGGGCTACGTGCCGCCCTGGAGCGTCGCCGTCAACGCCACGCGGCGCAAGGAGTATCCCGGCGGTGAGTTCTTCCTGCCCTGCGTGCTGGTCGTCCGCCACCTCACGCCCGGCGAGCGGCACGACAAGGCGATGCTGAACGGGATCCTCCGCGAGCACGGGGCGTCGGCGTGAGCCCGCCCGGTGCCGGCTTGTTGGAGCTGACCGCAGAGCTCGTCGACATCCCCTCAGTCAGCCACGACGAGGGCAGAGCCGCCGAATTCGTGGCCGCGGCGCTCGCGAGCGCGGATCACCTCGAGACCGTCCGTATCGGTCACAACGTCGTCTCGCGCACTTCGCTCGGCCGTCCTCGGCGCCTCCTCGTGGCCGGTCACCTCGACACCGTGCCGCCCAGCGGCAACGAGCGTGCCCTCCTCGAGGGCGAAAGATGTTCCGGGCTCGGAGCGGCCGACATGAAAGGTGGGCTGGCGGTGATGCTCGAGCTCGCCAAGGGCATCGTCGCCCCTGCGATCGACGTGACCTACGTTTGGTACGCCTGTGAGGAGGTCGAGCAGCGCTACTCGGGCCTGATCGAGCTCGAAGCGGCCGATCCCGGCCTCCTCCTCGCCGACGCGGCGGTGTTGGCCGAGCCGACCTCCGCCGTCGTCGAGGCCGGCTGTCAGGGCGTCCTGCGTGTCAACGTGCGCCTCGTCGGCAAGAGGGCGCACGCGGCGAGGTCCTGGATGGGCCTGAACGCCATCCACCGGCTCGGCCAGCTGCTCGAGCGCGTCGACAGGTTCGCCGATCGCAGGCCCGTGGTCGGAGGTTGTGAGTACCGCGAGTCCTTGCAGGCCGTTCGCGTCGACGGGGGCGTGGCCAACAATGTCGTCCCGGACGAGGTGCACCTCGTCCTGAGTCATCGCTACGCCCCGGATCGTACGAAGGACGAGGCCTTCGAGGCGCTCCGGCCCCTCTTCGCACAGGTCATCGACGAGCGGCTGGGGGACAGGGTCGTCCTTGAGGACTTCGCGCCGGCGGCGGCACCCGATCTGGATCACCCGCTCTTGGCGGCCTTGGTCGCTGCCAGCGGCAAGCCCCCCCGGGCCAAGCTCGGCTGGTCCGACGTGAGCTTTTTCAGCGCCCGGGGCGTTCCCGCGGCGAACTTCGGGCCAGGCGATCCGCTGCTTGCCCACACTGCAGGCGAGTGGGTCGGCCGTGATGACCTCGAGGCCGTCTACGCGGGCCTCGAACAGCTCATCTCGCCGAAGCTCTGAAGGCGGACCCGGCGGTCCGAGGCCTTGCGCCAACCGACCGGCGCTCAGGTCAAAGGCGCCGGAGCACGGTCACGACCTTGCCGTAGATCACGGCCTGATCAGCGGCGAGCTCCATCTCCGAATAGGCGGGGTTCGCCGGGACCAGCACGACCTTGCCGCGCCGCTTGCGCAACGTCTTCACGGTCGCCTCGTCCTCTGCGATGCCGGCGACGACTATGTCACCCGACTCGGCATCGGGCTGGCGGCGCACCACGACGAAGTCGCCGTCGAGGATGCCGGCGTCGATCATCGAGTCGCCGCGGACCTTCAACATGAACAGGTCCCCAGAGCCCGTGAAGTCTTGGGGGATGGGGAGAAGGTCCTCGACCGACTCCTCGGCCAGCACACCGGTGCCCGCGGCGACGTGCCCGATCAGTGGGACGTGGGCCACCGGGCGCACCCGGATGGCGGCACCGGAAGACGGCTCCCAGCGGACGATGATCGCCCGCGGCTTGGTCGGATCACGTTGCAGGTAGCCCTCCCGCTGCAGCACCTGCAGGTGAGTGTGCACCGTAGAGGGCGACGTCAGACCCACGGCCTCGCCGATCTCGCGCACCGAAGGGGGATAGCCCCGCTCGCGGATCTGCTCGGCGATGAATTCGAGGATCCTGCGCCGCTTTCCTGCCAGGGTCGCCTCGGACATTCGTGCTCCTCCCGTCCCGACCGCCGTTCCGGTCTCCACCACGAGGCTAAGCCGCCGGCGGGCCGAATGCAAACACCCGTTCGTGAAACAGGCGTTCGACGCGGATCTTGACAACGAACACGCGTTCGTGGTCTGATGTCCGTGTCGAACATACGTGCGCCGGCGGGAAGGCCGGGCGCGGCAGGGCCGGCCGGATCCGGTCGGTTTCTCGAGTGGCCCGAGGAGGGGCAATGGGAGCGCTGGCATACACCGAGCGGGCTAGGGTCCGGCCCGCAGAGCCGCCCAAGCGACCCGAGCGGGCCCCGGCGCGCCGGAGGCGGACGGGCGCGCAGCGCCGGACGAGCTGGAACGTTCTTGCCGAAGAGCTCGTCTCGTTCCCCCCGCCCTCGACGCGTCGCAGCCTCGCCCAGGTGCCGGGCGAGACGGGCCCCTCTCGGGCCGCTTTCCCGGCCCGGACGGCCGCGTCGGGGCCGTCGAAGGGGCGTCGAGCCGCTGCGGTGGTCCAGCTGGAACAAGCTTCGAGCCCGTCGGCTGTGCGGACGGGGGCCCCGGCGCCGAGCCTCGGGCCCGCCGGGTCCCGGCGGCCTGCACCCCAGCCGCGAGGGTGGCGGCGCCTCCTCCCCGGCGCCGCCTGTGCCGGCGGGCTGGCGGGCCTGCACCGCCCCTCCTTGACTGTTCCGGCTTCGGCTGTGAAGGTGCACGGGGGCTACCTGTACGTTGCTCGTCCCGGCGACACCTTGTGGTCGATCGCCTCCGAGCTTCAGCCCGGCGGAGACCCGAGGCCTCTCGTGGCCAGCTTCGAGCGGCAGCTCCACGGTGCCGAGCTGGTCCCCGGCGACGAGCTCAAGTTGCCCTGAGGGCAAGAGCGCGCCGGAAGAGGCGGATCGGCGCTACGGTCAAATCGTGCGCTGCCCGTGGTGCGGGGCGACCGAAGACCGGGTCGTGGACTCTCGCGAGGTGGAACAAGGTGAGGCCATACGCCGGCGCCGGGAGTGCCTTTCCTGCACGCGACGGTTCACGACCGTGGAGCGGGTGAGCCAAGCGGTGCTGTGGGTCGTCAAGCGTTCGGGGCACCGCGAACCTTTTGACCGGCGCAAGGTCATCGCCGGCGCCCGTGCCGCCTGCAAGAACCGTCCCGTGAAGCCGGAGCAGCTCGAGGCCCTGGCCGCGGCCGTCGAGCAGACCGCCTGGTCGCTCGGCCCGGAGGTGCAAAGCGAGCAGGTGGGCCTTGCCGTGCTGGAGGCCTTGAGGACTCTGGACGATGTGGCGGCGGTACGTTTCGCCAGTGTGTACAAGGGCTTTGAGCAGGTGGACGACTTCGCGCGCGAGCTCGGATTGTTGAACAGCCAGGCCGCGCAGGACGCGGGCGCGCCGCCGGAGACGCGCCCGAGGCGTGGTCCGGGGGGCAGCGCGGGGCCATGACCGAGGCCCTGGTCGACGAGCCGCCGGCGAGCGCACTCGCGATCTACGCCCATCCCGACGACCCCGCCATCTCGTGTGGCGGCACGCTCGCCTGCTGGGCGGCCGGCGGCAGCACGGTCCATGTCGTCATCTGCACAGCAGGCGACAAGGGCACGACAGACCCAGGCACGGACCCGGACGCGCTCGCACAGTTGCGGGTCGTCGAGGCGGAGCGCTCTGCGGAGCTTCTCGGGGTGAGAGGCACTTATTTTCTGGGCCGTCTCGACGGCGAGCTCGAGAACGACGCCGCCCTGCGGCGCGAGCTCGTGGAGATCATCCGGGACCTGAGACCGGAGGCGATCGTCAGCCCCGATCCGCTTGCGGTTTTCTTCGGCGAGCACCATTACAACCATCGGGACCATCGAGTCGTCGGGTGGGCGGCGCTCGACGCCGCTGCCCCGGCCGCGGCCTTGCCCCTCTACTTCAAGGGTACGGGGACGGCGCATCAAGTCACCGCGGCGTACCTGTCGGGATCCCTGCAGCCGAGTGTCTGGGTCGATGTGACATCCACCATCGACCGGAAGATCGAAGCTGTGTCATGTCACATGTCACAACTTACCGACGCCGGTGACTGGATCGCGAGCGCGCTGCGCGACGGCGCCGAAGACTCAGGGCGAGACGCCGGTGTCGACTACGCGGAGCCGTTCCGGCGGATCTGGTTGGCGCCGTGAGCGCGACGCTCGAGGTCTTGCATGTCGACATGGACGCCTTCTTCGCTGCTGTCGAGGTCCTCGACGACCCGAGCTTGCGCGGGCTGCCGGTGATCGTCGGGGGCACCGGGGCGCGCGGCGTGGTGGCGTCGTGCTCCTACGAGGCAAGGGCCACAGGGGTCCGGTCCGCGATGTCCATGGTCGAGGCGCGCCACCGCTGCCCTCGCGCCGTTGTGTTGCCGGGCAGGCACGGCCGCTACGGCGAGGTGAGCCGCCAGCTCCACGCCGTGTTCGAGGTGTTCACTCCCCTCGTCGAGCCGATCGCCCTGGACGAGGCGTTCCTGGACGTCTCAGGGAGCCACCGGCTGTTCGGCTCCAGCGAGGAGATCGGCGAGGCGATTCGGGCGCGTGTCGCCGCGGACCTGAAGCTCTCGTGCTCGGTCGGCATAGCGCGCTGCAAGCTGCTGGCCAAACTGGCCTCGAGAGCCGCCAAGCCCGTCGCCTCGCCGCGCGGGCCGGTTCCCGGGCCTGGCATCTTCGTAGTTCCTTGCGATCATGAGCTGGAGTTCCTCCATCCGCGGCCCGTTTCCGACCTCTGGGGCGTGGGTCCCCGCACGGCCGAGCGGCTCGCCCGCTATGGGATCGCCACGGTTGGCGATCTCGCCAGGATCGATCCGGTCCACCTGACACGCCTCGTCGGGCGGGCAGCGGGAGCGCAGCTTCACGAGCTCGCCTGGGCCCGAGACGACCGGCCGGTCGTCTCGGGGCGGGCAGTGAAATCTGTCGGCCACGAGGAGACGTTCGCCGTCGATGTCCATGACCCCGAGCAGCTTCGTCTCGAAGTGGTGCGCATGGCCGACTCGGTCGCCAGCCGCCTTCGCGCGAGCCGTCTCCAGGCTCGGACGGTGACGGTCAAGCTGCGGTATGGCGACTTCACGACGATCACGCGGTCGCACTCACTGCGACGCCCCCTCGCTTCGACGGCCGAGCTGGCGAAGATCGCCTCGGCACTGCTGTCTGCCACCGAGACCCGAGCGGGGGTACGCCTGTTAGGTGTGAGCGTCTCGTCGCTCGAAGAGCGTGCGGAGGGAACCTCCGAACAACTCGCGCTCTGGGATCTTTCGGAGAACGCACAGGGCCACGACCGCGCGGCCTCGGCGGCTCGCTCTGAGCTTGACGCGGCCGTCGACGCCATCCGGGAGCGCTACGGCACCGCTTCGGTCGGTCCCGCCGCCCTGGTCGGCAGTTCGGGCCTGCGGGTCAAGCAGGTCGGGGACTCCCAGTGGGGGCCTTCTGAGTGACGAGGCCAAGGCTTGCGACGGGCCGGCCGCCCGGAGCGGGAATCACCACGCGCCGTGCGTGTTGATTAGAGAGGTGCCTGAATTGCCCGTGGCTAGGCCGCCCCGCCGTTGTCGGGCCCGCGCCCGTGTGAGATGATTTGAGTCGTGCAGCGAGAGGTATTTGGGAGGGGGTGACGATGCCGCTTTCAGAAGAAGAGCAGCGGATCCTCCACGAGATGGAGCAGAAGCTGTACGAGCACGATCGAGCCTTCGCCGATCGTTACAGCAACAAATCACAGCGTCGTCAGGGTGGTCACTCCGGCCGGGGATGGATCTTGGCTTTCGTCGCCGGCTTCGTGCTCCTGCTCGTCGCCTTCCGCTCGTCGTTGTTGCTCGGGAGTCTTGGCTTTTTGATCATGCTCGTTGCCGCCGTGGTTTACGTGCACCAGGTCAGAGTGTCGGACTCGGCCCGCTTCGGCGGCCTCAAGGGCCCCGCGCGCCGCTCGGGGATGGGTGACGAACTGTCTGAGATGCGCCGCCGCCTGCGGTCGCGTTTTGGCAACCGCAACTGACACCTCCCCCCTGGCACGCGGCGCCGGCGCGTCAGGCCTGAACGCTTGTCCTGCCTCTTTAACTGTCGAAGTCGGTGGCACGAGGCCGGTCGTTGCCGTTGGCGTGCGCGGCTTTGACCACTCGGCCGCCGTGCCCGAGGTGCTCGTGTGAGTGCTCGCGATCGAAGAGCGAGGGGAGCCGCCCCGCCCGGTCGCGTCTGGTGGATCGAGGCAGCCGTGGCGCTGGTGGGGCGCCCCGACCTGTGGCCGGTCGCGCTCGCCGAGTCGGTCGCGATGGCGCCGCGTGGGTGGTGGTACCACTGGCCGCCGGCTCCTCTTGCTTCGCCGGCATGGCTCGCCTTCCGCATGGAGACGGCGTACGGGGACGCGGCCGCACGCCCTACGCCCGCCGACGTCATCGCCTGGCTGGAATGGTGCAGGGTGTCACGCCGCCGCGCCCAGTTGAGGTAGCCTCCCGCCTGATGCTTGTTCCGGGACGACAAGAAGGCTGAAATGGTCGGCCGGGCGCTCGTGCTGAATGCGTCTTTCGAACCGCTCTCGGTCGTCGCCTCGCGACGGGCCCTGGTCCTGGTACTGGCCGACAAGGCGGAGCTCCTGCACGGCACCGGGCACGATCTGCACTCGGCCAGAGCGAAATTCCCCGAGCCGTCGATAGTCCGGCTCGTCAACTACGTTCGAGTGCCACGCCAGGCCCGCGTCGCGGTCACCCGCCGTTCGGTGTTCGTCCGTGACGGTCATCGCTGCCAGTACTGCGGTGCGCAGGCGGAGAACATCGACCACGTCGTCCCCCGCAGCCGCGGTGGCACGCACAGTTGGGACAACGTCGTGGCCTGTTGCCGGCGTTGCAACAGCCGCAAGGAGGACAGGCTGCTCGACGAGGCAGGCTTCCGCCTGGCAAGGCCTCCGCGGGCGCCACGCTCTCACCTGTGGCTGCTCGCCGCCAGTGGCGAGGTCCGCGATGAGTGGGCTCCCTATGTCGAGCCCGTCCTCGGCCACGCCGTCGGTCTCTGAGCGAGCGAGCCGCTTCCGCCGGTGATCGGGCCTGGCCCGTGCTGGAACGACGCGCCACGCCCGCCGTCCTTCACGCCGATCTGCCGGACCCAAAGGACAAGCGGCTCGCCTGCGTCTGTGTCCCTCTCTGCCCCGCGGTCGTCATAGGGAGCGCGCAAGCAAGATCTGACTTCGACGCCGAGCGCCTCGCCGCGGCGGGGCTCGACCTCGTGCGGCGCCGCGGCGGTGGTGGTGCTGTTCTCGTGGCGCCGGGGCTCCAGGTGTGGCTCGACGTCTTTGTGCCCAACGGGGACGTGCTGGCGCAACCGGATGTCGGAAAGTCCTTCCATTGGCTGGGCCAGGCTTATGCAGAGGCGATCGCGAGTGTGCTCGCCCTGGCCGGTGGTCAAGCGCCAATCGAGGTGAACCGGGGTGCCGCACAGGCGACGCCATGGTCCAAGGTCCTGTGTTACGCCGGGCTTGGTGCAGGGGAGGTTACGGTCGCCGGCCGCAAGGTCGTCGGGATGTCGCAGCGCAGGGATCGTTCCGGCGCCTGGATCCACTCGATGGCCCCCCTCAGCCAACGAGCCGCCGACCTGGCCGATCTGCTGAGTGGTCCTACGGATTACCGTTGCGGCGCGCGGGCGGTGCTCGAGGGCACCGGCCTGCGCGACGCGGAGCATCTCATCGACCCTTTGACCGAGGAGCTGCTGAACCGCCTCCCCTGAGCACGCCCACGTCCCCTTTCGAAACGCGGGCGAGGTTCTCTCGCGCCCGGCTGCCGGCGGCCTTCCCGCAGCCCCTGTCCGGGCCTGCGCCTCGGCGCAACCGCCGAAGGACGGACAGTCCGACGCGTTCGCGGTGGGGGAGCGGGCAAAAGAGTTATTGACGAGTGGGGGTTATGAACCATAGAGTGGCGTGAAGTGGGGACCCGGGGAGGGCTGCCCCGTGACAGTGGGAACGAAGGTTGCGTTGGCGCCAGGTTTCAGGTTCGTCGGGAACTTCCCCCGCTCGCTCGACACCAAGGGTCGGGTGATCCTGCCGTCGCGAATGCGGATCCACTTCCAAGAGCACGGCTACTTGACTCCCGGCGCGGACGGCTGCCTGGCCCTGTGGCCTGAGGAGGAGTTCGAGCTCGAGGCAGAGCGTCAGCACGCCAAGGACTCCCTGGGCGTCGAGGCTCGAAACGACCTGCGCGACTGGGCGGCGCTCGTGACCAAGGTCGAATTCGACCGCCAGAACCGGATGCCGGTGCCCTCCGAGCTGCGCGCTCTCGCCGGTCTCGAACAGGAGGTCCTGTTCGTCGGTGTCCTCGACCGGGTCGAGCTCTGGTCCCCCGCCAGCTGGTCGGCGCGCCGGCCAAGACCGCTGGGCGAGCCGGTCTCCGAAAGGGTCGGCCGTGAATGATGGCCACCTCGTCGCCGCGGCGCCGTCTCGCCGGCATCTGTCCTCTCCCTGTCACTCCTGGGTTGCCCGCAGCCCCTCGGCCGAAGTGCCGGATGGCATTCCAACCCTCTCCGCCCTGTCTCATCCTCACTTCGAGGGATGCCCTTCCCTCGAGTTGGTCGGGGGGTTGCGGATGATCCAGGAGTTCGATCACACACCGGTCATGGTTTCCGAGGTCGTGTCCATGCTCGAGCCGGTGCCTGCGGGCGTGCTCGTGGACGCGACCGTTGGTGGAGGCGGCCACGCCGCCGCCTTGCTCACCGCCATGCCCCGCCACGAGCTGATCGGGATCGATGTCGACGAGGACGCGGTGGCCGAGTCCTCGGCGCGTCTGGCCGGCTTCGGGCACCGCGCCCGGGTGGTAAAGGCCCGTTTCGACGAGCTGGCGAGCACGGTGCTTGCCTTGGCGGGGGACCGGCGGCCGATCGTAGGGGTCCTTTTCGATCTGGGCGTGAGCTCCCCGCAGCTGGACAGGCCCGAGCGGGGGTTCTCCTACCGTTTCAACGGTCCTTTGGACATGCGGATGGACCGTTCCCGGGGAGTGACCGCTGCCGAGCTCGTGAACAACCTCGGTGTCGACGAGCTGATCGAGCTCTTCGTCGAGAACGGCGAGGGGCGCTTTTCCCGCCGCGTCGCCGAGGGGATCGTTGCCAGCCGGCCGATAGAGACGACCTCCCGCCTTGTCGAGGTCATCGAGCACTACCTGCCCGGTGCGGCACGCAAGAGAGGCGGGCACCCGGCCAAACGGGTGTTCCAGGCTCTGCGCATCGAGGTCAACGCGGAGCTCGACGTGCTGGCCGCGGGGCTCGGGAGTGCCCTCGACCTGCTGGCTCCCGGGGGCCGTTGCGTCGTTCTGTCGTACCACTCAGGCGAAGACCGGCTCGTGAAGCGATTCTTCGCGAGTGCCGCGAGCGGCGGCTGTGTCTGCCCTCCAGAGCTTCCCTGCGTCTGTGGAGCCGTAGCGACGGTTCGGGTCCTCACCCGAGGCGCTCGTCTCCCCAGCGCCGCCGAGGCCGGGAAGAATCCCCGCGCCGCCAGTGCCAGGCTGCGCGCCGCAGAGCGCCTCTCGCAGGGAGGGGCCTGATGGCTGCGGCGCGTGTCTCCTCGTCGGCAGCCCGGGAGCTGGCGGCCGCTGAGGCAGCGTCCTTCCGGCCCGAGGAACTGGGCGCGTCACGCCCTAGGCTCGACGTCGTCGATCGGCGCCTCAGAGCGTCGCGATCAGTCCACCGCCAGGCGAACCTGCTCCGGGCCCTCGGCGTCCTCCTCGTCGTCGGCGCCCTCGCCGTGACCGCAGCCGCGCACACCTTCGTGGCGTCCGATCAGCAACGAGTCGACGCCTTGCAGGCCGAGCTCTCGCAATCTCTTGGTGAGCAGCAGGACCTGCAGCTCTCGCGCGCCGAGCTCGAGTCCCCGGTGCGAGTTCTCAACATCGCCGAGCGGCAGCGCGGCATGGTCGCACCGGGGTCCGTGTCCTACCTGTCGCCAGTGAACCCCGGCCCGTCGGTGGCACAGGCGGGAGCGAGCGCTGCCAGAGCGGCCGCCGCGGCCTCAGCCGCGGCAGGGCGAGAGGCCGGCTCTTTGATGGCCGGGGAAACTACTGAGTCCACCATCACCGAGCTCTCCCAGCGCGGCGTCAAGTCAGGAACGAGGTCCTCCCAGGCCGGGGGCCGACCCACAGCGATCAGCCCACCCGGGTGAGCGAGGTGACCCCGTCCGGCCGGGGGGCGAGGGCCCGCTCGGGGTTGCCACCGGGAACGGCTGCGCGCCGTTCGAGGACTGGAGAGCACCGGCAGTCAGGATCGGTCCGCACCACGTTGGGCACCAGCCGCACGGTCGCCGCTGGCCGCACGACCCCCACCACCCGCACAACTCCCACCACCCGCACAACTCCCACCAGCCGCAGGACCACCGGCGTCAGCCACACGGCCACCCGTCCGGGAGTGCCGAGCCGGGCGAGGCGCCCGAGGCCAGCCACAGCCACGAAAAGGCCGGTCCGGACGCGCAGGCGCCTGATCGTCATGGTCGTCATCGCTGCGTTCGCACTGTCAGGCCTGGCGGCCCGGCTCGTCCAGATCCAGGGTGTCGACGCCGTGCACTACGCGTCCTACGGGACCGATGAGGTCTACGAGCGTGTCCCGCTGCCCTCCTTGCGCGGAGCGATCTACGACCGCAACGGGAACGTGCTCGCGGCCTCCGCCTCGCGCGTCGACGTCATCGCGGACGACTACCTCGTGACCGACCCGCAGGCCGGTCTCAGCCGCCTTGCCGCGGTACTCGGGCTGGGGGTGGGGGCGCTTCGCGCCAAGCTCAGCGAGCACAGCGGGTATGTTCCCCTCGCGTACCAAATAAACGGAGCCGTCGAGCAGAAGGTTGCCGGCCTCGATCTGCCCTATGTGAGCTTCACGCCCGACCTCGCCCGGATCGACCCGGACGGCAACCTTCTCTCTCCCGTCCTCGGGGTGGTCGGCTTCGGCGGCCGGGCCCTCTCCGGGCTCGAGTACATGGAGAACTCGCTGCTCGAGGGATCTCCCGGCTCGGAGGTGGTGCCGACCGGCCCCAACGGCGAGGGGCTTCCCGGCTCGCCCACAGACGTCGTCGCCGCCCGCCAGGGCACGGGCTTGGTGCTCACCTTGGACGAGCCGCTCCAGTTCGAGGTCACGAGGGACCTTTCCCACCAGATCACCGCCACTCATGCGACCAGCGGTGTGGCGATCGTCGAGGACAGGCGAACAGGCGGCATCCTCGCCATGGTCGATCTCGTCGTCGGGCCCCATGGCCAGATCCTCCCGGCGGATCAGAACCTGGCCGTCACCTCCGTCTATCAACCGGGCTCGGTCATGAAGCTCGTGACGATCTCGGGCGCTCTCCAGGAGGGACTGATAACTCCGAGCTCCGTCTTTACGGTGCCCTACCAGATCTCGCTCGGCGGCTGGCCCTTTGCCGACGCGGACTACCATCCGACCGAGCAGCTCACAGCCACGCAGATCCTTGCCCAGTCCTCGAACATCGGCACGATCGAGATCGCCCGTCTCCTGGGTGCCCAGCACCTCTCGTACTTCCTTCGCGACCTCGGCTTCGGCGAGCCGACCGGTCTCGGATGGCCGGGTGAGAGCGCCGGGATTGTGCCGAACCCCGACGACCCGAGCTCATGGTCGGCCTCTTCGATGGGGACCGTCCCGATCGGTACCGGAGAGGCCGTGACCGCGCTCCAGATCCTCGACGCGTACAACGCGATCGCGAACGGTGGCGAGCTCATCCCGCCCCGGCTCATCGAGGCGACGGTCGCAGCCGATGGCACCGAGCACGTCCTGCCCGTCTCGCGGGGAACGAGGGTGCTCTCGTCGCGCACCGTCAGCGAGCTTTTGCCCATGCTCGAACAGGTGACCGAGGACGGCACTGCCGTCGCGGCCCGCATCCCCGGGTATACGGTCGCCGGCAAGACGGGGACGGCGCAGATCCCGAGCTCGAGCGGCGGCTATCAAGACGATGCCTGGAGTGCGACTTTCGTCGGGTTCGCCCCGGCCCAGAACCCAGCTCTCACGACCCTTGTCATGCTCAGCCACCCCGACCTCATCTACGGGGGCCTGGCGTCCGCGCCGGTCTTCTCTGCCATCATGGGGTACGCGTTGCGCCACTTCGACATCGCGCCGACGGGCGGGCGGGGGCTCTCCTCGAGCTCGTCGGCACCCGATAGCCCGTGAGCGCTTCCGCGACCGTGTGCTCGGAGCCGGAGGTCGCGCTCGAAGAGGTCATCGCGCGCTTGGCACCGGGAAGGGTCATCGGCGAGGTGACGGGCGTGGTCATCTCCTCGGTGACCTACGACCATCGCCGCGTGCGCCCTGGCGCCCTGCACTGCTGCCTGCCGGGAGCGCATCTTGACGGGCATGATTTCGCCTCGGCCGCGGTTCGGGCGGGCGCGGTCGCTCTCGTGTGCGAGCGGCCGCTCGGAGACGACGCCGCGCGAGCGGTCCAGCTGGTAGTGGGCGCCGGCGGCGTCCGCCCGGCCATGGCCCTTGCCGCCTGCGTGCTGTGGAGCGACCCGGCGTCGTCTCTGAGAACGGTCGGGGTGACCGGGACCAACGGTAAGACGACGACGACCTACCTCCTCCGCTCGGTGTTCGAGGAGCACGGCTGGCCGACAGCGGTGATCGGCACCCTCGGGGGGCCGCGCACCACGCCCGAGGCACCCGACCTGCAGCGTGCCCTCGCCCACGCCAGGGACTCGGACCGAGCCGCGGCGGCGCTCGAGGTGACCTCCCATGCTCTCGCGCAGCACCGCCTCGACGGCTATTGCCACGATGTGGCGGTCTTTACGAACCTGAGCCAGGACCATCTCGACTATCACGGCACCATGGAGGCCTACTTTGCCGCCAAGGCCAGGCTCTTCGAGCCCGAGCACGCCCGCCAGGCAGTGGTGAACGCGGACGACCCCTTCGGCCGACGGCTGCTCGAGAACGCCGCCATCCCGATGGGCACCTTCTCGCTCGCGCAGGCAGAAGAGCTCGAAGTTGGCCTCGAAGCGAGCCACTTTCGTCTCGGGGGTGAGCCGGTGCGGGTTCGGCCCGGCGGGGTGATCAACGTCCGCAACGCCCTCGCGGCGGCGGCGGCGGCCCGGGCCCTCGAGGTGCCCACTGCGACGATCGCGGCCGGGCTGTCGGCTGCCGAGCCGCCTTCGGGGCGGCTGGAGCCCGTGCCCAACGGCCTCGGTCTGGAGGTCGTCGTGGACTATGCCCACACCCCTGCTGGGCTGGCCGAGGTCCTCGCCGCGGCGCGTGCCGAAGCCGCGCTCCACGGCGCAGGTGTCATCGTCGTCTTCGGCTGCGGCGGGGACCGTGACCGGGCGAAACGGCCCCTGATGGGCTCGATCGCCACCCGGCTCGCGGACGTCGCGGTGCTCACCTCCGACAACCCCCGTAGCGAGGATCCCCTCGCCATCATCGGCGAAGTCCGGACGGGATGCGACGGGAAGGCGCGCCTTGTCGTCGAGCCGGACCGCCGGCAGGCGATCGCGGCCGCGCTCGGCGTGGCGAGTGCGGGCGACGTCGTCGTCGTCGCCGGCAAGGGCCACGAGACGGTCCAAGAGATCGGGGACGAGTCCCTCGAGTTCAGCGACCGTGCCGTCATCGCCGAAGAGCTGGCGCGAATGAGCCGCGAAGGAGCCGGCGAATGATCCCGCTGTTGTCCGCCGGCGCCGTGTCGATCCTGGTGGCGGCTTTCGGGACGCCGATCTTGCTGCGCTGGCTCATCCGCTGGCGCATCGGCCAGCAGATCCGCGTCGACGGTCCGGCTCACCACACCGTGAAGGCCGGCACGCCGACCATGGGCGGGATCGCGATCTTGATAGCGATGGTGGCCGGCTACTGCCTGGGCCATTTCGGCACCTCGGCCCCGTTCACCCGGCCGGCACTGCTCGTGCTCGTCGCCATCGTCGCCACGGGCGTTGTCGGGGCTGCAGATGACTGGATCAAGGTGAGCAGGCGGCGCTCGCTCGGTCTCAACAAGCGGTGGAAGACGATTGGCCTCTTGGCGGTCGCCGTCGCCTTCTGTCTCGCAGACCTTCACTGGGGCGGGGCTAGAACCACGCTCTCGTTCACCCGCTATGACCTTCCGGGGAACGAGCTCGGTTCCGTCGGGTGGGTGCTCTGGGGCACTTTCATCATCTACGGGACGGCCAACTCGCTGAACCTGACCGACGGCCTCGACGGCCTCGCGGCAGGATCCGCTGCCTTCGTGTTCGGGTTCCTCGCTCTGGCCGGCTTCGTGCAGTACCGGCACCCCGGCATCTACAAGGTGCCCACCGCCCTCGACCTCGCCCTGGTGGCGGTGGCCATGGGTGGGGCCTGCATCGGTTTCTTGTGGTGGAACGCCGCTCCGGCGCGCATCATCATGGGCGACACGGGCTCGCTTTCGATCGGGACGGGCCTCGCTTGCTTGGCGCTCTCGATGAACGTGCAGCTGCTGCTGCCTATCATCGGCGGCTTGTTCGTCGTCGAGACGATGTCGGTCATCATCCAGGTGATCAGCTTTAGGGTCTTCCACCGGCGAGTGTTCCTCATGGCACCCTTGCACCACCACTTCGAGCTGAAGGGATGGCCGGAGACGACGGTTACGGTCCGCTTCTGGATCTTCTCCGGCCTGTGCGTGGCCCTCGGCCTCGGTCTTTTCTATGCGGACTTTCTCTCTGTGGGGCGGCTCAAGTGAGCCGGCCCGCCCAGGCGCGCGCCGCAGCCGGCCCGGGGCCCAACACCGCCACGAGGCGCAGGACCCCGGCGGCCGAGAGGGTCCCGTCCATGGAGCTTGTCAAGGGCGGCGCCCGGGCAGCTCGCGCAGCAAAGACCGTGCATCTCAGCCTCGAGGCCAAGGTGCTGTTCGCATCCGTGGCGGGCCTGTGCCTGCTCGGCCTGCCCATCGTGCTCTCGGCCTCGGCCCCCGGCGCCATCCTGGCCGGCGGCTCGCCCTGGTCCTACGAGATCCGCCAGTGCGTCTACATGGGCATCGGTCTCGCCGCCGCCGTGCTGGCGAGCCGCACTCCCGCCGCAGTCATCAGGAAACTTCGCTTCGTGCTGCCCTTCGCCGCCTTCTCGCTCCTGATCGTCGTGTTCGTGCCCGGGATCGGCCAGTTCTCCGGTGGCTCGAGCCGGTGGGTCGGGATCGGACCGATCCAGATCCAGCCCTCGGAGGTCATGAAACTGGCCACCGTCGTCTTCGCCGCCGACCTGCTCGCGCGTCGCGCCAGGCGAACCGACCAGTGGAACGCAGTGGTCCGGCCCCTGCTCGTGTTCATGGCGCTGGCTGCCGTGCTCATCATCAAGCAGCCCGACCTCGGCACGGCCATCGTGATCGGTTGCATCACCTTTTCGATGCTGTTCGCCGCCGGCGTCCGACTCCCGACTCTGGCGGCCTCGGGAGTCACGGTCGGCGCCGTCGGTGCCTTCGTCGCCCTGTCGGCCACCTACCGGCGTGACCGCCTCTTGTCGTTCGTCAACCCGTTCGCCCACGCCTCGACCAGCGGCTATCAAGTAGTGCAGTCGCTTGCCACCCTCGGGCTCGGCGGTGTGACGGGCAACGGTGTCGGGGGATCGGTCACCTCGTGGGGGTACCTGCCCAATGCCCACACCGACTTCGTCTTCGCCGTGATCGCCGGCAACCTCGGCCTCGTAGGAGCCCTCGTCGTCCTTGCAGGTTTCGCCGCCTTCGGATGGGCCGGCTTTCGCATCGCGGCGCGCGAGAAGGACCCCTTCGCTCGCCTTCTCGCCGTCGGCGTCACCTGTTGGGTGCTGGCCCAGGCCGTGATCAACGTCGGCGGCGTGGTTGACGCCCTGCCCGTGACGGGCATCCCCCTCCCGTTCATCTCCTACGGCGGATCCTCCTTGGTCGTCGTCCTGCTCGCGGCCGGCCTGCTTTTCGGGATCGCGCGGCGCCAGCCGGCAACGGCGCCTGCGTAAGGATGGGTGCGTGATGCGGACCCGGCATGGCTCGCCAGGCACTTTCGTGCTCCTCACCGGCGGAGGGACGGCCGGGCATGTGCAGCCGGCCCTCGCCGTCGGCGAGGCCCTCGTGGCCCGCGGTCACGCCCCCTCGACGATCCGCTTTGTCGGTTCGCGGCGCGGCATGGAAGGCCGGCTCGTGCCCGAGGCGGGCTTCGAGGTCACCTTGTTGCCCGGTAGGGGCATCCAACGCCGGCTCACGCTGGCGAACCTGGGCGCTGTCGTCGGCCTGGTCGTGGCGTGCGTGCTCGCCTTCGCGATCCTGCTCCGGCGCCGCCCCCGCGTCGTGGTCACAGTGGGCGGCTACGCCGGGCTTGCTTGCTCGGCGGCGGCGATCGCGTTGCGGGTGCCACTTGTCGTCGTGAGCTACGACGCCGTCCCCGGCGCCTCCAACCGGATCGTGGCGCGCTTTGCCCGCGAGTGCGCGGTTGCCTTCGAGGGCACGGCGCTCCCGAACCAAGTCGTGACGGGGGCACCGCTTCGCAGCTCGGTCCTGAAGGCGGAGCGAAGCGGGCAAGGGCGCGACTCGGCCCGGGCGGCGATCGGAGTGCCGTCCGGTCGTTTCCTCCTTGCTGTGGCGGGCGGCTCGCTCGGGGCGCGCCGCCTGAACGAGGCCACGATCGGCCTCGCGAAGTCCTGGGCGGGACGGGGCGACGTCGCCGTCTACCACGTCGCCGGCGAGCGGAACCTTGCGGACATGAGGGCCGAGGCGGCCGGCCTCGGCCTCGGCCCGCAGGTCTCGACTGGGTCCGGAACCGGGATCGGGCTCGACTACCGCCTCGTCGGCTACGAGCAGCAGATGCCAGCCCTGCTCGCCGCCTGCGACCTCGCCGTGTGCAGGGCGGGCGCCTCGACGGTGGCCGAGCTGGCCGCCATCGGGACGCCGAGCGTCCTCGTCCCGTTGCCCGGAGCACCCCACGACCACCAGACGCGCAACGCCGAGGCGCTGAGCGAGCTGGGGGCGGCCGTGTTGCTCAGCGACGAGGACTGCACCCCCGAGCGGCTCTGCGAGCTCGTCGAATCGCTGCTCGCCGACCCCGAGCGCCTCGCCTCGATGGGCTCTGCGGCCGCGGCGGCCGGTCACCGGGATGCCGCCGATATGGTGGCCGCGCTGGTCGAGTCGGTGTCGGAGTGCCACCGGTGACGACCCCGGACGGATCGCAGGTCGACCTCAGCAGGCCCCTTCGCATTCACGTCGTGGGGGTGGGCGGGGCAGGCATGAGCGCGATAGCGGCCGTGCTCGCATCCATGGGCCACGAGGTCACCGGCAGCGACATCAAGGCCTCCCAGTCCTTCGAGCGCCTTGGCGCCCGTGGCATCGGGGTCGTCGTCGGGCACCGGGCCGAGAACGTGGCCGGGGCGGACGTGCTGACGTACTCGACGGCGGTGCCCGAGCGCAACCTCGAGATCGCAGAGGCCCGCCGCCTCGGGATCCCGGTGCTGTCGCGCGCCGCCACGCTGCAGGCGATCGCGGCATTGCGCAGGACCATCGCGGTCGCCGGCACTCACGGCAAGACGACGACGTCGTCGATGCTCGCCCTGGTGCTGGTCGAGGCAGGCCTCCGTCCGAGCTTCATCATCGGGGGCGAGGTGAACGAGATCGGGACGAACGCGGCCTGGGACGCGGGCGAGCTGCTGGTCGTCGAAGCCGACGAGAGCGACGGGACGTTCCTGCACCTGGCGCCTGAGATCGGGATCGTGACGAGCGTGGAGCCGGACCATCTCGAGCACTACGGCTCCTTCGAGGCGCTCGAGGCAGCCTTCGCCACGTTCCTCGACCGGGTTGGAAAGGCGGTGGTCTGTGCCGACGACCCGGGCGCCGCCTCCCTCGCACCGGCCTCGGCGCTGACCTACGGCAGCTCGCCCGGAGCGAGGGTGAGGATCGTGGGCGTCGAGTCCGGGCGCAACCACCTTCGTTTCGAGCTGCTCGACGAGGGGACGAGCCTCGGCATCTTCGAGCTGCCGGTGCCGGGCAACCACAACGCCCGCAACGCGGCCGCCGCCGTCGCGGCAGCCCTCGAGCTCGGGGTCGATCCTGAGCATGCCCGGCGGGCGCTGGCGCGCTTTGCCGGGGTGGCGAGGCGCTTCGAGTTCCGGGGCGACGTGGGCGGTGTCACCTTCGTCGACGACTACGCGCATCTTCCCGGCGAGGTCCGCGTCGCCCTTTCTGCTGCCCGCGGCGGTAACTTCGGGCGGATCGTCTGCGTCTTCCAGCCCCATCGCTACTCGCGCGTCGCCACGCTCGCGCCCGACTTCGCCGATGCTTTCGAGCAAGCGGACATAGTCGCTGTGACCGAGATCTACCCGGCCGGAGAGACGCCGCGACCGGGCGTGTCGGGCAAGCTCGTGCTGGACGCGATCGTCCGCTCGCACCCCGGTGCCCGGGCGGTGTACGTGCCCAACCGTGACGATCTCGTCACCTACCTGCGCACGATCCTTCGGCCGGGCGATCTGTGCCTCACCCTCGCCGCGGGCGATCTCACGAACCTTGCCGTCGAGATCGGTGGGGATGGGGGCCGGTGAGCACCGGCCGGCCTCGGCCGCCCTCGGCGGCGATCGAGCGGGCCGCCCAGCTCCTCGGGCCGCTGGCCGAGCGGGACCGGCCCATCGGCGAGCTGACCACCTATCGCGTCGGTGGAGCGGCGGCGTTGTACTGCGAGCCGTCCACGCTCGCGGACCTCGAGCGCCTGGCCGAGGTCGTCGGAGCGACCGGGATCGCGGTCCTCGTGCTCGGGAAGGGATCGAACCTACTCGTGGCTGACTGCGGTTTTGCCGGTTTGTGCCTGCGGCTCGCCGACAGCTTCGCCACGATCGAGATCGAGGACGACCTCGTCCGGGCCGGAGGCGCGGCCGCCTACCCGGTACTGGCTCGGCGAACGGCCGCGGCCGGCCTCACCGGGCTGGAGTGGGCGGTCGGCATTCCGGGCTCGGTCGGCGGTGCCGTCGCGATGAACGCCGGCGGACACGGCGCTGAGACATCGGATCGCCTCGTCTCCTGCCGGATAGTCGGCCTTGGCGGCGACCCGAGAGAGCACCTCGTGCCGGCGAAGGCGCTCGATCTGTCCTACCGCCACTCGTCGATCGGGCCCTACGACGTCGTCACCGAGGCGTCCTACCAGCTCGAGCACGGCGACGCCGTTGTGGCGAGCGCTCGGATCGCCGAGATCGTGCGCTGGCGGCGCGAGTACCAGCCCGGAGGCCAGAACGCCGGCTCGGTGTTCACGAACCCGCCCGACGAGGCGGCGGGGCTCCTCGTCGAAAAGGCCGGGCTGAAAGGGTTCCGCATCGGCTCGGCGGCGGTCTCGGACAAGCACGCCAATTTCATCCAGGCCGATCCCGGTGGATCGGCGGACGACGTGCGGCGCGTGATCGACGAGGTGCGGGCGCTCGTCGCCGAGCGGCTCGGAGTCGAGCTGCGCACCGAGCTGCACCTGATCGGGTTCGAGGAGGGGACGTGACAGATCCGAGGATTCAAGCAAGGCGCGTCCGCGTGGAACGCCAGCGGGGGCACCGCCGCCTTGGCCTCCTGCTCTCGGCCTTGGCGGCAGCCGGTGCCTCGGCGGGAGCTGTGGCGATCTTGCACTCGTCGTTGTTCAGCGCCCGCACGGTGGCGATCGCCGGGGCAGTGCACACGCCGAGAAGCGAGATCCTCGAGGTCAGCGGTCTCGACCGCAGGCCTCCGCTCATCGACGTCGATCCCGCCGCCATCGAGAGGCGCCTCGATCGACTGCCCTGGGTCTCGACGGCGGCAGTGCAGGTCCACTGGCCCTCAACGGTCGACCTCGACGTCGTCGAGCGGGTGCCCGTGGCGACGAGCCCCCTCGAAGGGGGAGGCTTTGCGGTTCTCGACTCGACTGGGCGCGTGCTCGCGGATCAGGCGGCACGGCCCGCCGGCCTGCCGCTGGTCGCCCTGGCGAAGATCTCCTCCCTGCCCGGCAGCTCCCTCGGGCCCGCGGCACGTCCCCTGCTCGCCGCGGCCGCTCAGCTTCCCGTGTCGCTGCTGCCCCGCGTGCAGGAGATCGCCGTCTCGGGCTCCGATGGCATTGTCCTGCACCTCGAGGGCGGTCTGAGGGCGGTCATCGGTGACGACGAGGCTCTCGCCGAGAAGTTCGTCTCCCTCGCCACGGTGCTCTCCCGGGTCAATCTCGCCGGTATCGGTGCCATCGACCTCAGGGTCGCGGCCTCCCCGGTCTTGACCCCCCTGGTCACCGCCTCTAACGTTCAGGGCAAGGGTGATGGCTGAGATCGCCCGCGACGAGATCGGTGCTGAGGGGTGATCGAGGTCGCCGGGGTGGTCCGCGTAGCCGACCAGCGGTAACCCCACTGGTACTCAGGGAGAGGATGGAGCGCGGATGAGCACGCCAGGCCAAAGCTTCATCGCCGTCATCAAAGTGGTCGGAGTCGGGGGTGCCGGGGTCAACGCCGTCAACCGCATGATCGACGCCGGCTTGCAAGGGGTCGAGTTCGTGGCGGTCAACACCGACGCCCAGGCCCTTTTGATGAGCGAAGCCGACATCAAGCTCGACATCGGGCGCAACTTGACACGTGGGCTCGGCGCCGGCAGCGACCCGGAGATCGGGCGCATGGCGGCCGAAGAGCACCTCGAGGAGATCGAGGAGGTGCTGAAGGGCGCCGACATGGTCTTCATCACCGCCGGCAAGGGCGGGGGCACCGGCACCGGTGCGGCCCCGGTCATCGCCGAGACGGCAAAGGGGCTCGGAGCCCTCACCATCGGCGTCGTGACCAGACCCTTCGCTTTCGAAGGCCGGCGGCGCTCGAACCAGGCCGAGGAGGGCATCCAGCGCCTGCGCGAGAAGGTGGACACCCTCATCGTCATCCCGAACGAGCGCCTGCTGTCGATCTCCAACGAGCGCACCTCGATGGTCGAGGCCTTCTCGATGGCCGACGAGGTGCTGCTGCACGGCGTCTCGGGGATCACCGATCTCATCAACATCCCGGGCCTCATCAACACCGACTTCGCGGACGTGAAGATGGTGATGAGCAACGCCGGCTCCGCCATCATGGGGATCGGCACCGGCTCGGGCGAGGGGCGGGCGGTCAACGCGGCCCGTCACGCCATCACGAGCCCCCTCCTGGAAGCCTCGATCGAGGGCGCGAGGGGGATCCTGCTCAACATCGCCGGCGGCAGCGACCTCACCTTGTTCGAGGTCAACGAAGCCGCCGCCATCATCCACGACGTGGCTCATCCCGACGCCAACATCATCTTCGGCAACGTCATCGACGACGCTCTGGGCGACACGGTGCGGGTGACGGTCATCGCCGCCGGTTTCGACCGGCCCGAGGCGGACGTGCCGCGCCAGGCCTCGGAGGGCACGTCACGGCCGCCCTCGGAGGCGCCACCTGCCCGGGGCGCCCCGCGGTCGGAAGCCGCCGGGCCGGCCGGGAGCGAACCTTTGGTGCCACGCCATGCCGTTTCGCGCGGGCGCGATGTCTTCGACGTCGGTGGCGACGACGATCTCGACCTCGACGACGACTTCGACGTTCCGTCCTTCCTCCGCTAGGCGGATCCCGGTCGCGGGCACGCCCGCGGTCGTGGTGCTGAGCTGTGCCCGGGACGGCGACGTCGGTGCCCGCTCGAGGGCTCCTGTCGAGGTGCTCGAGGCCCGCCGGCGGTCTTTGGCCGCCGGCCGTTGGCGCTGGTTGCGCCAATGCCATGGTGACGGCGTCGTGGTCCTCGACCCGGAGGAGTCCTGCGAGGGACGCGAGGCCGACGCGCTCGTGAGCACGGTGCCGGGCGCCCCCCTGGCGGTCTTCTCGGCCGATTGCGCCCTTGTCGGCCTGGCGAGCCGGGAAGGAGTCGTCGGGGCGGTGCACGTGGGCTGGCGCGGCCTGCTCGCGGGCGTGCTCGAGCGAACAGCCGCCACCATGGGCTCGGTCGGGGCGACAGGCATCGCTGCCGTCGTCGGGGCCTGCATCGGGCCGGAGTGCTACGAGTTCGGCGAGGCCGACCTGGCGCCGATCGAGGCGCGCTATGGGCCCTCTGTGTCCTCGAGGACTTCCGCAGGCACCCCGGCGCTCGATCTGCGCGCAGGGGTGCACAGGGCGCTCGAGACCGCCGGTGTCCGGGTAGCGACCGACTATGCGCGCTGCACCGCGTGTGACCCGGGCTGGTTCTCCTGGCGCGCCCGGCGCGACAGCGGACGACACGCGCTCGTCGTCGCGACGGCGCCGTGAGCACGCTCGTCGAGCAGATCGTCGCTCGGGCGGCTGTGGCGCGCGATCGGATCGCGCATGCCGGAGGTGATCCCGAGCTGGTCAGGATCGTGGCTGTGACAAAGGGCTTCGGTCCCGAACAAGTCGCGGCCGCGTTCGCGGCGGGCTTGACCGACCTCGGCGAGAATTACGCAGACGAGCTGCTCGCCAAGTGGGGGACGGTCGGTCGCGCGGCAAGATGGCACTTTCTCGGCGCCGTGCAGCGCAACAAGGTCGGCAGACTCGCCCCGCTCGTCGACTGCTGGCAGGCAGTAGCAAGAGTCGTCGAGGGTGAGGCGATCTTGCGCCACCGGACCGAGGTGCTGAAAGAGCCCGCCGGCCACGGCCTCGGGCCGACCACCTTGTTCGTGGAAGTCGAGACAACGGGATTCACGGGCCGAGGCGGCTGCACCCCGGAGAAGGTTCCGGACCGGGTCGCCGCCCTACGCGACCTCGGATGTGGCGTCGAGGGCTTGATGACGGTCGCCCCTCCGGGCGACCCGAAGCTGGCGAGGGCGACCTTCGACCAGGTCGCCCGGCTGCGCGACGAGCTCGGTCTCAGGGAGCTCTCGATGGGCATGTCCGAAGATCTCGAGCAAGCCGTCGCCGCCGGCGCGACGATGGTGCGCCTCGGGACTGCCCTGTTCGGTCCTCGCCCGCAACGTCGCAGGCTGTAACAATAGGGTTCTCGCAGGAGGGCTGGAGATGGCTTCGTTTGTTCAAAGAGCACTGATGTACCTCGGTCTGAAAGACATCGATGACGAGGAGGACTACGACACCGAGGAGGAACAAGTCGGAGAGCCGCCTGCGAGCCGCGTGCGCCAAAGTGCCTACCCCGAGCCCGTGCCGCCGCGGGCACCGGTGGCCACCGTGCGCCCCCTGGGCCGCGACGAGAGCCGGGAGGTGCAGACGCCGGTGGCCCGGGGTGCCGTCGTGCGGCCGTTCGTGACCCAGCGCCACTCCAAGCCCCAGGTCGTGGCCCCGACGCGCTTTTCGGACGCGCAGCAGATCGGCGACATGGTCAAGGCGAGCATGCCGGTCATCGTGAATCTCCAATCGAGCGAGAAGGACCTGGCCAGACGCATGATCGACTTCTGTTCGGGCCTGACCTACGCCGTCGGGGGATCGATGGAAAAGGTCGCCGAATCGGTGTTCCTGCTCACACCGTCGAACGTCGAGGTCTCCCCCGAGGAGCGCCAGCGGCTGCAAGAGAACGGATTGTTCCGGTCCTGAACGTCCTGGAGTCGCCGGGGAGCGTGGGCTCGATCGACAGGGGCGCGACGCCTTGAGCTACGTGATCGATGTCCTCAATATCTTCCTGTTCGTCCTCCTGGTCCGGGTCGTGCTCTCCTACGTCCCGGCTCCGCCGGGATCGGGCCTGGCGAAGGTCACCGGATTCTTCGAGGCGATCACAGAGCCCGTGCTGCGACCGGTGCGTCGCGTCGTGCCGCCCATGCGTGTCGGCGGTTCCGCGGTCGATCTCTCCCCGATCATCGTCTGGATCGCGATCTTGATCATCAGCCGTCTGCTCTAGTAGGCCCGCGGTATCCACCCACGACCGGGAAAGGCCATATACCATCCAGAGCATGGATCTTTCCGCCAAAGTCCTGCGAGAAGTTGAGTTTCGAGACCGCCTGCGCGGCTACGACACCGATGAAGTCGACGAGTTCCTCGAGAAGGTCGCCGTCGCGGTCGAAGAGATGCAGGAGAAGATGCGCCAGCTCACTGCCCGAGCCGAGCGCGCGGAGCGCGCCGTCTCCGACCGGGCGGCCGACGACGACGACGACACCATCCGCCGGACGCTCGTGTTGGCGCAGCGAACCGCCGATCTCGCCGTCCGTGAGGCACAAGAACAGTCTGCCGCCCTCGTAGATGAGGCGAAGAGCGAGTCGGACAAGCTGCTGAGCGAGGCGAAGAACGAGTCGGAGAAGCTGCTGAGCGAGGCGCGGGACACCGCGAGGCGGCTCACCTCCGAGGCCGAGCGTCGCCACTCGGACGACATCGCCCGGCTCGAGCGCCAGCGTGATCAGGTCCGCGTCGAGCTCAACGAGCTCTCGGAGCTTCTCGACTCGGAGCGCAAGCGGTTGGCAGACTCGCTGCGGGCGGCGCTTGGTTTCGTCGAACGGACGCTACCGGTGCCGGGCGAGATATCCGAGCTTCGTCCCGTGCCGGCGTCCTTTGCGCCGGGCGGCGACGACGACATCGAGGCGCAGATCAAAGCGGACGCCGAAGCCGCCGCCCCTTCGGTCGTGCCGGCCGCCTCCGGTGGCGAGGACGGTGACTCGAGCGAGGCGGCGCGCACCAACCTTGCTGCTGTCCCGCCCCTCGAGGACTCGGGGCCGCCAACCCAGGCCTGGCAGGCTGAGCCCATGACCATCTTCGGCCAAGGCGGCGACAAGGTCGCCGGGGCAGCCGTTGACCCGGCTGTTCCCCAGTTCGGCGTAACCGGGCCCGACTGGATCGCCTGAGCCTGAGCCTGGTTCCGCTCAGCCGATGCGCTGCAGGCGGATGACGACGACGCTGCCGTCCGAAAGCTCGCCCACGGCGGTGAACCAGTCGTCGTCCTTGCCGGTCTCCGCGTCGTCGCCGGCGTAGGGCACCATCTCGATCTCGGTCGCCAGCACCTGGGCGGCGATATGGGTTCGCCACGGCCCGAGGACGGCGGCCAGCTCGCCCGAGAGCCCGATGCGCAAGCGGATACGGTCGGTGACCTGTAGCCCCGCGTCGCGCCGGGCGCGCTGCACGAGGCGGATCACGTCGCGCGCAGCGCCTTCGGCTTCGAGCTCCGGGGTGGTATCGAGGTCGAGGGCGACGATCCCCACCTCGCCCGGCAGTGACCGGCTCGAGCCGGGGTCGGACGGCCGCAGGCGCAGGTCGAACTCGCCCAGCTCAAGGCTGACGCCACCGACTTGCACGGTGCCGTCGGAGAGCCGTGACCAGTCGCCTTTTCGTGCGGCGGCGATGACGTGCTGAGTGCGCGCTCCGAGCCTCGGGCCGAGGGCGGCAGGGACGACGTTGAGCACCGTCTCGCCGAGCGGGCCGACGGTCTCGAGCAGCTTGACCTGCTGCACGTTCACCTCGTCGGCGATCAGGTCCGCGTAAGGCAGCAGGCGACTTGCGCCTGGCGCGGCGACGGTCAAGGCGGACAGCGGCAGGCGCGCCCTGCGCCCGGCCGCCTTGCGGATCGAATGGCCGGCCGAGCAGACCTCCCGGGCAAGGTCCATGGCCTCGACGAGCTCCGGGTCAGCCGGCAGCTCCTCGGGGTCCGGCCACGCACGAAGATGCACGCTCCGCTCACCCGTCAGGCCTTGGTAGACAGCCTCGCTGAGAAACGGGAGGAACGGTGCCGCGACCCTGGTGAGCACCTCGAGCACCGTGTGCAAGGTGTCGTAGGCGTCCTGCTTGTCGTCTGGAGCGAACCCTTGGGCGGGCGGGGACCCCGGGTCTTCGGGTAAGCCGGGAACCCCGGGAACCCCGAAGCTCCCAGGTGCGGCCCCGGCGTCCACGGGGCGCCAGAAACGGTCGCGGCTGCGTCGCACGTACCAGTTGGTCAAGGCGTCGAGGAAGGACGAGATGTGACCGCAGGCACCCGCAAGGTCGTAGCTGTCCATGGCCGCCGTCACGTCCTCGACGAGACGGCGCGTCTTGGCGAGGACGTAACGATCGAGCACTCCTGCCTGGTCGGTCCGGACGCGCCCGGTGAGGCCGTCGGCGTTGGCGTACAGGGAGAGGAAGTACCAGGTGTTCCAGATCGGGTTGCAGACGACCCGCAGGGGCTCGGACAGCCCCTTGTTCTCGATGACCACGTCGTGGCCCCGCAGCACCGGTGAGCTCAGCAGGTACCAGCGCATGGCGTCGGCCCCGTAGCTGGCGAAGACCTCCTCGGGGTCGGGGAAGTTGCGCAGCCGCTTGGAGAGCTTGCGGCCGTCGTCGCCGAGCACGATGCCGTGCGCTATGCAGGTCTTGAAAGGCGGCCGGTCGAACAAGGCGGTCGCGAGCACGTGCAAGGTGTAGAACCAGCCGCGGGTCTGGCCCACGTACTCGACGATGAAGTCGGCCGGAAAGTGCTCCTCGAACCGCCTCGTGTGCTCGAAGGGGTAGTGAAGCTGCGCGAAGGGCATCGAGCCCGAATCGAACCAGCAGTCGAGGACGTCGGGGATGCGGCGCATCACAGAGCAGCCTGTGGGGTCGTCGGGGTTCGGTCGGGTCAGCTCGTCGATGCCCGGGCGGTGCAGGTCAGAAGGCCGCACGCCGAAATCGGCCGCCAGCTCGTCAAGGCTCCCGTAGACGTCGACGCGCGGATAGCGCTGGTCGTCGCTCTTCCACACCGGGATCGGGGTCCCCCAGAAACGGTTCCGGCTTATCGACCAGTCGCGCGCCCCCTCCAGCCACTTGCCGAAGGCGCCGTCGCGCACGTGCTCGGGCACCCAGTGGATCTGTCGATTGAGCTCGACCATGCGGTCCTTGAAGGCCGAGACGGCCACGAACCACGAGCTCATCGCCCGGTAGATGAGCGGCGTGTCGGTCCGCCAGCAATGGGGGTAGCTGTGGACGTAGTCCTCGGCCTTGACCAGGGCGCCGTCGGCCGCAAGTCGTTCCATGATCGGGGCATTGGCGTCGAAAACCTGGACTCCTGCGAGATCGCCGACCTCGTCGGTAAAACGCGCCCGGTCGTCGACCGGGCAGATCACCGGGATCCCGGCCGCCTCGCAGGCGCGCTGGTCGTCCTCCCCGAACCCGGGAGCCATCTGGACGATGCCTGTGCCCTCGTCCATGGCGACGAAGTCCCCGCCGAGGACCACGAACGCACCGGGCGTGCCGGAGAAGTAATCGAACAGGGGTCGGAAACGGCGCCCGACGAGATCGGCTCCGGTCACAGTGCCGAGGACCTCGGCGCCGCCGAGCGATTCCTCGTACTCATCGAGGCAGCCCTCGCCGAGCACGACGTGCCCGTCGCCCCAAGCGAGCACGGAGTAGCGAAGCTCCGGCCCGACGGCGAGGGCGAGGTTGGAGGGCAGGGTCCAAGGCGTCGTCGTCCAAGCGAGCAGGGCGACCTTGCCGCGCAGCAGCTCAGGGCCTTCGTCGACCGGCTCGAGCTCGAAGCGGACCGTGATCGCCGGATCGGTGCGGTCCCTGTAGGAGTCGTCCTGGCGGGTCTCGAAGTTCGACAGCGGCGTCTCGCACTCCCAGCAGTAGGGTAGGACGCGGAATCCCTCATAGAGGAGGCCCTTGTCGTAGAGCCGCTTGAAGGCCCAGAGCACGCTCTCCATGAAGGAGAGGTCCATCGTCTTGTAGGTGTCCTCGAAGCTCACCCAGCGAGCCTGGCGGGTCACATAACGCTCCCAGGCGTCGGTGGTCCGCTGCACGAGCTGGCGGCAGTAGGAATTAAAGTTGCCGATGCCGGACGCGATCACCGCCTGGCGCCCGGAGAGTCCGAGCTCCTGCTCGGCGGCCATCTCCGCGGGAAGGCCGTGGCAGTCCCAGCCGAAGCGACGCTCGACGCGGTGCCCGCGCATGGTCTGGAAGCGAGGGACGGCGTCTTTCACGAACCCGGTGAGGAGGTGACCGTAGTGGGGCAGCCCGTTCGCGAACGGCGGCCCGTCATAGAATACGTACTCGGTCTCGGGGCCATGCAGGTCCACGGACGCCTCGAAGGTGCGATCCTGCCGCCAAAAGGCGAGGATCTCCTCCTCCAGCGACGCATAGCGCGGCTGCGAAGGGACCTGCGGGTAACGATTCGCGCTCGGCGCCTCGGACATGGCCATACAGTAGGCGGCCATGACCGATGACCTGTTCGACGTCGAGTCGAGCGAAGACGGGCCCGTCGCCATCGTCTTGCGGGTCCGCGTACAACCCGGTGCCGGCCGCTCGTCGGTCACGGGACGTCATGGCGACGCGCTCGCGGTCAAGGTGGCCGCTCCGCCGCTCGGCGGCAGGGCGAACTCAGAGTGCGTCGAGCTCGTCGCGGATCTCCTCGGTGTTCGCAAGTCCCAGGTGGAGCTTGTCTCGGGTGAGAAAAGCCGCCTGAAACGCGTCCGCGTCACCGGCATCGAACCAGGCCGGGCCCGCGATGCCATCGCCCGGGAGCTGCGCTCGGCGACGGGCCGACCCGGATCACACGACCGCAGCGAGAGGCAGCGTCGGCCAGGACCATGAGACCGCAAGGCGAATGTTGGCGGTCGGTAACCGCTACGGCTATCGTCGGTCACCCTCGCTTCGACAGGAGGGAGCAGTTGTGCCGACGACCGTAGTGCCGGCCGATACGAAGAAGGGAGCCGTCGTGAAGGCGAACGCCTCTAAGGCGTCCGCGAAGGCTGCGGTTGCCAAGACGGCAGGTGAGTCGTCTAAGAAGGCCGCCGCGGCGGCAACGGATGCTTCCGCACGCGTCACGGCCAGCAAAGCCGTGACCCAGAAGAAGGCCGTCCCGGCGGTGGCCT
The DNA here is from genome assembly GCA_050015255.1 of Acidimicrobiales bacterium. GTDB lineage: Bacteria > Actinomycetota > Acidimicrobiia > Acidimicrobiales > Bog-793 > Fen-455. The sequence continues at coordinate 30,564 of JBEKBT010000010.1, forward strand.
CCAAGGCGCCCGCAAGAGCGGCGGCCGTTGCCCAGAAGTCCTCCAGGGCGGCACCGGCCAAGATTTCGAGCCCGGCCGCCGCCAAGGGACCGGCGAAGGCGATGGCGATGGTGAAGACCGCAGCAAGGGCGTCCGGCGGGACCAGCGAGAAGACTTCTGTCAAGCTCGCGGCCGCGGCCAAGACCGCGACGTCGCATTCCAAGATCGCGACGAGCCCGCTCGGCACCGCCAAGGCGCCCGCGGGCGCGGCGACGAAGGCCACGGCCAAGGCCAGGATGGAGAACGGCAAGCCGGCGGCCAAGCACGGCGTGGGTTCGAAGCCCGCTCCAGGGGCGAAGGCGTCCGACCCGCTGCCCAAGGCCACCAAGACCGCCAAGACAACCAAGGCCGCCAAGACAACCAAGGCCGCCAAGGTTTCTCGCAAGTCGCCGGCAAGCGCCGCACACACCGGCGGGCCAAGATCGGCCAACGTGCTCGACGCAAGACTCGCGGCGCCGAAGCGGCCCAGCGAAACCTATGTGAAAGACGAGCGTTTCTTGGCAAGCCAGAGGGCGGCTCTGCTGCGCGAGCGATCGACGTACCTCGAGCAGGCGGCCTCCTTGAAGGCCGAGGCGGAGTCGCTCGTCGAGGAGATGGAGCCGGGCGACATCCAATTCGACGACGAGTCGGGCGAGGGGGGCACGGTGACCGTTGACCGGGAGCGTGATCTCGCCCTTTCGGCACAGGCCCTGGCAGCAGTCGAGGAGATCGATCACACTCTTGCGAAGATGGACAACGATACCTACGGGATCTGCGAGAACTGCGGTCGCCAGATAGTAAGGGCCCGGCTCGAAGCCCTTCCCTACGCGCGCTTGTGCATCGACTGCAAGAGCGGGGGGCTCTCGAGACGTTGACAAAGGCCGGCGAGGACCGGCTTGGCACCACCGGTGAAGCGAGATCCGGTTGGGCGCCTGGCCGCGGCCGGCGCATCCGCGTGGCGCTGTCGGTCGCGCTCTTGGTGGTCGTCGCCGACCAGGTGACCAAGTCGCTCGCAGTCTCCCGGCTCGCCTCCGGCCCCGTGCACGTGATCGGGCCGTTTTCTCTCGTGCTCTCCTACAACACCGGTGTCGCCTTCAGCATCGGCACCGGCCTGACGCTGCCGATCGTGGTGATCGTCGTGGTCGTGGTCGCGCTTGTCGCCTGGTTCGGCCGGACCGTGCCGAACACCGCAGCAGCAGTCGGTGTCGGCATGATCCTCGGTGGCGCCGTCGGCAATCTCGCCGACAGGCTCTTCAGGGGCCACCATGGCGCTGTGATCGACTTCATCTACTCGGGTTTCTGGCCGACTTTCAACCTTGCCGACGCGTCGATCGTCTGCGGCTGCGTCGTGCTCGGTGTCGCGCTGTGGAGGGCAAGTGTCACAAGGCAGTCGTCCGAGAGCGAAGGTCACTCCCTCCCGTGAGCGAGGCGGAGTCACGCCCGCTCGTCGAGATCCCCGCCGCGCTCTCCGGTGAGCGCGTGGACCGCGTCGTGGCGCTCCTCTCCGGGCGCACCCGGGCGCAGGTGGCGAAGCTCATCGCGGCCGGGGGCGTGCGCCTTGGGAACATCACCGTCTCCGCGGGCAGCCGCAGGGTCCAAGCCGGCGAGCTGTTGGAGACAGACCTCGGGCTACTGGCCGAAGCCGAGCGCGCCGTAGCCCACGCCGCCACTCCCGGCGAGGTCCCGTTTCGCGTCGTCCACGCCGACTCGGCCGTGATCGTCGTCGACAAGCCGGCGGGCGTCGTGGTCCATCCCGATGCTGCCCACCGCTCGGGCACGCTCGTCGCCGGCCTCCTCGCCTCCTATCCAGAGCTCGCCCGCCTGCCAGAGCTCGGCTGCGGCGAGCCGGACCGGCCGGGGATCGTGCACCGCCTCGACAAGGACACCTCCGGTCTGCTCGTCGTCGCCCGCAGCGCGGACGCCTACCGGTCGCTCACTGCCCAGCTGGCGGCGCGAACCATGAGCAGGACGTACCTGGCGCTCGCCTGCGGCGCCCTCGGGGCTGAGGCAGGAGTCGTCGACGCGCCGATCGGACGGTCGCTGCGCGACCCGACGAGGATGGCAGTCGCCGTGGGAGGGCGAGCGGCACGCACCCACTACCGCGTCCTCGCCAGGTTCGCCCAGCCCCTCGAGGCCAGCTTCCTCGAGTTGCGTCTCGAGACCGGTCGCACCCATCAGATCCGCGTTCACCTCGCCGCGATAGGCCATCCCGTCGTCGGCGACGCCCGCTACCGAGGCGACCGCAGGCGATCCGGCTGCGCTCGCCCGTTCCTGCATGCAGCAGGACTGGCATTCATGAACCCGGCGAGCGGGCGAGGGGTGAGCTTCACCTCTCCGCTTCCCGCCGATCTCGTCGCCGTACTGGAACGGTTCTCCTGAGGAGCGGCCTCAGGCGGCGTCGTGGATGCCTTCGACCTCGGGCTGCACTGCAAGAAAGGCCAAGGCAGAGGACTCGATCCGCCTCACGCGCCGGACGCCGATGCCCAAGGTGCGCGCCGTCGCCTCCAGTGAGGCGGGCGGGCTGCCATCGAGCCCGAAACGCAGACGGACCACGTGGCGTTCCAGCTCGGGCAGGCGGTCGATGGCGGCGTCGAGCTTGCCGAGGGTGAGGCTATGGGCTATCTCGTCCTCGAAGGGCGGCGCGTCGCCGCTCACCACGTCGCCGAGCGTGGCCGTGGCCTCGCTCGTCAAGGGCTGGTCCAAGCTGGCCACGACTCGGGGCAGCCGGACATGATCGGGGTCCGCCTCGAGCTCGGAGGCAAGCGCGTCCTCGGGGAGCCGAATGGCCCGACCCTTCGACTGCACGGCGCGCTGCAGAGCCTGGCGGATCCACCAGGTTGCATAGGTCGAGAAACGGAACCCCTTGCGCCAGTCGAACTTCTCGACGGCGCGCATGAGGCCGAAGGTGCCCTCTTGGACGAGGTCGATCAGGTCGACGCCACGTCCTTGGTAACGGCGTGCCCAGTGCACCACGAGGCGCAGGTTGGAGCCGATCATCTGCTTGCGGGCTTCCTCGTCACCCTGCTCGATCCTCTTCGCGAGCTCGGTCTGCTCAGCGGCGCTCAGAAGCGGGAAACGGCCGAGGTCGTCGAGGAACAACCGCATGAGGTCCGGTCCACTGGAGCTAGGCTCCCGGGTGGCGCGGTTCCGCCCGCCTGCGGTCAGTTCCGGCGTATTGACGTCCTCGATCTTGCTGTCAGCTGTAATGACGCCCCTCTCCTTCCTCACTGCTCTGTGCTCACCTGGTGTAACGCGAATTGAGGCCCTGCCATTCCCCGTCAGGCGTGGCTTTGCCGATACCCGTTCCTGATGACGGGCGTGCGTGCGAGGTTCGGGGTCAGTCGAGCGGCGAAGGAGGCGGTGCGTCACCCCGGGCTCTGAGCACCATGTCCTTCAGGGTGAAAGAGTCGAGGTGGTGGCGCATGTGCTCGCCGACATCGGCCCAAACGGCGAGCAGCACGCACTGGCCCTCGTGGTCGCAGGCGCCGTTCTGATGAGGCGGCCCGAAGTCCCCGGCCACGATCGGACCGTCGACCGCGCTCACGATCTGGCCCAATGTGATCTGCTCGGGCGAGCGTGCGAGGACATAGCCGCCTCCCACGCCGCGCTTGGAGCGGACGAGACCGGCACCTTTCAGCGCGAGGAGGATCTGCTCCAGATACGGCTGGGGAAGGCCCGTGCGCTCCGCGATGTCGCGGACAGAAGTCGGCGATGCGTCCTCGCGAAGCGCCAGGGACAGCAGCGCCCTGCTTGCGTAATCCCCACGGGTCGACACCTTCATGCTCCTCATCGTACGGCGGTGGCCCTGTCCGCGAGACCTTGGCGCGATTGCGAGCCGTCCCGTTACTGGCCTGGGCAGGAATCCGCCTGCGAGGCGGGCCGCTCCAACAAGACGGGCTGATGTCTGCGAACTTGTCGGACACAGAGGCTCGCTTGCTAGGGTCGAGCCTGCGGGTGATCGCGTTCGGTGCCGAGAGCAAGGGGTACGTGCGTGCGTAGTCCTCGTAGGTCGCTCGGGGTTCTGGCGGCAGTTGCTCTCGTCGCGGGGGCGTGCGGGAACGCCAAGGTCACGGTGTCGAACGCTGGCAACACCAGTGGCGTGACCAGCTCGCGGATCATCGTCGGTGGCGTCGCCTCCGTGACCGGACCGCTCCCGGCCGCTTTCGCGCCGATTTTCGACGGGGTCAACGCCTATCTCGACCTGGTGAACGCGAACGGAGGTGTAGACGGCCGCAAGATCGACTTCGCCTTCCCTCTCGACGATGGCTCGAACCCTTCCCAGGACACCGATCAGGTACGCACTCTGGTGGAGCAGGACCACGTCTTCGCCGTCGTCGGCGTGGCCACTCCCACCTTCGCCGGGGCCAGTTACCTCGCCGCGAACGACGTGCCCACCTTTGGCTACGCGGTCAGCACGCAGTGGGCCGCGGGTCCCAGCCTGTACGGCTCTGAGGGCTCCTATATCGCCTTCACCCGTCCGGGCCCCGAGCCCGCCTACCTGGCCGAGCAGATCCACGCCAAGGCGGTCGGCATCCTCGCTTACAACGTGAGCGGGTCGACTCAGGGCTGCGAGGGAGTGGCCTATGAGATGAGGCGCTTTCACATCCCGGTGGCCTACGAGGACATCTCGATCCAGGCCCCCCCGGTCGATCTCACGACCGACGTCAACCGCATGAAGTCCGCCGGCGTCGACCTCGTTGCGAGCTGCATGGACCTGTCGGGCAACATCCTGCTGTCGCGCACGATGCACCAGGACGGCATGGGCTCTGTCGCTCAGTACTGGCTGAACGGCTACGACGAGTCCGCGGTAAGGAGCTACGCCTCGCTCATGCAGGGCGTGTACTTCCTCATCGGCCATGTTCCTTTCGAGTCTGCAGAGCTGACGCCGGGAAAGTACCGCGGGATGGAACTGTACTTGAAGGAGCTCGCCAGGTACTTCCCCAAGGAGCTTCCCGGGGAGGCTTCGCTCGCCGGCTGGATCGACGCCGACATGTTCGTCGAGGGGCTGCGCCTCATCGGGCGCGACGTTTCCCGCACGAGGCTCGTTGATGCCCTCAATTCGCTGACGGAGTTCACCGCCGACGGCCTCGTCTCACCGATCGACTGGCGTTACGAGCACACGACACTCGGTCCGATCGACTGCAACGTCTACGTGCGCGTCCTCGGGGGCCACTTCGTGCCGCTGTTCGGGTCGCCCCGCAGCGTGTTCACCTGCTTCGCGTATCCCCAGCCGGCCGGAGCCCGCCAGGTGGTGGTGGTCCCGCCGAGTGCGGGCGTGCCCGGAACTTGAAGGAGCTGAGCACGGGGCCGGCGGTCGGGTGACCAGGTTTCTCAGCTACGCCATCCCGGGCCTGCCCTATGGGTGCGTGTTCGCCCTCATGGCGGTCGGGCTCGTCATCACCTACCAGACATCTGGCGTCTTCAACCTCGCCTATGGCGCCCAGGCGTACGCCTCGGCGCTCATCTACTACGTCGGCGTGCACGCCGGCTGGCCCCACTGGGCCGCGTTCCTCGTCGCTGTCGTCGTGGTGGCGCCGTTGATGGGTCTGGCCATGGACCGTTGCCTCTACCGGTTCATCCGCTCGGCCCCGGTGCTGGTCAAGCTCGTGAGCGCGCTCGGGATGATGATCGCCATTCCGAGCGCGCTCCAGCTCATCTTCGGGAGCCAGGAGCGGCTGGCGCCTCCCTCGCTGTGGCTCCCGCCCACTTCGGTCTACTTCCACGTCGCAGGCGATGCCATCAACGGCACCGAGCTGTCGACGGTGATCGTGACCCTGGCAGTGGTGCTGCTGCTGTCTTTGATGTTGCACTTCACCCAGATCGGGCTGCGGATGCGGGCGATGTCCGAGAGCCCGCGAATGGTCCAGCTCGCCGGCATCAACTCCGAGCTGGTCGGCGTCGCCATCTGGGTCCTCTCCGGATTCCTCGCGGGCCTCGCCGGCGTGTTGCTCGCCCCGCTGTTCGCGGATCTGCAGTCGCTCAACTTCACCGAGCTGCTGGTGTCGGCCATCGCGGCGGCGGCCCTCGGGAGCTTGACGAGCCTCCCTCTTGCCTTTTGGGGCGGGATCGGCCTCGGTGTCCTCGAAGAGCTGCTCGGCGGGTACCTCCCGAGTGGCAGCGTGCTCTCCTCGGGCCTGCGGCCGAGCCTTCCCTTCGTGGTTCTTCTCGTTCTCTTGCTGGTAATGCCGGGACTTCGCGAGCGATGGTTCCACGACGACCCGCTCGCCGGCTGCGACCCGCCGCCGCCCCCGACGGCGACGACCATCGGCGGCTACGGCTTCGAGGGTCTCATGCGCACCGTCAGATGGTCGGTGCTCGCCGTGTTCTTCGTCTCGTGCGTGACATGGGTCCCGGGCAACTGGACCTTCACGTTCACCCAGGGCCTGGCGTACTCGATCATCTTCCTCTCCATCGTGCTGTTGACTGGGATGAGCGGCCAGATCTCCCTCTGCCAGGCGTCCTTTGCCGGTGTCGGGGCCTTCACCTGCGCGCAGCTCGCCAACCACTTCGGGACCTCGGTGTTCCTCGGGATCGTCGCAGGAGCCGCTGTGGCGGCCCTTCTCGGCGTTGTCGTGGCCCTGCCCGCGCTGCGCCTCGGCGGCCTCGCCTTGGCGTTGGCGACGCTCGCCTTCGGCCTGCTTGCCGACAACGTCGGCTTCCAGTTCTCCTGGTCAGGAAACGGAGACTCGGGAGTCAACGTCCCGCGCCCTCAACTCGGCTCGCTCAGCTTCGAGAGCGGGAAGGCTTTTTTCGTCCTGACATGCGTGGCGCTCCTCGTCGCCTCGGCGGTCGTGCTCGCGATCCGCCGGGGCACGACCGGGCGCGAGCTCGCGGCCATGCGGGGAAGTGAGCTCGCGGCCAACGCCATCGGCATGAACCTGGCGAAGCTGAAGATCGCCGTGTTCGCCGTGGCCGCGGCACTTGCCGGTGTGGGTGGTGCCCTTTACGGCTCATTGCAGGGCACGGTCTCGCCCAACGACTTCAATTCGTTCCTGTCGCTCGTGTTCATGGTCGTCGTGGTGACAACCGGGGTGTACACGGTGGAAGGCGCCATCCAAGCAGGAATGGCCTACGTAGTCCTCTACCAGGTGCTCGACTATCTCCCCTCGCAATGGCGCAACCTCTTCCCGATCCTTTTCGGCTTCGGGGCGATCACCTACGCGCTCCATCCCGAAGGCGTCGTGGAATGGCAGAAGCGGCGCGTGGTCGAGGTCTTCCTCGCCTGGCGCAAGCGCCGCCCCGAGGCGGTCGCCTGAGATGGCCTTCCTCGAGGTTCGCGGGATGGTCAAGCGCTTCGGTGGGATCGTGGCGCTCGACGACGTCTCGATCGCGCTCGAGCAGGGCGAGGCGGTCGGACTCGTCGGCCCGAATGGCGCCGGGAAGACGACGCTTTTCGACTGCTTGAACGGCGTACGCCGCGTCGACTCGGGAGAGGTCAGTTTCCTGGGGCGCAGGATCGAGGGCCTACCGGTCTACAAGCGAGCTCGGCTCGGCATCGGGCGCACGTTTCAGCGGCTCGAGCTCTTCGCCGGCATGAGCGCACGCGAGCACTTGATGGTCGCAGAGCGGGTGCACCGGGGGGACGGCAGGCTCTGGAAGGACCTGCTCGGCCGCGGACGGGCCCGAGAGCCGGTACCGCGGGTAGAGACGCTTCTTCACGAGCTCGGCCTTGAGGAGGTGGCCGACGACCCGATCGAGTCGCTCAGCCAGGGTCACGGCCGGCGCGTGGAGCTGGGTCGCGCACTCGTCCAGGAGCCGCACCTGCTGTTGCTCGACGAGCCGTCTTCGGGACTCGACACCCGCGAGACGGCCGACTTCGCCACGATCCTGATCAAGCTGCGAGACCGCCGCGAGACCGCCATGCTTCTCGTCGAGCACGACATCGACCTGGTCCGGCGCGTGATCGAGCGCATCTACGTGCTCGACTTCGGCAAGCTCATCGCCTCGGGCCCGGTCGACGAGGTGTTCGCCGACAAGGCGGTGCGCCGGGCGTATCTCGGAGACGTCAAGTGACCGACGGCGACCGTTCATCTCCCGTCCCGGCAGGGTCCCCGCCCCCGGCCCAGGCGGCGCCCCCGGCCCAGGCGGCGCCCCCGATACTGGAGCTCCGCAACGTCTCGGCCGCGTACGGCCGTTTTCGGGCCTTGTTCGGCGTCTCGATGTCTGTCCCTGCCGGATCGGTCACCGCCCTCGTGGGCCCGAACGGCGCCGGCAAGTCCACGATCGCGCGTGTCGCGACCGGGCTCGTCCCCTTGACGGCGGGCCGGATCTTCTTCGCCGGCCGAGACGTCACAGGGCTTGCGACCTGGAGGCTCGTGCGCCTCGGCGTCGCGCACACGCCCGAGGGGCGCTCGGTGTTCGCGACCTTGGATGTCGAGGACAACCTTCGCCTCACCTTCATGCGTGCCGTCGGCCGCAAGGGCACTGTCGACGCGCTCGAACGGGCTTTCGAGCGCTTTCCGAATCTCGCCCGCCACCGCCGGCAACTCGCGGGGACGCTGTCTGGAGGCGAGCAACGGATGCTCGCGCTCGCCCGCGTCCTGGCCTTGCCGCCGAAGCTGCTCGTGGTCGACGAGCTCTCGCTCGGGCTTGCGCCACGCGTCGTCGACGACGTCTACAGGGCCTTGCGTGAGATCCGCGACGCAGGCACCTCGCTCCTAGTCATCGAGCAGCAGCTGCCACGGGCGCTGGAGCTGGCGGAGCAACTAGTGGTCCTGCGCAAGGGTCAGGTCGTCGAGGCCGGTCCCGTCGACAAGCTCGGAGACCTGACCCGAGAAATGCTGCCCGGTCCGGAGGCGAGCTCCTAGGCGGAGCAGGCGGCTGGCTCCTTCCCACCGGGGCTGCCGAGGCTGATCAGTCCGCAGATCGTCACCTTGGCCACGAGCCACTTAGCGTGCTGGTAGACGGCGAGACCGCCCGAAGCCGGAAGGAGCACCGAGTGCGTCGGGCTGAAGATCGAGTAGGTCACCGTGGCGCAAGGACTCGGGAGGATCTCGTTCTTGCAGGCAGCCCCATGTTCGATGGTCACCTTGCTCACCGTCGCGCCTGCGGCCTGCTTCGCGAGTGAGGTCCGCAGCATCGAGGTCATCACGGCCCTGAGCGTCGAGCCGTCCTGGATGACGACGAGCTTGGGTGCCACGGCGGCATTCGCAAGATCGAACAGCACGCTGTAGGCGTGCTTGATCGCGGCCGTGGAGGCCGCGACCGACGGAAGCGTCGTGGTCGTCGTGGTGGGCGGGGGGGTGCTCGAGGAGCCACAGGCGGCGAGCCCCAGGGCGATTGTCAAAGCGGCGCAGATGGCGATGGCGCGCTGCGGCGGTCGGTTGGTCGGCACGTGGCGAGTCTACGGTTGCCACCTGGTCTTTGTCTTTTCCAGCGACGGCGTTCGGATCGCGACGGCCCGTCTCGCAGGGGCGGAGATCGCCGGTACGCTGCGGTCCAGTGACCATCTCGACGAAACGGGGAGACGACGGCACTACCGGTCTCCTCTACGGCGGGCGGGCGAGGAAGGACTCCGCCCGCATCGAGACCATTGGAGCCATCGACGAAGCGCAGGCGGCTATCGGCCTGGCGCGGGCAGAGGCGAGCGGCACTCGGCTCGACGACGAGCTCGTTGCTCTCGAGCGCGGCCTTTGGGTCGCCATGGCCGAGGTCGCGACGCTGCCTCGTCATCGGCCCAAGCTCGTGGCGGGTGTGACGCTCGTCACCGAGGAGATGGTCAACCGGCTGGAGCGCCGCGTGCACGAGCTCGAGGCCTCCTCGGAGACACCGTCCGAGTTCGTCGTGCCCGGTCAGAGCCGCACCAGTGCGGCGCTCGACCTCGCCCGCACGATTGTCCGACGTGCGGAGCGCAACGCCGTTGCCCTTGGGCTGGACGAGGGCTCGCGAGTAGTGCCGTACCTCAATCGCCTATCGGATCTGTGCTGGTTGCTGGCCCGCTCGTCCGAACAGGAACACCTGACCGCTCGTGCTGGACGAGTGCGAGCTCCCCGAGCAAAGGAATGATGGCTACATGAACCTGCCGTTGACACTGAGAACCCAGGTATCCGACTCTGTGCCCGAGCACCTCGATGCTGTCGGTTGGGGCGCCCTGGAAGGGCTCGTGACGGCCAGGCCCGGCCTGGAGCTGGACCTCGCCTGGTGCGAGCAGAGGCGGTTCAAGGCCAAGCCCGGTGAGACGCTCATAGCTCCCGGCGACGAGGGGCGGGTCGACGTGGTCCTCGGTCTCGGGGAGGCCATGCGGTTCGGTACGGCGAAGTTGCGCCGAGCGGCAGGGGAGTTTGCCCGCTCGACGGGCGGCGCAAAGACGGTCGCATTGGATCTCACCGGGATCACGAGCCTCGGTGTCGGAGCGGCCGAAGCCGTGCAGGCGGCGATCGAGGGGTTCTGGGGCGCCCGTTACCGCTTCGCGCGCTACCACGTCGGCGATCCGGATCCCCTCGAGTCGCTCACGATCATCGTCGCGGGCGACGACGTCTCGTCCGCCGAGCGCGGGCTCGAACGGGGCCGTGTGATCGCGGACGCGGTCTGGCTCGCACGGGACTTGTCCAATGAGCCGGCCGGAGCGCTCACCCCCGTTCAGCTGGCCGAGGTGGCCTCCGAGGTCGCCAAGAGCGAAGGGCTGGCGGCGACGATCCTTGACGAGGAGGGCATCGAGCAAGCTCGCCTCGGTGGCCTGCTCGGTGTCGCCGCCGGCTCGGCACAGCCGCCGCGGCTCATCAAGCTCGTGTACGAACCGCCTGCCGCACGGGCCCGAAAGCGCCCTGACGGCAGCATCCCGACCGTCGCCCTGGTCGGTAAAGGCATCACCTTTGACTCCGGTGGTCTCAGTTTGAAGACGCTCGACAACATGATGACGATGAAGACAGACAAGAGCGGTGCCGCCGATGTGATCGCGACGCTCGGCGCTTGCCGGGCGCTAGGCGTCGGCGTTCGAGTCGTCGGACTCGCCCCGGCAACCGAGAACATGCCGGGTGGAAAGGCCGTCAAGCCTGGCGACGTCCTCGAGATCCGCAACGGCAAGACCATCGAGGTCCTCAACACCGACTGCGAGGGCCGGCTGGTGCTCGCCGATGGCCTGTCGCTTGCGGTCGAGGAGGGCCCGGACGCAATTGTCGACCTGGCGACGCTCACCGGTGCTTGCACGGTCGCCTTGGGATCTAAGATCGCCGGCCTCATGGGCAATGACGACCGGCTGGTCTCCGCGCTCCAGGCGGCATCGGCGCGTGCCGGCGAAGCGACATGGCCGCTCCCGCTTCCTGAGGCCTACCGGTCCGACATCGACTCCGATGTCGCCGACATGAAGAACATGAGCAAGCGCGGGGCAGGTGCTCTCACCGCCGGACTCCTGCTCAAGGAGTTCGTCGCCGATCGGCCGTGGGCCCACTTGGACATCGCCGGCCCGTCGCGTTCGGACGAGGACGCGGGCGAGTACCGCAAGGGCGCCACCGGTTTCGGCGTCCGCACGTTGCTCGAGTTTCTCATCGCCTACGAGCCCCTCAGTTCGCCCGCGGCCGGTGCCGCTGGTGGGAAAGTGATCCCATGACCGACCACGACGAGACTGACGAGGCAATGCGGCCCGAAGAGGTCACCCAGGACCATGAGGTGGAGCGGGCCGAAGAGCCGCCGCGGGCCGAAGAGCCGCCGCGGGCCGCAACAGCGGACCGCAGCCAAGATGTCCCCCGACCTGGAGAGCCGGGGCAACCGGGGGGGCCCGGGCAGGACGGAAAGCCGAGGCAGGACGAAGCAGCGCCGCAGACCGGCGAGCCAAAGGGCGCCGTCACTGCCTCCGTCAGGAAGACGGCAACAAGGCGCGTCGCAGCACGTTCCACACCACGCAAGGCTCCGGTGGCCTCCGTCGCACGAAGGGCGGGCGAGCTCGCCGCACCGGCCGTCGTGCCGCCGGTTCGACCGACGACGCTCGCCATCGACGCTGGAGGCACCGGCCTCAAGGCTTCCGTGCTGGATGCGGCCGGCAAGCTCGTGGCGGACCGTGTCCGCGTGGTGACGCCCTACCCCTGCCCCCCGAAGGCACTCGTTGACGCATTGGCTGCCCTCATCGCCCCGCTGCCTTCCTTCGACCGTGTGTCGGTCGGATTTCCCGGCGTCGTCCGCAAGGGGATCGTCCTGACGGCGCCGCATTTCGTGACCCGGACGGGGAAGCCGGGGGAACCGGTCGTCGGCAAGTTGCTGGCCGCATGGTCAGGTTTCGACCTCGCCGCTGAGTTGGCGGCGCGATTCGGTTGTCCGGTGCGCGTCGCCAATGACGCCGACCTCCAGGGACTCGAGGTCGTGAGCGGCTCCGGACTCGAGTTCGTCGTCACGCTCGGCACCGGCGTCGGCACAGCGCTGTTCCTCGACGGGAGGCTGGCGCCTCACCTCGAGCTGGCGCAGCATCCCTTCCGCAAGGACCAGACCTATGACGAGCAGCTCGGAGACGCGCCGCTTCGGCGGATCGGCGTCAAGAAGTGGCGCAAGCGCCTCGACGAGGCCATCGCCAATTTCCAGAGGTTGCTCAACTACGACCGGCTCTACATCGGAGGCGGCAACTCGCGGCTCCTCGCAGGCCACCTGGACCCGTCGGTGACCATTGTCGACAACATCGCGGGAATCCTCGGCGGGATCAAGCTCTGGGAGCTGCCGGAAGACTGAGCGGTCCCCTGCGTGTCAGGCCGCTGGCGCAGAGATCAGAGAAGTGCGATCAGAGCTGCGCCGGGATCAGAGCTGTGCTGGGATCAGAGCTGTGCTGGGATCAGCCGATGCCGGCACACTGGGCGGCCAGCGCCGGTAGCAGATAGCGCAATGGGACGCGGCTGGACTCGCTCAAGGTTGCCTCGAGCGCCTGCCAGGTCGTGTCCTCGCCCGCCGCCACCGCGACGAGCGGGACGGCCGCGCGAATCTGGTCGAGCGCCTCGGCCTGCAGTTGCATCGCTTGGGCGGGGCTGACGGAGGCGGCCTCGTGCGCGGCTGCCAAGCCGCGCTCGATGTGGGAGCAGGCCCGGTTGACAAGCGCCTGGGAGTCCTGACTGGAGCAGCCTGCGATCCCGGCCCCGCAGGCGAGGGCGAGCATCAGGCCGCCGCCGACCAGATGCCGCCGCGCCGGTCTACTCGCCGAGCCAGATCGGGGCATTGTCGAGGAAAAAGCGGGTGACAGCGAGCGCCCTGTCGAACGTGTCGCAGAGCAGCTCCTCGCCTGCCAGGACACGCGCCAGTGACACCTGCTGTCTCGCGACAATGGTGAGACGTCGGACCGGGGCGTCGGTAACCGAACCGAACGAGTCGGTCGCCGAGATCTCGAGCGGGAGCTCGACGCCCCCGACGCCCGCCAGATCGATGGCGAGCCGAAGCAGGTCCGGCCCTTTCGGCAGCGGCGGGACGCCCCAGTTGAAGGTGAGCGGGAAGAACCAGTTGTCAGGGGGGTCCTCGTCCTCTGGCAGGGCGACAACGGCATCTTCGAAGTCGAGCAGCACACGTGGCTCCACCTCGAGGGCGAGGTGAAGGTCGATCGGTCCGCCGCAGCCTTCCTCAGGGTGCAGGTCGACCTCCCAGAACTGGCGAAGGGAGTACGTCTCGACGAAGTGCCGCTCGTCGTGCACGTGAAACTTGTGGTCGACCGCATGATCCTTCAGCTCGGCCACATAGCCCGCGACGTCGATGACGGCCATTCGGCCACCAAGCTTAGGCGAGCGACCGGCAGAGGGCGGCCACGCTACGGTTCGTGCTGTGGACGCGGCCGAGCTACTGCAGGTCCTCGGGGACGCGGCAGACGGCATTGCCGGTTCTCTGCGCGGGCTCGCCGACTGGGGGTTGGCGGGCACGCGTCCGGGCCAGTACCGGTCCGATCTCGTCGCGGACGCAGTTGCGGTCCGCGTCCTCTCCGCGGCCGGTCTCGGAGTCTTGAGCGAGGAGTCGGGTTTCAGCGCCGGGGCCTCAGACAGGCCGCTGCTCGCCGTGCTCGACCCCGTCGACGGTTCGACGAATGCTTCCCGTCGCATCCCGTGGTACGCCACCAGCATCTGTGTTCTCGACGAGGAAGGTGCTTTCGCGGCGTTGGTGGTCAATCAGGCGACCGGCGTCCGTTACGAGGCGGTGCGCGGTGGCGGAGCCCGCCGTGACGGGGAGCCGATCAGACCCTCGTGCGAGGAGTCGCTCGGGCGCTCGCTGATCGGGTTGTCGGGTTATCCGCCGCGATATCTCGGCTGGCGGCAGTACCGGGCGCTCGGAGCCGCCGCATTGGACCTCTGCGCGGTTGCGGACGGGACCTTGGACGGGTACATCGACTGCATGCGCGATGCACATGGCGGCTGGGACTATCTCGGCGGTCTGCTCGTCTGTGCCGAGGCCGGTGCTCTGGTCGCCGACGCGGCCGGTCGAGAGCTCGTCGTGCGGGACCATTCGAGTCGGCGCACTCCGGTCGCTGCAGGCACCTCGGCCTTGCTCTCTGAGCTTCTAGCCTCCAGGGCCACGTGGCGCCTGTAGCCTCGATCCTGCGATGCCCGACAGCGAGACCGAGCCCTCTCAGACTGAGTCGCCCGCACCGGCGCCGACCGCGCAACTGTCACTCCTGGTCGAGGTTCAAGAGGATGACCTCGCGCTTGACCGCCTCGCCTATCGTCGCCGCGAGCTGGCAGAGCGCGCCGCTGTGTCGGCGCTCAGCGCCAAGCTCGCCGAGATGTCCGCGCGGGCCGCAGAAGCCCAGGTGCAGCGCGACAAGCTCGCCTCTCAGTTGCTGAGCCTCGATCAGCGTTCCGAGGCCGTCGGTGCCCGGGTCGCGACGATCGAGCAACGGTTGCGCTCCGGACGGGCCGGGTCTTACCGGGACGAGGAGACCATGGGCGAGGAGGCGTCGTCGCTAGCGCGTCAGCGTCAGGAGATCGAGGACCAGGAAATCGAAGTCATGGAGGCCCTCGAACCACTTGACGAGGAGCTGGCCGTCCTCAAGGCGAGCGCCTCTGCGACAGCCGAGGAGCTGGTCTCCGCCCGCGAGCAGCTCGAGATTGCCGAAGGGGCCATCGACGACGAAGTCGGGATCGTCCGCGCCGCTCGCGACGAGCGGGCCGCCCGCGTGGCACCCGAGCTCGCGGCCTCCTACGAGCATCTCAGGGCCAAGCTCGGCGGCATCGGAGCCGCTCACCTCGTTGGCGGGGCGTGCAGCGGTTGCCACCTGCAGGTGCCGGCGGGCGAGCTGCACAGGCTGCGCCACGCCGCCCCCGGCTCGGTCGTCTACTGCGACCAGTGCGGCCGGATACTCGTGCCGTGACGAGCGAACAGGCAGATCGTTAGCGACCGTGCTGCTTCTCGTCCGCCACGGACAGAGCCAGGCCAATGCCGCCGGCCTCTTGCTAGGAAGGGCCGACTCCCCCTTGACCGAGCTCGGTCGCCTGCAGGCAGAGGCACTCGGCGAGGTGCTGGCGTCGCGCGCCACGGCCGCATGCCGGATCCTCACGAGCCCGCTTCAACGCGCCCGGCAGACCGCTGACGCGATCGCGTCCGCCTACGCCGGTGCCACGGCCCACGCGGCGGGGTCAACGAGCACAACCTCACCGAGGGCCCTGCCAGAAGTGAGTGTCGATGGCCGTCTCGTGGAGCTCGACTACGGCGAGCTCGAGGGGATGGCGCCCTCGAAGCTCCCCCCGGGGCTTTGGGAGCATTGGTGTTCGGACGCCACCTGGCGACCGCCAGGCGGCGAGACCCTCTGGGAGGTAACGGCCAGGGTGAGCGCGGCCTGCGAGGAGCTCGCCGCGGAGGCGGCCCAGGGTGAGGTCATCGTCGTCAGCCACGTGTCGCCGATCAAGGCGGCAGTCGCTTGGGCGTTGCGTGCCGGCCCCGAGGTCTCCTGGCGACTGTCCCTGGGCGTCGCATCCATCACCCGGATCGCAACCGATGGCCCGAGGGGTCCGGCACTGGTCAGCTTCAACGAGACGGACCATCTTGCTCGTCTCGGGTGACACAAGCTCGCGTCTCGGTCCCAGACGCGACCGTCCCCCGGGTTTGCCAGCCTTGGAGGCCGGTCCCGGGGGAGGATCCCACGTCGATCACCTTTGTGGGGGGTCGCAGGTGATCGGGGCTTTGTGACCAGGGCGCCGTGCACCCATCAGGTCAGTGCTTGGTTGCTTCGACGTCCAGCACCTTGTCGTCTGGGGCGCCGAGGCCGATCTCGATCTTGCGGGTCTTGGCCGACTCTGCGACCGGTACCGTGACGGTGAGGACGCCATGTTCGTACTGAGCGCTGATCTTGTCAGCATCCAGGCCGTCGCTGAGGAAAAGCCGGCGGGTGAAGGTCCCCTGAGGTCGCTCCGCAACGAGGACCTCGTCGTCCTCAGCAGGCACCCAGGAACGCTCGGCCTTGATCGTCAGCACGTTCCTCTCGATGGTCAGATCGAGGGTCTTGGGGTCAATACCGGGCAGGTCGACACGGACGATGAATTTCTCGCCCTTGCGGTAGACGTCTAGCGGCACAGAGGCCCGGGCATGCCACATCGGCTGTGTCAACCGATCGATCTCACGAAATGGATCGAAGCGCATCATCTTGTCTGTAACTCCTTCTTAAGCCTTATCACTTCTCTTGACAGTATAGCACTTAGATTTTCGATGTCCATGCACTCACCCTCGACTGGAGCCGGTTCGGGCGGGGTGGCGAGCACGACGACGACCCGGCATTGCAGGCACGTGAGAGAATGGGCGCGGTGGTGGCGAGCCGGCCGGGTGGTCGCGGCCGGGGCGGTGTTTCGGCGCCGCAGCCGGCTGAGGAAGGTCGGGGCTCCACAGGGCAGGGTGCTGGCTAACGGCCAGTCGGGGTGACCCGCAGGACAGTGCCACAGAGAACAGACCGCCGATGGCGCGGCTCGCCGTGCACAGGCAAGGGTGAAACGGTGCGGCAAGAGCGCACCAGCGGCCGGGGTGACCCGGTCGGCTTGGTAAACCCCACCCGGAGCAAGGCCAGAACGTGGGACGGGTGGCCCGCCCGATGTCCCCAGGTAGGCCGCTTAGATGGATGGCCACCCCGCCGGTACCGGCTCGCCGGCCGGCGGACAGAACCCCGCCTACAGGCCGGCTCGCCACCACCACCTCCCGCTTGCCGCGCTAAAATGCCGTCTGGCCTGCGGTTTCGTCCTTGCCGTTGGTCGCCGTTGGTGACCGAAAGACACCGCTGTAGTCCTCAGAGCTGAGGACTTTTTGAGGACCTGAGGACTTTTTGAGGACTGAAATCGGTCCCTGAGCGGTCAGTGGAGGCGCCGTGGCGAGCATCGACAAGAGGCCCAACGGCCGATACCGGACGAGGTGGCGCGAGTATCCGGGCGGCCCGCAGAAGACGCGCCACTTCGACCGCAAGGGCGACGCCCAACAGTTCCTCGACGGCGTCCGGGGCGACCTCAGTCGAGCTCGTCTACCGCTGGGTCTCGACCATCTTCAAGGCGGCGGTCGGCGATCGGCTGATCGCCGCCTCGCCCTGCGTGCGCATCTCGCTGCCGAAGCGGGCGGATACCGAGGTCGTACCCCTTGGCGTCAGCGAGGTCGAGGCGCTGGTGGTGGCCGTCCCCGAGCGTTACAGGGCCCTGATCGTCTTCGCCGCGGCAATGGGACTGCGCCAGGGCGAATGCTTCGGGCTCACAGTCGATCGCGTCGACTTCCTGCGCCGGCATGTGCGGGTGGACCGCCAGCTCACCTCCGCCCTCGGAGGAGTGCCAGGGTTCGGTCCGCCTAAGAGCAAAGCCGGTTTTCGCACTGTGCCAATGCCCGAGGTCGTCTGCGCCACGCTGGCCGAGCATCTGGCCCGTTACGGACCGGGACCAGCGGGGTTGGTGTTCACCAACACGTTCGGTCGGCCCCTGCGGCGCAACACGGTGGGGGACATGTGGCATCGCGCAGCCCTGCAGGCGAGTCTCCCCGAATGGGCGACGTTCCACGACCTAAGGCACTTCTACGCATCGCTCCTCATCTCCCGGGGATGTTCAGTTAAGGCCGTCCAGAAGCGCCTTGGCCACCAGTCAGCCATGGAGACGCTCGACACATACGGGCACCTGTGGCCAGACAGCGACGACGAGACGAGGGACGCCGTCGATCAGGTTCTCGGCGGGCTCTCGGCTCTCGGCTGAGCTTGTGCCGACGGCCGGAGCGAAGTAGGTAGCGACGGATCCTCTGATTCGGCTAACGGAGCAAACGTGAGCCTTGACAGACGGCGGGGTTCTGTCGTGGCCATTCTCGGTACCTGCGGAGATCGTCGGAAACCGCTTTCGGACTGGTCTTTTGCCACGCCATCATTGACCGAGGTTTGCAGCCCTTGGCCGACCTCGCGTGTCACGTTTGTGTCACGCCAAGCCCTCGCGGGCATGGACTTCCGCGAGAGAGTTATCCGCCTCGAAAAAGTCAGGCCTGCCTGCTGGTCCCGCCGACCGTCGTTCGGTGGCACGTTGCTGCGTCCGGCGAGACAAGGCACATTGGTACCATATGATGTACCAGTTGGAGAGGAGACGGCCATGGCGATAACCGCGAGCGAGGCGAGGAAGCACCTCTTCCCGTTGATCGAGCAGGTGAACGACGACCGCCAACCGGTCGAGATCACCTCAAAGCGGGGCGATGCCGTCCTCATGTCCCGAGTGGACTACGACGCGCTTCAAGAGACGGCGTACCTGCTCCGTGTTCCGGCCAATGCCCGTCGCCTGCTCGAGAGCCTCCGACAGTCGCTGGATGGACAACGTGAAGAGCATGAGATCACATAGTGCGTCTCGTCTTCACGCCACACGGCTGGGAGGACTACCTCTACTGGCAAGCGACGGATCGGACCACGAGCAAGCGGATCAATCGCCTGCTTGAAGCGGTACTCCGCGATCCGCTAACGGGGATCGGCAAGCCCGAGCAGTTGAAACATGTTCTGCAGGGCTGCTGGTCGCGGCGCATCGACGAGGAGCACCGCCTCGTGTACTTAGTCGACGGTGATGACGTCGTAGTCCTCCAGGCCAGGTATCACTACGAGCACTGAAGATCCGGTCGGCGTCGACTGTTCCCGGACAACGTCCCGTTGAGCAACCGCGGGAGTGCTCCCAACCGCCAGTGCGCGACAGGCTGCGCGAGCCGTCGCACGCGTGAGAGGCTCTCCGCTTCGGACGGTGGAGGCGCTCGAGATCCGTCTGCGCTCACTTCGGGAGTGGCACCCCTCCCCGAGACCGCCCTGGTGCGCCTGCGGAGCGCCACTAATGCAGCCGACGCCATCGTCTTCACAAGCCAAGTCCGCGACGTCAGCCCGCCGTGGAACCGGCTCGAGCATCGCCCAGAGGTCGCCGCCCTCGCGCCCTGGGATCTGCTCTTCGGCTATGTAGCAGGCCAGCCGGGAGGTGTCCTCTTCGCCGCCGCCGACCGCCGTTGGGGCTCGCTTGTCGACAAGCCCGTGGTCCTCCAGGGTCGCATGTTCAACCCCCGGTCCGACGACGAGGTCGTCGACGACGAGCAACTCGCCGCCGCCGTGCACGTTCGGGTGGGCGACGTCGTCCCCTTCCACGCGTACGGACCGGACCAGGCCTCGACCGAGGGGCAGCCGACGGGAGCGCAGATCGCTCTGCGTGTCGTGGGCATCGTCCGCGACACCGAGGAGTACCTCTTCACCCCTGGTGTGATGGTATCGCCCGGGGTCGTGGAGCATTACCGCAGCCAGATGTTCGTTCTCCCGAACGCCATGGTCCGCCTCGCCCCCGGCGCCGGCGGGTTCGCCGCACTGCAACGAGACGTGAACTCCCTCATCAAGCCGGGTGTGCCGGTCCTCAACCTCGACAGCGTCGACTGCCGGATCACCACCACCTTGCTCGTCGAGAGCTCCGCCCTGTGGCTGCTCGCCGTCGCCGTGATGCTCGCCGGTGGCCTGCTTGTTTTGCAGATGCTCACCCGGTCGGTGTCGCTGATCGGCGATGACGTGCGCTCGCTCAGGGCGCTCGGGCTCACCCGCGGGGATCTTATCGTCGGTTCCGTCGTCGGCCACGCCACCGCCATCGTGATCGGGGCGAGCGTCGGGCTGCTCGGTGCCGTCGCCCTGTCCCCGCTGTTCCCCGTCAGCGTGGGCCGCCGGGTCGATCCCGATCCCGGCCTCCACGCCGACTGGACGGTCATCGGCATCGGACTGGCCGTCACCGTGGCCGTGCTCGCGCTCGCCACTCTGGCGCTAAAGCTGGTAACACTCGGCCGGGAGAGCCGTCCGGTGGTGAACAGGCCCTCTTCGCTCACGGTCTGGCTGCAACGGATCGCCCCGCTCTCCGTCAGCCTCGGGGCCTCTGCCGCGCTGGAGCGAGGTCCCGGCGCCAGGGGCACACCGGTTCGTCCTGCCCTCGTCGGGGCGGTGGTGGGCGTGCTCGGCGTGGTGAGCGCCCTCACCATAAATCACGGGATCGAGTACGCGCTGGCCAACCCCCAGCTGGCCGGCGTGACGTGGGCAACCGAGGTCACGCCGCCTTCCGAGGACTTGACCGCAACGTCAGTCTCCTCCGCTCTGCTTGAAGAGGTGCGGCACGCCGCGCCGGATGCGTCGACCGCTGTCGTGCGCCGGGACCTCGTCGACGTCGACGGGGTGGGCGTTGCCGTCTTCTCGGTGCTCGACGTTGCCGACTCGGCGGGCAGGATCGGGCTTGTAACGTTGTCGGGACGGGCACCTCAGACCCCTGGCGAGGCGACGATCGGTCCCGCCACGACCAAGCTGCTGCATGTGCGAGTCGGGGACCGGGTCCGCATCGCCGACGGCGTCGACCTACGGCTAGTGGGGGAAGCGCTGTTCCCGTCGGACGTGCACTCCGAGTTCGACGAGGGCCTGTGGCTGGTCCCGGCACAACTCGACGCCATTGTCCCGCCGAACGCCCCGACCAATCCCGACGAGTACGTCGCGGTCCGCTTCCCCGCCGCCGGTGACCAGGAAGCGGAGGCAATCGTGGCCGCCGAGTCAAACCAGCCTGTCGGCGGTGACGCAAGTCTAAAAGCTGCCTTGAACCCTATCGACCACCTCATCGCCGCCCTGGGCGGGCCGAGCAGCGCGCTAGGGCAGGATGTGGCGCCCTCGAACGTCCCACCGGAGCTCACCAACCTTGAAAACCTGGCGCAGTTGCCCATCGTCCTTAGCATCTTCCTGGCTCTGCTCGCCGTTGCCGCGCTGAGCTTCGTGCTCGTCACCTCAAATCGCAGCCGCCGGCTCGAGTTCGCCGTCTTGCGGGCAATGGGGTTCGGCGTGCGTCCCGCGCGACTCGTCGTCTACTGGCAGGCTACGGCGATCGCCGTGGTGGGGCTAGTGGCTGGGGTGCCGCTCGGGATCCTCGTCGGCCGCTGGATGTGGCAGGAGGTCACGACGCGCGTTCCGCTCGTGTACGTTCCCCCCCTCGACCTCGCCCTGGGCGTTACCCATCCCGTATCTCGCGCCGGGCCAAGACATGAGCTCCGCGACAGATCAGGTTGTTCGGTGATCACGTTCTGTGCTCGCGAGCGGCCCCGACCGGCACAACTGGGCGATAAGCCGACCTGAGTTTGACCCGATTTCTTGGGGCACTCTGCGGTGGCCAGAACACCCCGGCTGATCGCCTGAGCGCGTTGCGACCCGATGCCCCGGATGGGGAGTGTCGCCCGGTGCTACGGCAGTTGCTTGTAGACCTGGAAGCCGGTCTCAGTCGGTGGTGACGTGAACCCTCCCTCCACTCCTTGCTGCATCAGCGGCATGAATGTCTCGTCACGGAACTTCACCCAGCTCTCCTCGGAGTCATGAATCGCCATCACCGTCCAGCCACCCTCTGACGGACCGGAAGCGTGGAAGAGCTGGCCTGCCGGGAGTTCAAACTCCCCGGGGTGAACCGCTTGCAGCACGGCGTCATACTGCTCCTTCGTCCCGCCCGGGAAGAAGTGAATAATCCCGTAAGACATGGTTAACCCCCTGATATATGTGTGCCGACCGGACGATAGCAGGGCTTTAAGTCCGGAGCCACCGTCGCTTCGTGTGCTTGGTTGGATGTGCTCTGTGACCTCTCGCGAACCAGGGCTGAGAGGCGCAGGTACCTCGGGTGGTTATGAGTCGACCAATGTGACGAGTGTGTCCGGGCGCACCCCGTCGAGCTTCCTCGCTACGGCCCGCCACCTGAGACAAAGCCAGAGGCCGAGGCATCCGACGGATCGGCGCGCTCTGCTGGGGAGTACCGGCTGCGGAAGGGGCGCCCCTGATCGCGGCACGAAGCAGCGGCATCCCTGCCCCAGTACGCCAGCTCGGTGATACTCGCTCCCTAGCTGATGTCGATCGGGCGCGGCGAGCATCCCGAACTGGCCGACTATCGGTGCGAGAATTATGTATTCGCGACGACCACCGACCGGCACATCGCGGACAGGCCCAGCCGCCTCTTTCCGGCCACCGTGAGCCACGACGCAAGACAGCCCCGGTACCGAAGCACCGGGGCTGTCACATGATGTTGTCTTGCGCGGCTAGTAGGAAACGGTCCCCGATCCGGTCACGATTTGTGCCGAGCCAAGCGACTGCGCATTATTCGATTCGTTGCACTGTCCCTTGTTCTTTCCACTCGTGATCTTCGGAAGGATCGCCGCATACAAGAAGGTCACTGTGAAGCTACCGGTGATCCCCACGTACGCTCCGGTTCCCGAACCGGACACGATTGGTGCCGTTCCGGTTGCGGTGACTGTGCCCGAGCAAGTACTGGTGCTGGGTTTGAAGTTGTTGAAGGCGCTGTTGATTTTCTTGTCGAGCGCCTGGGTGCTGACCCTGAACGAGCCATGGACGAGCGTGAACTGCTGCTCGGTGCCATTTCCCGGGTCAACCGTGCCGTTGGCATCGACGCTGATCCCAGAGCCGGAGTCACCAATTGCTCCCGTGAAAATGTCCGTTTCCCCAGCTCCTGTGCCATCGCCGTAAGCAATGATGTGGACTGTGCCGTTCGTT
>JBEKBT010000011.1:0-47503 GCA_050015255.1 Acidimicrobiales bacterium
CGTCGGCCTGACCGGCGAGCTTGCCTGTCGAGAAAGACAGCGTCCGGTCGGTCCCGCTGATGGGGCTCGACACGGTGATGGCATCAGCCATGACACTCCTATGTGATTGGGGCGTCGCGCTTGCCAGTTCCCAGTCGGCGTGCACCGGAGCCGTCCATTGGCGTCGGTCCCAGTATTCGGCGACTGGCAGCTGGCGCCGTGCGACGCCGCTTGTCTTTGTGCGGGCGGCCGGCGCCGGTGAAGACGGCCCGGGCTAGCGCCCTATGTCCCCGGGACGGCGTCGCCACCCGGGGTTCGCGCCCCTAGCGCCGGATCCCGAGCCGGGAGATGAGCGTCCGGTACCGCTCGACGTCGTTGTCCCTCACGTAGTCGAGCAGGCGGCGCCGACGACCGATGAGCTTCATCAGCCCTCGCCGGGTGTGGTGATCTCCCTTGTGCACCTTGAGGTGGTCGGTGAGATGGTTGATGCGTCCGGTCAGCAGTGCCACCTGCACCTCGGGCGAACCGGTGTCGGTCTCGTGAAGCCGGTGCTCGGCGATCGTGGCCATCTTGTCGGGCATGCTTGAGGGGCGTGCTTTCTTGCTGTGCCAGCTGGCCATGCCGACCAGCGGGGAAGGGAAACGGATAACGGACCGGCATGGCGCACGCGCCCCGCCGAGCCGACCTGAGCCGGCAGTTATCACGATAGCAGGTCATCTATCCGGACAGTCCAGGCCGGACAGTCCAGGCCCGAAGCTCGGGTACCGGAGCCCTGCCCGCTTTGCGTGCCGGTGGGACAGCTCCATCAGCGACGGCACGGGCGGCAAACGCTTGGACCGGCTGGATCAACCCGAACGGGGCCAGCCTCAGTTATACCGGGTTATACTCTTGGTGTGAAGACCGCTATCTCAGTGCCTGAGGAGACGTTCGCGAGGGCTTCGCGCCGCGCCCAAGACCTGGGCATGAGTCGCTCGGAGTTCTTTGCCCGAGCCGCCGAGCGCTACCTGGACGAGCTTGACGCCGAATCGGTGACCCGGCAGATCGACGCGGCCATTGCCCGGCTCGCGCATGAGGACGAGTCCTCCGCTTACGCCGTCACTGCCGGCCGTCGGTTCCTGGCCGATGCCGCAGGTGACTGGTGACCGAGCGGGGCGGCATCTACTGGGTAGATCTCGGCGCACCCGTCGGCTCGCGCCCCGCAAAGCGACTGCCTGTGCTGGTCGTCTCGGACGATGATTACAACAGGAGCCAGCTGGTGACTGTCCTGGCTGCCGTCATCACCTCGAACACGGGTTTGGCAGCGATGCCGGGCAACGTGTTCCTTCCTGCGAGTGCCTCGGCACTGCCCCGTGACTCTGTCGTGAACGTGACCGGTCTGGTCACCTTGAACAAGGCGGATCTGACGGAGCGGGCGGGCAGCGCCCCGCTGGCGCTCATGGGTGAGGTCGACCGGGGCCTTCGCGCCGTTCTTGGTCTCTAGAAGCTGCGCGCGGCGCTTCGTCTCGCCGGAGGTGCTCTCACCGCCGGTGAGAGCGCACAGAGCTGAGTGAGAGCGCTCAGACCTGGCGCGGGGCGACCTCGATGCGGGTCCCCGCACCCGCCGGTCCGCTCGAGGCGAGGGCGTCGGCGAGCACGTCGGGTCCCGCCGCCCGGATCAAGAAACGTCCCCGTGCCAGGCTGCCCACCTCGAGCGAGCCCGGGCGAGGAACCAGCCGGGAGACGAGCTCGCCCGCCCCGTCGCCGCTGACCAGGGCGAGAGCGGTCATGGGGGGAAGCCGCAGCAGGCTCCGGCGGGGCTGTTCGACCGCCGCCAGGCGCCCGGGGTCGGCGTGCAGGGCCGCGGTCAGGACCTCGTGGTCCGGCAAGCGAGTCCTCACCACGACCCGCCCGCCCCGCCGCCGGCCGCCGACGACGCGCGAGGCGAGGGCGAGCAGGGCCAGGGCTTGTTCTGCGGCCCGGTAACGGGGCGCCAGCAGCTCGTGGTCGAAGTCGAGAAACACGACCACCGACGCCGAGGCCACGCGGTGCAGCACCGCCTCGGTCCCGATGAGGACGGGCGCCTCGCCAAGGTCGTCCGGCCCTGTGCCTGCCCGCCTGATCTCGGCGACCTCGAGACCGGTGAGGGCGGCGAGGTCCTCGCCCGCCCGGGCGACGCCGGGCCTGACGATGCGCGGCCGGGTCGGCCCGCAGGAGGGGCAGCATGCCGGGGCGTCGGTGGAGCACCTCGGGCAGTGGAGCACGGCCGGCTCGCCCGGCAGGGCCCGTACGAGCTGGACGAGGGCGGCCCCACAGGCCTCGCAGCGCAGCAGGCTCCGGCAGCGCCCGCAGGCGAGCAGGCGCGCCCGCCCCCGCCGGTTGAGCACCGCCACGACGCGCCGGCCCGGTTCGGCGGCGACGGCGGCTCTGACGAGCGACGCCAGCCTCGTGGGGTACCCGCCCGCCCGCGGGTCCTCGTCGCGGGCGTCGAGCACCTCGATCGGGGCCCATCCGGCCCGCTCCGCCTCCCGGGACAAGACGACAAGGGGCCGGCCGGCGAGCATGTCCAGGGTCGGGCAGGCGCTCACCAAGAGGCAGGCGACGCCGGCTCGCCGGGCCCGCTCGTCCGCCAGCACCGGGGCTTCCCAGGTGGGGACGCGCTCTTCCTGGTAGGAGTCGGCGTGGGCGTCGAGGACGATGATGGCGCGTAGCGCCCCCAGCGGTGCCAGCACCGCCGAGCGCGTGCCGACGACGACGCGCCCGCCCGAGGCCGCCTCCGCCCACGCCTCTGGCTGGAGCGCCACGCAATGACCTGAGCGCTCGAGACGAGCTGCCAGGGTGACGGCGTCGTTTCTCGAGGCGGCGAGGACGAGCAGGTCCCCCGCCGGCGCGGAGCTCGCCCGGAGGGCCGCTTGGATGACCGCAAGGCGCGGCGCCGCCGGAGGAAGCCGCAGCACGGCGTGAGGCGACGAGAGCGCCTGGGACGTGGCCGCCCCGATCTCTCCTTCGAGGGCGCTTTTCGCCCCGGGGTCCCCGGCGGCGACGGCCGTCGTCTCCCACGGGCTTTTCCCGGTGGGCGGCGCCCCAGGCAGGGCGCGGACCAGGCGCGGCGGCGAGGCGGCGAGCAGCAACGGGCGCAGCCGGCCCGCGTAGCGCCACGACGCCCACCGGGCGAGCTCGACGACCGCCGCCGGGGGCCCGAGCGAGACGAGCTCGCCCACGGGGCGGAGCTCGATCTCGGGCGGGAGCTCGGCCGCCTCGGCGACCACCCAGCCCCGGACCCGGCGCCCGTGCAGGACCACCCGCACGATGCTCCCGAGCGTGACGCTCCCGGCGAGATGCTCGGGGACCTCGTAGGCAAAGCTCCGGTCGATCCCGCTCACGTCGGGAAGGACCTCGACGACCCGGTTCATCGCCCGCCGCCCGGCGGCCGGGGACCGGTCCTGAGCGTCGGGAGCCGGGGCCCGCTCAGAGGCCGAGG
This sequence comes from Acidimicrobiales bacterium, assembly GCA_050015255.1. GTDB lineage: Bacteria > Actinomycetota > Acidimicrobiia > Acidimicrobiales > Bog-793 > Fen-455. The sequence continues at coordinate 3,437 of JBEKBT010000011.1, forward strand.
GCAGCGCGCAGGTCCTCGAGGCGGGGCGTCGCCTCCCAGGGCACCTCGGCGGCTGAACGCCCGAAGTGGCCGTAGGCCGCGACGCGGCGGTAGATGGGCCGGCGCAGGTCGAGGTCGCGCACGATGGCAGCGGGACGGAGGTCGAACAGCTCGTCGAGGGCCTTGGAGATGCGCTCGGGGGCGACCGTCTCGGTGCCGAAGGTGTCGACCATGACCGAGACCGGGTGGGCGACGCCGATGGCGTAGGCGACCTGGATCTCGCAGCGGGAGGCGGCTCCGGAGGCGACGACGTGCTTTGCCACCCACCGCGCCGCGTAGGAACCCGAGCGGTCCACCTTCGAAGGGTCCTTGCCCGAGAAGGCACCGCCGCCGTGCCGGGCCCACCCGCCGTAGGTGTCGACGATGATCTTGCGGCCCGTGAGCCCGGTGTCGGTGCGAGGGCCGCCGAGCTCGAAACGTCCGCTCGGGTTGGCGAAGAGCTCGTAGCCGTCGGTGTCGAGCCACGCCGGAAGCTCCGGCCCGATGACGTGCTGGCGGAGGTCGTCGGGCAGCTTGTCGAGATCTGCGTCCTTTGTGTGCTGGGTCGAGATCACCACCGTCTTGAGCCCGACGGGCCGGCCGGCCTCGTAGCGCACGCTCACCTGGGTCTTGCCGTCGGGGCCGAGGTAGGGGACAGTCCAGGACTTGCGGACCTCGGCCAGGCGATGTGCCAGCCGGTGCGCCAGCCAGATCGGCAGCGGCATGAGGTCGGGGGTCTCGTCGCAGGCGTAGCCGAACATCATCCCCTGGTCGCCGGCGCCCTGGGCGTTGAGAACATCCCCGCCGCCCGTGCCGCTGCGTACCTCGAGAGCGGCCGAGACCCCGCGTTCTATCTCCGGCGACTGCTCGTCGATGGAGACGAGCACGCCGCACGAGTTCCCGTCGAAGCAGAGCTCCTCCCGGTCGTAGCCGATCTCACAGATGGTCCGGCGGGCGAGACGGGCGATGTCGACGTACGCCGTGGTCGAGATCTCGCCGGCCACGATCACGAGCCCGGTCGTGAGCAGGGTCTCGCAGGCGACCCGGCCCTGGGGGTCCTCCTCCAAGATGGCGTCCAGGATCGCGTCGGAGATCTGGTCGGCCATCTTGTCGGGATGGCCCTCGGTGACCGACTCGGAGGTGAAAAGGAAACTGCTCAACGCTCTGGCTCCTCACTCTCGATTGTGACCGGCCACCGGTGATGGCTCCGGTGCCGGCACCGTGGCTGTTGTGGCGTCTCTGACCTCTGCCCGCGAGACGCCCGAGCCGGCCGTCGCCTCGCCTGAAAGCAACGGCAGGGTAGCGCACAGGACGGCTTGGGCGACGTTCCGCTTCGACTGGAGCGGGACCTCGGTGCGGGACCCCCCGCGGTGGAAGATCGTCACGGCGTTGGTCTCGGACCCGAAGCCCGATCCTTCTGCCGCGACGTCGTTGGCCACGAGCAGGTCCACGCCCTTGGCCTCGAGCTTGGCCGTCGCCCGCTCGGCGAGCTGGTCGGTCTCGGCGGCAAAGCCCACCAGCACCTGGCCCGGACGGCGCCGCCGACCGAGCTCGGCGAGGATGTCCAGCGTCGGCACGAGACGGATCTCGGGCACCCCGTCGGCCTTGTGGAGCTTCGTGGTCGCCACGACCTCCGGCCGGTAGTCGGCAACGGCGGCGGCCATGATGACGACGTCGGCCGCCTCGGCCCGCGACAGCACGGCCTCGGCCATCTCGGCAGCGGTCTCCACCCTGACCACCTCGATCCCCGGGCCGACCGCAAGCTCGGACGTGGTCACAAGGCTGACCTGCGCCCCGAGATCACCGGCAGCCTCGGCCAAGGCGTGGCCCTGCTTGCCTGAGGAGCGGTTGGACAGGTAGCGGACCGGGTCGATGGGCTCGCGGGTGCCCCCGGCGCTGACGAGCACCCTCCGGCCCGAGAGCGGGCTGGCGGCACGCGCCCCGCTCCCGGTGGCGGCGAGGATCCTCGCTGCGGCCTGGACGATCACCTCGGTCTCGGGAAGGCGCCCCGCACCGACGTCTCCGTCCGCCAGGCGGCCGGTCGCCGGCTCGAGGACGTGGACGCCGCGCCGGCGAAGGGTCACCACGTTCTCCTGGACCGCGGCGTGCTCCCACATCTCGGTGTGCATGGCGGGACAGACGAGCACCGGGGCCCGGGTCGCGAGCAGCGTCGCCACCAGCAGGTCGGACGAGATCCCGGCCGCGTACGAGCCGATCACCCGTGCCGTCGCCGGCGCGATCAGGACCAGGTCGGCGCGCCGGGCGAGCTCGGTGTGGGAGATGGCGACGTCCTCGCCGAACAGCTCCAGGCGGGCGCGCTCAGAAGCGAGCGCCGAGAAGGTGGCCTCGCCGACAAATCGCGTCGCGCTCGGTGTGAGGACCGGCACGACGTGGGCACCGGCGTCGACCAGGCGGCGGCAGAGCTCGACGGCCTTGTAGGCGGCGATGCTCCCGCTGACGCCGAGCACGACGGTGGCACCGGAAAGGGGCGCCCCAGGTGCTAAAGCCCAGGCGGGCCCGGGATCCACACTGGTGCGTTCCGGTCCCGCTCCCGTGTCAGCCACCTTGGCAGCCGTCGCCCGCTCGGCGCTCGCCTATCCCGCCTCTCCGGGCGCGGGGGCGCTGCCGGCGTCGTCGGCGGAGGTCTCGCCCTCTTCGGCCGGATCGTCCTCGGACGGCCAGTAGGCAACGACCTTGCCGGCCGCGATCTCCTCGAGGGCGATGGACAAGGGCTTGCGGGCAATGGAGGCCACCTGGGGCGGCACGATGGCGCCGAGGCCCTCACCGAGCTGGCTGAAATAGGAGTTCACCTGCCGTCCCCGCTTGGCGGCCAAGGTCACCAAGGTGAACTTGGAGTCGACCTTGTCAAGCAGGACCTCGATCGGCGGATCGATCATCGTGCTGCGCGGCTCGGCCATGGGACTCCTTCTCGGCTGACGCCACCTCTCGCGGCGGCATGGACCAGGGCCTTGCGCGGCCCCGGCGGACGAACACCACTATATCCGCCAACCCGAATACCCTGGACGTCGATCTCGCCACCGCGCGGCCGACTGCCTCGGCGCGAAGCCGCCCCATGCACATATTACAAATGCACTACAGTCATTTCGACGGATCCTTGTACAGGTGGTGGCCGGTTCTCTCAACCATCAAAGTTCTAAAGCACTTGAGTCCAGGAGCTCTGGCACGATCATGATGGGAAAGCGCAGGCTGGGCAGGCTCGCGGTCAGGGGAACGGCGGTCGCGTCTGCGGCGATCGTGCTCGCCGCCTGGGGATCGGCCTCCACCGGCCCGACGACTGCCAAGCCGGCCCCGCCGGTCACGCACATGGTCAGGGTCAAGGGCGGCACTTTGACCGTCGCCGAGACCGCCGCCGACGGACCGAACTACATCTTCCCGATGATGGGCGAGGCGTACTTCTTCCCGGCGAACTTGCAGTTGATCTACCTGCTCTACCGCCCGCTGTACTGGTTCGGGGTCGGGAACAGCCCCGCCTTGAACGAGGGGCTCTCGCTCGGCGAACTGCCGGTGTACTCGAACCACGGCAGGACGGTCACCATCAAGATGAAGGGTTACAAGTGGAGCAACGGCGAGAGCGTGAGTGCCAGGGACGTCGTGTTCTGGATGAACATGCTCAAGGCCAACGCCACCTCGTGGGGGGGCTACGTGCCGGGAACCGACCAGTTCCCCGGCGATGTCACCAACGTCTCAGCCGATGACAAGACCGACACCGTCACCTTCAGCCTCGATGCGAGCTACAGCTCGTACTGGTTCACCTACGACGAACTGAGCCAGGTCACGCCTCTGCCGATCGCCTGGGACGTCACCACTGCCGACGCGAAAGCGGGCTCGGGAGGCTGCTCGAGCGCCCTGTACAGCTCGATAACGACCTCGATGTCCCCGAGCGGCGTGCTCAGCCCGGTCTCGGCGTCAGCCAAGGCCTGCGCGGCGGTCTACCGGTTCCTCACGGGCAACACCGAGGCGGCCGACCTCGGGACCTACGCCACGAACCCGCTCTGGAAGATCGTGGACGGGCCGTTCACCCTCGCCGCCTTCGCCGCCACCGACTACGGGGCCACCCTGGTCCCGAACCCCAGCTACTCCGGCCCGGCCAAGTCGTCGCTCGCCAAGCTGGTGCTGGTCCCCTTCACGACCGACGCCGCCGAGTACAAGGCGCTGCAGAGCGGCACGATCGACGTCGGCTACGTCACGGCCCCGGACCTGCCGACCTACAGGGGCAGGGCCTTCAGCCGGGCCGGGCAAGCGCTCGCGGGGCGTAACGCTCCGTCCCTCACCGGCAGCTACAAGCTCGAAGCGGTGTACCTGTGGGCCATCAACTACTTCGCCCTCAACTACACGAGCCCGAGCGCGGGCCCGATCCTCGCCCGCCTGTACATCCGTCAGGCGCTGCAGTCGCTCATGAACCAGACCGGGTGGATCCGGGCGTTCGACGCCGGCTACGGAGCCCCGACCTATGGTCCGGTGCCCGTCTTGCCGCCGACGGTCCTTGCCACCGCCCAGGAGAGCTCCAACCCGTACCCGTACAGCGTGTCGAGAGCGAAGCACCTGCTCAGGTCTCACGGTTGGAAAGTCGTCCCGGGCGGTGTCACAACCTGTGTGAAGCCGGGGACCGCCAGCGACGAGTGCGGGCCAGGTATCGCCAAGGGTGCGCCGCTGAGCTTCAACTACCTCTACTACGAAGGCAACGCCTCCTTCGACGACCAGGTCCAGGCGCTCGCGGCGGCCTGGGCACAGGCCGGCATCAAGTTGCATCTCGAGGGCAGCAAGATCTTCGACGACGTCATCAACACCGCCGCGGCGCCGTGCACGGCGGGCAAGGCCTGTGCCTGGGACATGGCCAACTGGGACGGCGGATGGGACTACGAGCCGGACTACTACCCGACCGGTGAGCAACTCTTCGCCGCCGGGGCGGAGTCGAACTTCGGCGAGTACTCCGACCCGACGGCCGACAAGCTCATCGCGGCGACGAACACCTCATCGTCACTGGGGGCCCTCTACAGCTACGAGAACTACATCGCCACCCACCTGCCGGACATCTGGCAGCCGCAGACGACTGTCGAGCTCAACGAGGTCGGCAACGACGTCTGTGGCTTCGAACCCGAGAACCCGCTGTTCACCTGGGTCGCCGAGGACTGGTACCTCTGCAAGGCGGAGAAGTAGCCTGCAAGCTCGCTCGCTCCTAGGGCTCGAGCGCGTTGCCGCGCGGGATCCCTCGGTCACGGGCAGGGCCGGTCCTGGCGCCGGAGCTCCTCCACGATGCCCGCGAGCTCGTGCACGGCCCGGTCGAGCTCATCGTTGATCACCACGCGGGACGCGAGCTCGAGGCCCTCGGCCTCTTCCAGTTTCCCGAGGGCTATGCGCCGCTGAATGTGCTCCTCCGCGTCGCCCCTCGAGCGGAGCCGCTGCTCTTGCACCGCGGCCGAAGGCGCCAGGACGAGCACGCAGTAAGCGCCCGGACAGCGCGCGAGCACCTGGCGGGCGCCCTGGACGTCGATCTCGAGCACCGTGTCGCGGCCCTCTTCGGGCTCGGGCATCGGCGTCCCGTAGTACTCGCCGAGGATCGTCGCCCATTCCAGGAAGCCACCTTCGGCCACGCGAGCAAGGAAGGTCTCGCGGTCGACAAATGTGTAGGCGTCCTCGCTCTCACCGCGACGCCGTGCCCGCGTCGTCCAAGAGCGGCTCAGCCAGAGTCCCCCGTCACCGGCAACGAGGCGTCGGACGATCGTCCCTTTGCCGACCCCCCCGGGCCCGCAGACGACGAGGATCAGGGCCGGGTCGCAGCCTCGAGCAGCGCTTCGCGCTGCTTGGCGCCGAGGCCCTGGAGCCGGCGGGTCTCACTGATGCCGACGTGCTCCATGAGGCGCCGCGCCTTGACCTTGCCGGTCCCCGGCAGCGCCTCGAGAACCGCCAGCACCTTCATCTTGCCGACGATCTCGTCGGTCTCCGCCTGGATGAGCAGTTCTCTAAGGGTGACTCGACCACTCTTGAGATGGTCCTTGATCTCGGCGCGCTCGCGGCGCGCCCGGGCCGCCTTCTCGAGCGCCGCGTGGCGCTGCTCGGGCGTGAGGCTAGGAGGTTGTGGCATGGGCGGTTACGATAGCGCAGCACAAGCTGGGTGACCAGGGATCGGGGATACAATCGTGCCGGGCGGTGGCATGGGATGTGCCCCGGTCGGCAGATCACAGGGGTGAATCGTCCATGGCCAACGTCGTCGAGGTAGTCGATCTCCATACCGAGTTCCACCTCCGTACCGCGACCGTCCGGGCTGTCGGGGGGGTGTCGTTCTCCGTCGCCGAAGGCGAATGCCTGGGCCTGGTCGGCGAGTCCGGTTGCGGCAAGAGCACGGTGGGGCTGTCGATCATGAAGCTTTTGCCCAACGTCGGCCACATCACCGGCGGAAGCATTGTGGTCGGCGGGAGAGACATCGTCCCGATGTCGGAACGCCACATGCAGAACATTCGCGCGAACGAGGTCGCGATGATCTTCCAGGATCCGATGACCTCGCTCAACCCGACGATGAGCGTCGGCCACCAGATCGCCGAACCTGTTCGCCTGCACCGCAAAGTGACGCGCAAGGAGGCGAGGGAACGAGCCCTCGAGGTCCTCACGCTCGTGGGCATGCCGCGACCGCAGGAGCGGCTCGACGACTACCCGCACCAGCTCTCCGGCGGCCTGCGCCAAAGGGTCATGATCGCCATCGCCCTCGCGTGTGATCCCAAGCTTCTCATTGCCGACGAACCGACGACGGCCCTCGACGTGACCATCCAAGCTCAGATCCTCAACCTGATCGACGACCTGCGCTCCCGGCTCAACATGGCCGTGATCCTCATCACCCACGATCTCGGTGTCATCGCCGGCCGGAGTGACCGGGTCATGGTCATGTACGCAGGCAAGATCCTCGAAGGCGCGCCCACCACCGAGCTGTTCGCCCGCATGCGCCACCCCTACGCCTCCGCCCTGCTCCAGTCGATCCCGAAGCTGGAACAGGACTCCACTCAGCGGCTCTACAACATCCCGGGTGTGCCGCCCGACCTGAGCCGTGAGCTGGTCGGATGTCGTTTCGAGCCGCGCTGCCCGAACGCCACTCAGCAGTGTAAGCAAGAGGAGCCGCAGCTTGCGCCCGTAGCGGGCATGGCGGACCACGTCTTCGCCTGCTACAACCCCGTGGGCGAGCCGGGCACCCCGGGGGCGCCATACATCGGCGTCGCCACGACCGAAGAGCGCGCTGCAGGACTGCAACGCGCCCACGCCCGCATGGCCGAACTCGAGAGCCGCCACCCGATCCTCGAGATCGAGCATCTCGTGAAGGAGTTTCCCGTCACTTCTGGCGCGATCACCCAGCGCAAGGTCGGAACTGTCAAGGCCGTCTCGGACGTCACCTTCAGCGTCCGGGAGGGCGAGACGTTCGGCCTCGTCGGAGAGTCGGGCTGCGGCAAGACCACGATCGGCAGGCTCGTCGTGGCCCTCGAGCGGCCGAACTCCGGGTCCATTCGCTTCGAGGGCGACGACCTCTCGAGAATGAGAGGGCGGGCCCTGCGCAGGAAACGCCGGAACCTCCAGCTCATGTTCCAGGACCCGTACTCGTCGCTCGATCCTCGCATGCGGGTCGGCACGATCTTGCGCGAGCCGCTCGCGATCCAACAGATCGGATCTCGCGCAGAGCAGGCGGCACGAATCCAGCAATTGCTCGAGGAGGTCGGACTTGCCCGCGCGGCTGCGCACCTCTACCCTCACGAATTCTCCGGCGGGCAACGTCAGCGGATCGGATTCGCCCGTGCCCTCACGCTGAGCCCGAGGCTCATCGTCTGCGACGAGCCTGTCTCCGCGCTCGACGTGTCGATCCAGGCTCAGCTGCTCAACTTGATGAAGGGCCTTCAGCAGACCCACAACCTGTCGTACATCGTCATCTCGCACGACCTCGCCGTTGTCAAGTACCTGGCCGACCGGATCGGAGTCATGTACCTCGGCAAGCTGATGGAGGTCGCTCCGGCCCAGGCGCTCTACGAGCACGCCGCCCATCCCTACACTCGAGGCCTCATCGACACGATCCCGGTGCCGGACCCGACCGAGTCTCGCGCCAAGGCGCGCAACATCATCCGGGGGGAGCTCCCCTCTGCGATCTTCCCACCCTCGGGCTGTCGCTTTCGCACCCGGTGCCCGTACGCAGAGAAGATTTGCGCCGAGGAGGAGCCGCCGCTGCGCCCCTTCGGGGAGGGCCACGTGGCGGCGTGTCACTTCCCCCTGCAGACGCCACTCGCGAAGGGGCCCGCCGAGAGCGCTCTCGTCTAGCCGCCGACCGGAGGACTCAGCGGCGCTGGAGCCGTACCTCGAGCGCGTCTCTCAGGGCGTCGCCGATGAAGTTGATGGCCACGACAACGAGCACGATGCAGAGCCCGGCGGGAACGATGAGCCACCAGTAGCCGGCCGTCAGGTAGGTCGCCCCGTCGGAGAGCATGCTCCCCCAGTCTGCATCGGGGAAGTGCACGCCGAGACCGAGGAACCCGAGCGCGGCCAGGAACAAGATGGCATCTGCGACCTGGAACGTCGCGTTCACGATGATCGTCCCGATCGCGTTCGGGATGATGTGGCGGTACACGATGCGCCTGCCGTTGCCGCCCATGACGCGCACGGCTTGCACGTACTCGCGGGTACGCAGCGTCAATGTCTCGCCTCGCACGAGCCGTGCCGGGTACAGCCAGGCGACCGAGGCGATGACGAAGATCAACACGTACTTCGAGGGGGTGAACAGCACCGAAAGCACGATGAGGAGCAGCAGGGTAGGGATCGAGAGGAGGATGTCGACGAACCGCATCATCAACGCGTCAACGACACCTCCGAAGAAGCCTGCAGCGGCGCCCCAGACGACTCCGATCATCGTCGCAACGAGAGCGGCTGCGAGGCCGACCTCGAGCGAGGACCGCCCCCCCTTCATCAACCGGCCGAGGACGTCGAAACCGTTTGAGTCGGTGCCGAGCGGGTACTGAGCATTGGGAGGCAGCGTGAAGGCATTCAGGTCCGTGTACTGCTGGTTCGTGTGGTAGAAGAGCGGGCCCAGGAAACAGAAGGCGGTCATGAGAACGAGGATCACGACGCCGACGAGGGCGAGCTTGTTCTCGAGGAAGACGCGCAAGACCAGGCGTCCGAGGCTGCCGGTCTGGGTCGCCTCACCGCCGGAGGGTGCGCCGGTCCCCTCCCCGCTGCCGACCCCATCTAGTTTCTCGACGTGGGCGCTGTCGAGCTCGCGGGCAAGTTCGAACTCGCCGAGGTCCTGGGAGAAGGCTCTCGATGTCCCGGAGAACAGACCACCGGCGTCCCCGCCCCACAGTTCACCGGCGTGCATAGCGGATCCTCGGGTCGACGACTGCGTAGAGGATGTCGGCGATCAGCGAGCCGGCGACGGTGGCGACGGTGGCGACGACCGTCGTGCCGACCACAGTCCCCAGATCGAACACCTCGGCGGCCCTCACGGTGAGAAAGCCCATGCCCGGGAAGTTGAAGACGGTCTCGGTGATGACCGCACCCGAGACGATGCCGGGTATCGACAGGCCGACCAGGGTGACGATCGGGATGAGGGCATTGCGGAAGGCGTGGCGGAACAGGACACGGCTCTGGCTGGCTCCTTTCGCACGAGCGGTGCGAACGTAGTCCTGGGTCATGGCGTCCATCATCGACGAACGCATGTAGCGGCTGAACGCCGCGATCGTCACGGCGGCGAGGGTGAAGACGGGGAGCACCATCGCTCGCCAGTCCAGGGCCACCTGGCCGAGCGTGTCGCCCGGCGGGACGTAGGGACTGAAGATGTGGTTGTCAACAGCCAGGAACAAGACGAGCAACGGACCGAGCACGAACGGCGGTGTGGCGTAGAAGATGAACGCCATGCTCGTGAGCGCATAGTCGGATGGCTTGTTCCGCCGGACCGTCTGAAAAACACCGAGGGGGATGGCGATCAAGAGAGCGAAGATCGTGGAAGTTCCGACCAATAGCAGCGTATTCGGCAGGGCTTGGGCGATGAGGACACGCACCGGTGTATTGAATTGGTACGAGGTGCCGAAATTGAGGTGGACATAGTTGTCTACGAGCCGCCAGACCTGGTAGTAGAGGGGCTTGTCAAGGCCGAGCGACTGGATGACTGCCTCCACCTGCGCCGGCGACGCGCGAGGCCCGACTATCGCCTTGGCGATGACCACCGTCGGCTCGAGGTGGAAGAGGAGGAAGACGATCAGGATCACTCCGAAGATGACCACGACCGCTTGGAACAAGCGGCGGATGATATAGCTGATCACTTAAGCCGTACCTCTCCTGAGCCCGATGCAACCAGCGCCGATCGTCGCCATCGGCCGCGACCCGCGAATGACATTGTGCGCGATGCTACTCCGGCAGTCGCGCAGGCTCGTGAAGCTGCCCAAGGCGCCAAGCCACAGGCGCCTTTGAACACCACCGGCCCGGTCACTTGACGCGACCGGGCCGGCGTACGAGAACCTCGCTCCCGTTTAGTAGTGCCAGTACTCCGGGGTCAAGTTCTCCAGGGCGTTGACGGGCGTGACCCCGTACAAGCTCTTCGAGATCTCGGCAAGCGTATATGCCGGTGCCGGCTGCCAGACGACCGGAAGCTCCTTCTGCAGATAGTTCTCGAACTGCGTGAAGTAGGCCGGATTGCTGGAGACGTCGGTGTTCCTGATCAGGCTGTTGTTCGTAGGGTCGTTGTAGCTGCCCGAGTTCGAGCCGGCGCCTGTGGCGAAGATCTCTTCACCGGTCGGCAGGTAGTCGGGCGAGTAGAGCCAGCCACCACCCCAGTTGGCGAACTCCCAGGTGCACGCGGACTTCGACACCGTTGCCGAGGGGCAGGGGGTCGCCGAACCGATGACCGTGTCAAAGGGCTCAGCCTTCGACACCACGTTGATCCCGACCTCGGACCACGAGGAAGTCTCCGCGTCGACCGTCTCGGTTATCGCCGCGTTACCGCTCGCGTAGGGCTCCGTAAACGAAAGCGGGGTGCCCTTGGGGATACCAGCCCCGCAATCGCTCGAGCCCGTCCCGGGACTGGCGCAGGTGTCCGTGCCACCGGCGTGGATCGTCCAACCGTGACTCGACAGCAGCTTTCTCGCCGCCGAGATGTTGTACTGATACAGGTTGTGCGCCTCCTGCGCCGAGACGAAGGAGTTCTTCGGGTACACCGGCACCGGACCATAGGTCGGTATTCCGTAGCCCTTGTCCACCGCCCGGATGATCCCGGTCTGGTTGACACCGTCCTGGAGCGCCTGGCGGAAGTAGAGCTGCCGGAAGATGTACCCGGCAGCACCGTTGTCGCCGATCGAGTTGAAGTTCTCCGGGAAGTAGTTGATGCCCCAGATGTAGACGGGCACCAGGTTGTAGTTCGAGGACAGCTGAGGGGCGTTCGTGCCGGTGGTGCCGACCGGCCCGTTGTTCGGCGGGACGTTCTGTAGTGGCACGTAGCCGTACTGGGGCGCACTCGAGCCACCTGCTGCGATCGCCGCGAACTCGGACGTGTCGCTCAAGAAGGGAACCTCGATGAACTTGGAAATGTAAGGCTTCTGCGGCCCGGAGTACTGCGGGTTCGGCACGTACGTCGCCTCGCCGTTGCTGGAGTTGAACGCCGACAGCGTCCAGGGGCCGTCGACGACCTTCCACAATGGGTTGGTGCCGTAGGTGGCGAGGTCACCGGACATGTGCGGGCTCTTGCTCTTGCCGTTGTTGTCGGTGTCGAAGGTCCACACCTTCGTGCACGCGGCCGCGACCGCCTTGGTGTAGACGAGGGCTCCGCAACCACCGCTGCCCGGGGCGCCAGTGAGCGAGGTGACGTCCCACGCCTCTGGCATCGGCGTGATCTGGGACAGCTCGTTGTAGAGCATCCAGTTGGTCCCGTAGACGGCGTTGAAGTTCATCGTTACCATCAGCGAGCTCAGGCTCGGTGCCGACCAGCTAACGAGGTTGTCCGGGAAGTAACCCGGCGCGTAGCCGGCCCATTCGGTGGGGCCTTCGTCCTTCATCATGTTCAGCCAGAAAAGCACGCTCTGGGCGTTGACGACCTGGCCGTTGGAGAACTTCCATCCCTTCAAGCTGATGGTGACCGTCTTGCCGCCGTTTGAGTACACCGGCGCGGCTGCAAGCGAGAGCTGCTCGTTGAAGGTCGGGTTGGAGGTCGTGATCTGACCGAACCAGTACAGCGGCCGGTACATGAGGTACTGGAACTGTGTGAGGTTGTCGAGGGAGAAAAAGGAGAGGCTCGCGAACGGGAAGATCCAGTTCGGCTGCGTCGAAGGAGGCAGCGCCCACATAACCGTCCCGCCCCTTTTGATGGCGGGAGCCTTCGTCAGAGTTGCCGACTTGGGGCTGGTCTTGGGCGGGCTCGCGAAGCTCGTTGCGCCGACGGCGAGCACGAAGACCGCGCATGCCACCGCCGTTCCCACGACTGCGAGCTTGCCTAACTTGTGCTTTCGTAACATGATCGCCCGGACCTCCTGCTCAGGTTGTCTTCTTCGGTAATCAGACGTTGAAAATGCAGGCTAACGCCCCCCAGGGCGAAAAGCCGTGAATCTCACCGTAGTCCTCTCGTAACATTTCTACAAGGCAAGTAGCAAATCGCTCCCCAATAGTCCCTCCCCCGTCATCGCTCACGGATCGTCTTTCAGCGGGGCCGTGATCAACAACCTTCAGCGGGGCCTGTCGGCGACGAGCGCGGCCAGCACCTCGCCCGTGAGCCGCCGGGCGGCGAGCGGGGGGTCCGCCGAGCCGGTGACGGTCCTTCCGATCACGAGGAGGCCGGCGCCGGCGCGGATCGCGAAGGAGGGTGCCGCCACCCGGGCCTGATCGTCCGGCGACGATCCGGCGAGGCGGATCCCGGGAACGACGGTCAAAAGACCGGGCGCCCGCGAGGCGACGACGGGCAGATCCCCGGCCCCGCAGACCGCGCCCACACATCCCGTCTCGGCCGCAAGCGACGCCCGCGCCCCGACGAGCTCGGCGTCGCCATGGGCGTCACTCGTGAGCACGGTCACGGCCAGGATCCCCGTAGAGCCGGGCGCGGGCTCGGGATGGCCGTTGGCGACGGCGGTCGCCCAGCCCTCTTCGAAGCCTTCCACCGCCGCCCGCAGCATCTCCTCGCCCCCGGCCGCGTGCACCGTCGCGTACGAGACGCCGAGGGAGCCGATCCTTAGCGCGGCCCGGCCGACGGTGGTCGGGATGTCGTGCAGCTTGAGGTCCAAGAACACCCGAAAGCCTTCGTCCAAGAGGGTGTCGACGGCGAGCGGCCCCTCGGCGGAGAACAGCTCCAGGCCGACTTTGGCGACCGAGAACCACGGGTGCAAGCGGGCGGCGAGATCGAGCGCCTCGTCCAGGCTCGAGACGTCCAAGGCGAGCGCAAGACGCTCGCGCACGCCCTGTGGGTACTCGACGAAGCTCACCGCGGCTCGCCTCGTTTCCGGTTGCCGTTGGCGGCCCCCACGAGATCACGCACCGCCTCCACCTTGTGCCGGGCACACCAGGAGGCGAGCTCGGCCTGCACCCGGACGACGGCGCGCGGGTCGGCCAAGGTTGCCGTGCCGACCTGGACGGCGTCCGCCCCGGCAAGCAGCATGCGGACGGCGCCCTGCCCGTCGCGCACACCTCCGACCCCGACGATGCCGCAGTCGGGGAAGGCCGCCCGGCAGTCGTAGACCGCCCGCAGGGCGACGCTGTGGAGCGCATCGCCCGAGAGCCCGCCCCCCCCGGCGCCGAGGACGGGCGCCCGCCGCTCGGTGTCGATCGCGAGCCCGAGGAGCGTGTTGGTAAGCGTCAGCGCCTCGGCCCCCGCCCCGAGGGCGGCCCCGGCGATGGCGATGAGCTCGGAGGTGTTCGGCGAGAGCTTGGCCCAGCGCGGCCTCCCGCAGGCGGCCGCGGCGGCCACGGCCTCGCCGGTCGCCGCCGGCGAGTGGGCGAACATGCGGCTGCGGTCCTCGAGGTTCGGGCAGCTCACGTTCACCTCGACCGCGACCACGCACGCCGGGGCGCCGGCCAACATCTCCGCCGCCGCCGCATAGTCCTCGGCCCGGCGCCCCCAGATGCTCACCACCACCCGGGCGCCGGAGGCTTCGAGGGCGGGCAGCTCGTCGGTGAGCCACGCCTCCACGCCCGGGCCCTGGAGCCCGACGCCGTTCAGCATCCCTCCCGGTACCGGGCAGACGCGCGGGCCGGGGTTGCCCGCCCAGGCGTAGGCCGCCAGCGACTTGACCACGACGGCGCCGATGCTCGACAGGTCGAAGAAGGCGGCGAGCTCGGCACCGTGCCCGGCGGTGCCCGAGGCCGTCATCACGGGCGTGGGGAGGGGGACGCTCGCGACCGAGGTCGCGAGGTCGACCTCCCCGTAGTGCTCGTGACGCCTCACGGCCTCGCGCCGGCGGCCCTTCTCGTCGCCGCACCCGGCCTCATCGCTGTGCCTCGCCGTCGACGACGACGGGCTCGCCCGCGAAGACCGTGTGGCGGACCTTACCGGTGAGACGGCGGCCGGCATAGGGCGTGTTGCGGCTCCGGCTGGCTTGGCGGCCCGGGTCGACGACCCATGCGGCGCTCGGGTCGAACACCGTCAGGTGGGCCATGGCACCGGGCCGGAGCGGGCCGCCTTGGCCTCCGTTACGGCCTGCGCCGTGGCCATCCCGCTCGAGGCCGGCGATGCGGGCCGGCTTCCAGGAGAACAGGGCGAACAGGTCCCGCAGCGGCATCGCCGTCCCGCTGGCGGGCGGCACCCAGCCGTCGCCGGCCCCGTTGCTCCCGGCTCGGCCGGGCCCAGCGCAAAGCGCGCCGTAGCCGACGGCGAGGGCCGTCTCGAGGCCGAGCATCCCGGCGGGAGCCTCGTCGAAGGGCTCCTCCTTGCGCTCGGGCGCGTGCGGGGCGTGATCGGTCGCGATGGCGTCGATGACGCCGCTGGCGAGACCGGCCCGGACGGCCGCCACGTCTGCTTCGGTCCGAAGGGGCGGGTTGACCTTGTAGACCGGGTCATAGCTCTGCACGGCGGCGTCACAAAGGGCGAGGTGATGCGGCGTGGCCTCCGCGGTGACGGCGAGCCCGTCCGCCTTGGCCTTGGCGATCATCTCGATCGAGCCTGCCGTGGAAAGGTGCAGAAAGTGCATCGGGGCACCCGTCAAGGCCACGAGGGCGAGGTCGCGGGCCAGCATCGCCTCTTCGGCTAGCGCCGGCTGGCCGGCGATCCCGAGGCGGCTCGACCAGGCGCCTTCGTGCATCTGACCGCCCGCCGCCAGTTGCTCGTCCTCGCAGTGCTGGGCGAGGACCACGCCCAGACCCGAGGCGTACTCGAGCGCCCGGCGCATCAAGCCGCCGTTCTGCACGCCTTTGCCGTCGTCGGTGAACAGCCGCACCCCGATCTCGGCCAGCTCGGCCATGGGCACGAGCCGCTCGCCGCGACGGCCGAGCGTGATCGCCCCGGCCACGGCGATCTCGCAAAGGGCCTTCTCGCCGAGCGCGAGCACGTCGCGGGCCACGGCCGCCGAGTCGATGGCGGGCACGGTGTTCGGCATGGCGACGAGCGCCGTGTAGCCGCCCAGGGCGCCGGCTCTCGAGCCTGACTCGACCGTCTCGGCGATCTCCCCGCCCGGCTCGCGCAGGTGGGAGTGGATGTCAACCAGCCCCGGCGAGACGATGCAGCCTCCCGCGTCGAGGACGACGGCTCCTTGCGGCGGTTCGATCGAGTCCCCGGAGGAGACGGCGACCACCCGGCCGTCTCTCACCAGGACGTCACCGCGCCGCTCTCCTGTCTCGTCGACGAGTGTCCCCCCGCGGACGAGGATCTCCCCCAGATGGGCAGATGGGCCGAAATGCATGGACGGGTTCTGTGCAGTCATCAGATCTCCCCCGAGCCGAGAAGGTGGAAAAGGACGGCCATGCGCACGAGGACTCCGTTTCGCACCTGGCGCGTGACGAGGGACGCAGGCATGTCGGCGACCTCGGGCGAGATCTCGACACCGCGGATCATCGGCCCGGGATGCATCACGAGAGCGTCCTTTTTGAGGGCAGCGGCGCGTTCGCGGGTGAGCCCGTAGCGCCAGTGGTACTCCTCGAGCGAGGGCAGCAGGACCTCGCCGAGGCGCTCGGACTGGATGCGGAGCAGGTAGATGACGTCCAGCTCGCCGAGCGTCGAGTCGAGGTCACCGGTGGCGTTGACGGGCCAGCCCTCCAAGGAGGCGGGCATGAGCGTCGGCGGCGCCACGAGCAGCACCTCGGCGCCGAGCGCCGAGAAGGCGAGCACGTTCGAGCGCGCCACCCGCGAATGCTTGATGTCGCCCACGATCGCTATGCGAAGCCCCTTCAGGTCCGCCGGGGCCTCCCCGCCCCGGCGCGCCGCCAGGGTCTCGAGGATCGTGTAGCAGTCCAGCAGTGCCTGGGTCGGATGCTCGTGGGTGCCGTCCCCGCCATTGATCACGCTCGCTTTGATCCAGTGGGTGACCATCAAAGGCGCCCCCGAGGAGTGGTGGCGGATGACCATGGCGTCTATGCCCATGGCGTCGATCGTCTCGACGGTGTCGCGCAGCGACTCGCCCTTAACCGTCGACGAGCTGGCGGCCGTGAAGGTCATCGTGTCGGCGGAGAGGCGTTTTGCGGCCGTCTCGAAAGAAAGGCGCGTCCGGGTCGAGGGCTCCATGAACACAGTGGCCACGGTTCGTCCCCGCAGCGCCGGCACCTTCGGGATCGGGCGCTCGGACACCTCGGCGAAGGCGTCGGAAAGGCGCATGATCTCCAAGATCCCGTCCCGGTCGAGGTCGGCAATGGAAAGAAGGTGGCGGGCGGCGGGGGCTCGCCCGCCCACGAGGAGCTCGTCTGCGTTCATCGGGCCCCTCTGTCGTCGTCGGCGGCGACGAGGTCACCGATGGTCACTCCTTGTTCACTCACCTCAACGAGCTCGTCGCGACGCGTGGGCAGGTTCTTGCCCACGAAGTCGGGCCTGATGGGCAGCTCCCGGTGGCCGCGGTCGATCATCACGGCCAGCTGCACGGCGCCGGCCCGACCCCGGGCGGCGAGTGCCTCGAGCGCGGCCCGGACCGTCCTGCCGGTGAAAAGCACGTCGTCGACGAGGACCACGACACGCCCGGTGATGTCGAAGGGCAGGTCGGTGACCTCCTCGGGCAGCACCGGGCGCAGCCCGATGTCGTCCCGGTAGAAGGCGACGTCGATGGAGCCGAGGGGCACGGCCGTCCCCTCGATCTCCTCGAGCATGGCGGCGAGCCTTTCCGCAAGCGGCACGCCACCGGTCTGGAGACCGACGACGGCGACGTCGCTGAGCCCCCGGTTGCGCTCCACGATCTCATGGGCGATGCGCATGAGGGCTCTTCGGACTTCGTCAGCGTCCATGACTTGAGCACGGACAACAAAAACGCGCCCCTTGGGGCGCGCAACTCTCTCTCCGTCAGCCACTTTTGGGCTCCTCTCGTCCGTACGGGCCTCTCGGGACCCGCTTTACGTCCGGGGTGTCACTCTAACGAGTCCTTCCGCTCTGCGCCGGGATCCTCCGGCCCCAGATCTCGGACCTCGGTCGCCACCGCGGAGAGGACCCCGTTCACGTAGCGGCCGGAGTCCTCGGTCGAGTAGGTCTTCGCGAGCTCGACCGCCTCGTCGAGCACGACGGCCACCGGCACCTCGGGCTCGTCGAGGAGCTCGAAGGCCGCCATCTTGAGCAGGCAGCGGTCGACGACCGGCATCCTCTCGACGGCCCAGCCGGTGGCGTGGCGCCCGAGAAGACCGTTGACCTCCTCGGCGCGTCGCTCCACGCCCAAGACGAGCTGCACGGCGTACTCCTCGGGCGCCACGGGCAGCTCGGCGAGCAGCTGTGAGGGCGCCAGGTCCTTGGTCTCGGCCTCGTAGAGCAGTTCGAGCGCCCGTTCCCGCGCCCGGCGCCGGGCTCCCGGCGGTAGGCGGCGCGACGGGCCCTCAGGCCCTTGTGAGGTACTCACCGGTCCGGGTGTCGACCTTGATCCGTTCGCCGGGATTGACGAACAGCGGCACCTGGACCACGAGTCCCGTCTCCAGCGTCGCCGCCTTGCGGGCACCCGATACCCGATCACCTTGCAACCCGGGCTCGGTCTCGGCGACCGTGAGCTCGACCGCGGCGGGCAGGTCGACGCCGACTATCTCGCTGTCGTACATCTGCATCACGGCCGAGTCGCCCTCTTTCAGGTACGACGCCGCCTCGGCGAGCGACGACCCGCTCACGTGGATCTGCTCGTAGGAGACGTTGTCCATGAACACGTAGTCGGGCCCGTCCCGGTAGAGGTACTGCATCTCCCTCTTGTCGATCACGGCCTGCTCGACCTGCTCTCCGGCCCTGAAGGTGCGCTCGATCACGGCCTTGGTGCGCGCGTTGCGCAACTTGGTCCGGACGAAGGCGCCGCCCTTGCCCGGCTTGACGTGCTGGAACTCGACGACCGTGAAGAGCCCCTCGGGCAGGTCAAGGGTCATGCCGTTGCGGAGGTCGTTGGTGGAAAAGGCCATCAGAGCACGTAGTCCTTCGTCGACTTGGTGAGCAGGCGCGAGCCGGTCGCCGTGACAACCAAGGTGTCCTCGATGCGTGCGCCGCCACTTGGGTCAAGGTAGGCACCGGGCTCGACGGTCACGACCGCACCCACTTCGAGGATATCAGCGGACCCTTGCGATATCGACGGGGCCTCGTGGATCTCGAGGCCGACGCCGTGACCGGTCCCGTGCAGGAAGGCGTCGCCGAGGCCCGCCGAGGCGAGCGATTCACGGCAGGCGGCGTCGACTTCGCCGCCTGTCACTCCCGGGCGAACGGCCAGGACCCCGACACGCTGCGCGCTGATGACGGCTTCGAGGACGTCGTGCATCTCGTCGGAGCGCACCGCGCCCACGCACAACGTGCGCGTCATGTCCGACCGGTAGCCGTCGACCACGGCCCCGAAGTCGATCACGATGAGCTCGCCCGGCTCGATGCGGCGATCGGACGGCCGGGCGTGCGGGAGCGCGCCGTTGGGGCCGCTCGCGACGATGGAGTCGAAGGCGACCGCGTCAGCCCCGCGACGGCGCATCTCGAACTCGAGCGCGAGCGCGAACTCCTGCTCGGTGGGCGCTTCGCACAGGAGCTCTTTGACCTGCGCGAGAGCCACATCGGCGATATCGGCCGCGCGCTCGATCCGCGCGACCTCGCCCTCCTCCTTGACGGCGCGAAGCGACTCCACGGCCCGGGAGACCGCCACGAGCTCTCTACCGCTTCCCAGCGCCGCGCCGACACGCTGGCGGGCCGCCCAGGTGATGTCCTCGGCCTCCAGCCCCAGGCGGGCAAGGCTCGTCGTCGCCTTCTCGATGAGCTCCAACAGGGCGGCGGGCAGCCCGATCTCGACCCGCACCGGCACCGCGGTCGCCTTGACCTCTTCTGCCGCCTGGCTGCGGTAACGCCCGTCGGAGACCAACAGCGACTCGTCGGGCAACACGAGCAGCATCCCTGCCGAGCCCGTGAAGCCGGTCAGGTACTCGATGTTGGTCAGTTTCGTTATGAGCAGGCCATCGCAACCGAGCTCAGCCAAGCGCGCCACGAGGCGCGGCAGGCGGCCGGGGAGGTCCATCTCGGGCAGAGCTGCAATGTCGCGACCGTTCAGCATCGGCGCAGATGCTAGGCGCCGGAGAGGGTGGTGCTGCGCCCGACGCCCCTGCGCTCGGCTGCTAGGCCCCGGGGAGTGCGCCCCTGCGCCCGGCGACAAGGCGTGCGGCTGCCTCCACGGCGAGCTCGTAACCGAGCCCGCCGAAGCCCGCCACCGTTCCGTCGGCCACAGGTGCCAGCACCGAGAGGCGGCGCCAGGGCTCTCGGGCGTCGGGGTTGGACAGGTGAAGCTCGACCACGGCGCCGTCGAATGCCGCCAGGGCGTCGCTAAGCGCCCAGCTCGTGTGCGAGAGGGCGCCCGCGTTGACCACGATCGCGTCCACGGCGCCGCGTGCCGAGTGGACAGCTTCTACGAGGTCCGACTCGTGCTCGCTCTGCAGGTGCCTCAGCTCGCAGCCCGAGCGGGCCGCCGCCTGCTCGGCCCGTTCGACGTGCTCGGCGAGGGTGGCGGTGCCGTAGATCTCCGGCTGGCGCTCGCCGAGCAGGCCGAGGTTCGGGCCCGAGAGCAGCAGCACGACGGGGCGAGCCCGGCCGGGCTCGTTGCCTGTGATCATCGGTCACCTCTCAATGCGTCCAGGGCTTCCAGCACCATCTCAGGGCTGACGCCGCGGACCGGCTCGACGCCGCCAGGCCCGTCGAGCACCAAGGTCAGGCCGCCGTCGGACTTCTTGTCGTGGCTCATGAAACGAACAAGGGCGTCGGGGTCCGCCCCCGGGGGGAGCTTCACCGGCAGGTCGTAGCCGGCGACCACCTCGCGGTGACGCTCGACGCGGGACGATCCGATCCTGCCCATCAGCTGCGCCAGCTCCGCCGCGAACACGAGGCCTATCCCGACGGCCTCGCCGTGACGGAGCACGCTCGCAGGGCTGTTCGCGTGCTCGCCGTTCGCATGCTCGCCGTTCGCGTCCTCGCTGGCGAGGCCGGCGGCCTCGAGCGCATGGGCCAAGGTGTGCCCGTAGTTCAGGATCACCCGGCGATCGCCTTCGCGTTCGTCGCCCGAGACGATCTCGGCCTTCAGCGCCACGCAGCGGGCCACCTGCTCACAGAGATCCAGTGTGTCGAGGTCCTCCACCCCCAAAAAGGCGTACTTGGCCATCTCCCCGTGCCCGGAGCGCCACTCGCGAGCCGGGAGGCTCGCCAGCGTCTCGGTGTCGCAGAAGACCCCGAGCGGCTGCCAGAAGGACCCGACGAGGTTCTTCCCCTCCGGCAGATTGACACCGGTCTTCCCGCCGATGGCGGCATCGACCTGGCCGAGGAGCGTGGTCGGGACGTTGATGACGGCGGTGCCCCGGTGGTAGCTCGAGGCCGCGTAGCCGGTCACGTCGGTCACGACCCCGCCGCCGACGGCCACGACCACGTCGCCGCGGTGCATGCCGGAACGGGCCATGAACCTGCAGATCTCCTCGACGGTGGCGAGCGACTTGGCCCGCTCGCCGTCCGGGATCGTCATGACCTCGTAGGGAACCCCGGGGTCGACGTCGACGCGGATGCCGGCCTGGGTGACGACGGTCGCCCGGCGGGCGCTGGGCGGAACACAACCGGCGAGGGCGGCCCGCACCCCCGGGCCGACGAGCACGTCGTAGCCGCGCTCTGCGAGCTCCACCCTGACGCGGATCGGCTCGGTCCGCCCGCGGCCGTCGCGGGCACCTCCGGCCGCGGCCGCGCCCCCGCTCACCGTGCGCTCCCCTCGGGCGGGACGCCGAGATGCGACCGGGCGGCACGGATCACTGTCTCGGCGAGCGCCTGGGGGCGGCGGGAGTCCACGTGTACGACGCAGTCCGACAGCTCCCTGTACAAGGGCCGCCGGATGGCGTCGAGGCGCCGCAGGGTGCCGGCCGGGTCGGCCTCGAGGAGGGGCCGTCCCCGGCCGGTGCCGACACGGGCGGCGAGGACATGCGGCGCGACGTCGAGCCAGATGATCACCCCTCCCGAACGCAGGCGGCGCCGCGTCTCGGGGTCGAGCACGGCGCCACCGGCGACGCCGATGACCGAGGGCACCGGGTACGAGAGGGCGTAGCAAAGCGCGGCCCGTTCCTCGGCCCGGAATGCAGGCTCGCCTCTCTCGGCGAAGATCTCGGGGACAGTCCTGCCGGTGCGCCACTCGACGTCCGCGTCGCTGTCGTGGAAAGGCCGGCCCATACGCTCGGCCACGATACGACCGACGGTCGACTTCCCGGAGCCCATCATGCCGACGAGCAGCACGTGCTCACCCATCTCCGCTCACCGCGCCGCCGGTACGCACTAGACCTGCCCCGCCTCGAGATAAGGGTGCGATCCCGCCCTGTGGTCGGTCACGTCCACGACCTCGCTGATCTCCGCCACCGCGTCGGTGATGGCGGCAGCGATGCCCTGGCCGAGAGTCGCCTGAGCCAGGCCGCAGCCCTGGCAGCCTCCCGACATCTCCACGTAAGCGGTCGATCCCTCGACGCCGACCAGGCCGGCACGACCTCCGTGGGCGGCGATGACCGGATTGACGTCCCGCTCGAGCACCTCGAGCACGCGCCGGGCGACGGGGCCGGAGAGATCACCTCGCCGCGCGGCGAACCTGGACGGGAGCGAGGGCGTGTTGGGATTGAGGATGACAAGGCCCGCCTCGCCGGCCTGCGTGCTGACGTCCAGCAGGGCGCCCCGCAGGCGCTCGAGGCTCTGGGCCGGCACGACAAAGCGCACGTCGCCCTCCAGCTGCTGGGCGTCGCCCGGGTCGATGGCGGCCACCGGAGCGAACCACAGGTCGTAGCTGTAGGCGCCGGCGGAGATGCCGTTCACCTCGAGGAAGAGGGCGAGGTCCTCGGCGTTCGGCTCCTTGGCGAGGGCCTCGCGCACCATCTCGAGCGCGGCGGGCGCGACACGGATCACCTCGTCCACACCGAAACGCTACCTTGGCCCGATGGCCGCCGAGCCCCTGGCACCCGCCGACGCCCGTGAGTGGGTGAGTTTCGAGGACCCGAGAGAGGAGCGGACGTGGGTGATCGACGCCACGTTTCTCTCCAGCTCCTGGCGGTGCCTGTATGGATGCGGATGCCAGGGGGTTCTCACCGCTCCGGCGCCCGAGCGCCTGGAGGGGTGCTGCTCGTACGGAGCGCACTTCAGCGGTGAGGAGGACGCGAGGCGCGTGGCGGCAGCCGCCGAAACGCTCTCGGGCGAGCAGTGGCAGTTCCGCTCTAAGGGCCGGCGGAAGGCCGGCGTGCTCAAACGTGACTCGAAGGGCACCATCACCACCCGGCTCGTCGCCGGCGCCTGCATATTCTTGAACCGCCCGGGTCACCCCGGCGGCGCCGGCTGCGCGCTCCACCGGGCGGCGCTCGACCGGGGCGTGCCGCCGCTCGAGCTCAAGCCCGATGTCTGCTGGCAGCTCCCCTTGCGCCGGGAGGACACGGTCGCGCCGGACGGGCACGTGACCAGTTCCCTCGGCGAATGGGGGCGGCGGCACTGGGGCGAAGGCGGGCAGAAATTCGCCTGGTGGTGCACCGAAGCACCCGAAGCGTTCTCCGCCGGCGAGCCCGTGTACGTCTCGCTTCGCGACGAGATCGTGGCCATGACCGGGCAGGAGGTCTACGACCTGCTCAGCTCATATCTGAAAAGCCGCACTGCCCGGCGAGGGCGGGGAAGCTCACTGCTCGCTCACCCCACCGTGCGAAGGCGCCCGGCAGAGCCAGCGCGAATGGAGACCTCTGGCTAGCTGGGCCGTCTAGCTGGGCCGTACGCCCGAGGCGCCGGCGTCCCCGCGGCCGTTCGCCCCGTTGCGTTCGGCATCGGCATGCCCGAGGGGCGCCCGCGCCCCAAGATCGTCAACTTCCTCGAGCTCGTCCAGCTCCTCCGATTCATAAAGGCACCAGGAGGAATGCTCCTCTTCGGGGTCGGCCCCGCACTCGGGGCACGGCTCCACAGTTACTTCGATCGCGCGCTTTAGGCTGCGCGCCTCTTCGAAACGCCGATGACGTCCCTTTTTCACGAGCCGCTCCCAAGATTCGCGGTTGCCGCTTCAGCAGCGGCGGTGAGCTACACCCGACAGACCGCTGCCGCACTGACCGACCGGCGCCCCCAAGGTCGCCCTATCAGCTGCCTACAGCATATCGATCCAGGTCACGGTCCGGGCACGTGGCCGTGTGACAATTCGGCCCAGGTGGCGCGTCTGGCGCTCGGCGCGCGAAGGCGGCGCGCCAGTTGCCGCCGGTATCGTGACGAGCGTGAGCGAGGGATTCGACCCCGACGAGATGATCACGCGCTTTCGCGAGCGAGCGGCGGCGGTCCGCCGACGGGGCATGCCGCCGGTCGAGGGAGCCGAACGGCAGAAGATCCTCCGCCAGATGCAGCTCGACTTTCAGGACTTCGCCATGCTCGCAGATGCCGTGGGCTCGTTCGAAGACGGCGTCTTGACCCTGCGAATCGACCTGCGGCCTGGGGATGGGAGCGGCGAGCGCCCGGGCGGCGGCGGCGGCAGCTCCGAGCAGAGCGAGCGCCCGGGCGGCGGCGGCTCCGAGCAGAGCGAGCGCCCGGGCGCGGCCGGCACCTAGCAGCGCTCGGCCCGAACGCGGCTGGCGTCTAGCGCGGGGCATCGTGGTCGATGGAGCGGAACGAGCGCTCCTCGAGCACGAGCGAGCCGTGGCCGTCGAAGGAGAGCGACGCCCTCCCCTCGGCCAGGCGCCGGAGCCCTTCTCCGACAAGCTCACTGCGCCAGCCGCCGGCGAGGCGCCCCTCCGGAGGCTCCTGCATGAACTCGACCAGATCGGCCCGGGTGGCGAGGATGGCCGGGTCGAGGTCGAGGTCCACCGCCCTTTGGGCCACGTAGGCCGTGGCGAGCGTCGTGACGGCCCGGTTGGGCTGGTCGAGCTCGTGGGCGGGCGGCAGCCGCAGCTCGGAGGGGGCGAGCTCCAGGCCCTCGGCGATGGCATCGAGCAGCTCGTCGGCGGCACCACCGCCGAGGTGGCGACCGTCGAGGCTCCGCGTGCGGCGGAGATCCTCGCGTGTCCGGGCGGGGTGCTGGGCGATCGACAACAACGCCAGGTCGGGCAGGATGAAGCGCACGGGCAGGTCGAGCTGTCTCGCCCTATTCTCGCGCCAGGCGGCAACGCTCTGGGCGACGCCCCGCGCCGAGCCTCGGAGCTGGCGCGACCGCGGCAGCCGCCACCAGGCCTCGGCGGGCTCGGTGGGCGACCTGTCTCTGGACAAGACGATGGCGAATTCCTCGGCCGCCCACGCCATCCGGCCCATTTCCTCGAGTCGGGCGCTCAAGGACTCGCGCAGAGCGAGAAGGTGAGCAACATCGCCAGCCGCATAGGCGAGCTGGCCGGCCGACAGCGGCCGGCGCGTCCAGTCGGTCAGTTGGTCGCCCTTCAAGAGCCTGACGCCGAGGGTGCGCTCGACGAGCTTGACGAGCGAGGGTGACACCTGACCCAAGAATCCGGCCGCCACCTGGGTGTCGAACAGCCGGCTCGGCACCGTCCCGCACGCGCGCTCGAGGACTTCGAGGTCCTGCTCCGCCGCGTGGAGGACGGCCAGGCCGGGACCGTCGAGGACGCCCGCGAAAGGCGAGATGTCGATCGCCAGCGGGTCCACGAGCGCGATCCCGCCCTCCCAGGCGAGCTGGAGCAAGGCGAGATGGGGGAAGTAGGTCCTCTCCCGGTGGAACTCGGTGTCGAGGCCGTAGACAGCGCACGAGGCGAGCTCGTCCAAGAGGGCTTCGAAGGCCGCCGCGTCGCCGATCCAGCGATAGTCACCCACGCCGGCCGGACGCCTCACGACTGTGCCCGAGCCGCCCACCGGACCACCGATCCAGGCGGCCCGGAGAGCTTCGGCACCCGAGCCGTCGCTTCCCTCGGAACGCCGGAAACCGGCGCCCGAGGCCCGGCTGTTCCGGTCCCTCATGTCATCTTCTCCGTCCTGATACTCAACCCCCGTAGCTCATGCGCGTGTCCTCCATGCGAAGAACCGGGACGTCCTCCCCGCCGGGCGCGAAACCGGCGTCGAGGACCTCTCCTACGAACAACGAATGAGAGCCCAGATCAAAGGTGTCACGCAGGCCGCAGTCCAGATAGGCGATGGCGAGCTCGGGGATCGGAGCCCCGCTGAGCCCGTCCCGGTACGCGAAGCCCGCAAGGGTGCGGGCGACCGGGTCGTGTTCGGCCGGTTTCACGAACTTGCGCACCACCTCTTTGTTCTCACGGGCCACCAGCGCGACCGTAAAACAGCCTCCCGCGACGATGAGCCCGTGGGTGACAGCGTCGCGCTCGACCGACACGGCGACGCGCTTCGGGTCGACGCAGACCTGCATGACCCAGTTCAGGGTCATCAGGTTCCGGCGCTCCCCGGCCCGGCTCCCGAGCAGGTAAAGCCCTGTCGGCAGCTTCCAGAGCACGCGCCGACGCAACCGCTCGTACTCTGCCGGGTCGGCTTCGGGGGGGAAGGGACCGACCGGCACACCGCGGGTGCTCACAGGTCGAACGGTAGCGTGCCGGCGAGGCGGCGGCGCCCGCACCCGCGCCGGAGCCCTCAGTGCACGCCGTCGGCCGCGAGCCGCCGAGTCGCCTTGTCGAGTGAGACGAGGCCCACGGCGATCTTGCTCAGGGCGGCGGTGATCTTCTTGGAGCGGAGGCTCCCGGCCCCGGCGCACGAGCTGCCGGCGTTCGCGAAGTCCTCGTAGGCGGTGTTCAGCTCGTCTGTCAAGGTGTCGTCCGGCGTCGGCAGGTTCCCGTAGGCGGTGCCGGCATCTGTCACGAGCCCCGCGCAGTTGCTCGTCACGTCCTTGAGCCGCCCGGCACGCAAGGAGCGCTTGATGGCACCTATGTCCGAGAGCACGGTCTGGTCGTTGGAGACGACCGTGTACTGCGAGGCCCACTGGGAGACCTGGTGGGCTCGCGTGCCGGTGTACCCCGTGCACCCCGCCGTCGCGCCGAGGGCCAGGAGCGCCATGGCGAGAGCCGCCGCCTCGTGCACGACTCGGCGCAAGCCCGGCCTCACTCGAAACGAAGCAGGTGGTAGTTCCGCCGTCCCCTGCGAAGCACGACGTAGCGGTCGGCGAGGAGATCCTCGCGGGAAAGGCGCGCCTCGGGGTCGTTACGGCGGCGGTTGTTGACGTACACGCCGCCTTGAGCGACTGCGGAGCGCGCCACCGTCTTCGAGGAGGCGAGGCCGCTCGACACGAGCACGTCCACGAGCGTGAGCCCGGGGCCGAGCTCGGAGCGAACCAGGCTCGAAGATGGCGCGTCGGCGAAGACCTCGAGGAGCATCTTCTCGTCGAGCCCGGCGACGTCCTCGGAAAACAACGCCCGTGACGCCGCAGCCGCGCGCTCGGTCTCGCTCTGTCCGTGCACGAGCGTGCAGACGGCCCGCGCCAGGGCCTCCTGCGCCTTGCGCTGCTCGGGCCGGGCCTTCGTGTCGAGGTCGAGCTCCTCGATCTCCTCGTGGGAGAGGAACGTGAAGAAACGCAACAAGGTGCCTACCTCGTCGTCGGGGGTGCGCAGGAAGAACTGGTACATGACGTAGGGCGAGGACTTGGCTGGGTCCAGCCACACCGCCCCGGACTCGCTCTTGCCGTACTTGGTCCCGTCCGCGCGCAGCAAGAGCGGGAACGTCAGCGCGAAGGCCTCGGCTCCGCGGACCTTGCGAATGAGCTCGATGCCCATGGTGATGTTGCCCCACTGGTCGCTGCCGCCGAGCTGCAGCCGGCAGCCGTAGGAGTCGTGCAGGTGGAGGTAGTCGTATGCCTGCAGCAGCATGTAGCTGAACTCGGTGTAGGAGATGCCCTGCTCGGGCCGTTCGAGGCGCGTCTTCACGGACTCCTTGGCGGTCATCTGGTTGACGGTGAAGTGCTTGCCGACGTCGCGCAAGAAGTCGATGAAGCCGTAGGCGCAGAGCCACTCGGAGTTGTCGAGGAGCAGTCCCCGGGTCTGCCCCGCCGCGCTCGACATGTCGAGCAGGCCCGCGAGCTGGCCCCGGATCCCCTCGAGGTTGGCCGTGAGCTGCTCGAGCGAGAGCAGGGGGCGCTCGTCCGACTTCCCACCGGGGTCACCGATCAGCCCGGTGCCGCCCCCGGCGAGGAGAATGGGGCGGTGGCCGGCCTCCTGGAGCCGGCGCAAGGTGAGGATCCCGAGAAGGTTGCCGACATGGAGGCTGTCGGAAGTGGGGTCGAACCCTTGATAGGCCGTCGTCGCCCCGGTGTCGAGCAGCGTCCAGAGCGCCTCGTCGCTCACCTGGTGCGCGAGTCCGCGAAAGGCGAGGTCCTCAGAGATCTTCCCCATTCCCAAAGCGTGCCACTCAGGAAAGGGCGAGGGCGACTTCGGCCTCGAGCTCGCTGTGCAGCGCCGTGTTCGCCTTGCGGTCGGTGCGCACGACCACGACCGTCGGCCCGCGCCGCGCGGCGTATCCGAGGGCGGAGTCGAGATGCGTGGGGAGCTCCTGGCGGCTGGCGACCTCGATCGTGTCGCAGCCGGCGGCCCGGGCAAGGTCGGCGACGTCGATCTTCTGCGGCGTGCCGAAGAGCCTCTCGAAGAGCCCCTCCTCCAGCTCGGAGGCCTGGGGGAGGAACGAGAAGATGCCCCCACCGCCGTTGTCGACG
Organism: Acidimicrobiales bacterium; assembly: GCA_050015255.1. GTDB lineage: Bacteria > Actinomycetota > Acidimicrobiia > Acidimicrobiales > Bog-793 > Fen-455. Next base: position 31,639 of record JBEKBT010000011.1, read on the forward strand.
ACAACGAGCACGGCGGGCAGGGTCGGCTCGCGCCTGCCCCGGACGAGAGCCGACGAGTCGTGCAGGAAAGCGAGATCGCCGAGCAGGCCCACGACAGGCCCGCCCATGTCGGCGGCGGCCGCGGCGACACCAAGGGTCGTGGAGGCGACACCGTCGATCCCGTTCGCGCCGCGGTTGGCGAGCACCCGCGGCGGGTCCGAGCGGGGAGCCGCGAACCATTCGAGATCGCGCAACGGCATCGAGGACGAGGCGACGAGCGTCGACCCGGGCGGTGACCAGGCGAACAAAGCCCGCGCCACGCCCGGCTCGGTCGCCTCCCCGTGGCGGCTCAGCACGCCCTCGATGGCGCGTTGGGCGCTCGCCTCGGCCTCTGCCCACCCCGCCGACCAGCTCGAAGGCGCCGCCATGGCCGAGCGGCCGGCGCCGGCGCCTTCGGGCACGCGCAGCAACAGGGCCTCCATCACGTGGTCCGGATCAGCCGCCAAGACCACGTCGGCCTCGCGCCCGGGATCGCGCCAGGCCCAGTGCGGGTCGACGAGCACCTCGAGGGCACCGGCCGCGGCGCTCGAGGCCAGCCAGGCGGCCATCACCTTCGACGCCCACGGCTCGCCCAGGCGAAGGACGATCTCCGGCATGTGCCCGCGGGCGAAGCTCTCGACGCGAAGCAGCCCATCGGCGGCGGCGACGGTCGGAGCTCCGGGCTCGCCCGGGGTCCGGGCGCCCGAGCGGGGATCGGCGAGGACCGGCCAGCCCAAAGCGGCGGCCAGGCGGCGGATCACCTCTGGTCGCCCCGCGCCCGAACCCGCGATGATCAGACCTCTTGCCGCCGGGCGGACGAGCCCGACGAGGGCGTCCATCGAGGCCGGCTCGGGGAGCCTCCGGACCGGGTCGGCCCGGTGCCAGGGGCGGCCGTTGCGCCGCCCCGGCGGGAGCTCCACGGGTGCTCGGAGCAGCGGCTCTCGAAAGGCGAGGTTGGCGTGCACCGGGCCCGGCCCCATCGGCCCGGCCGTGGCCTCGGCGACGAGGCGGCTGCCGAGCGAGCGCCAGCTCCCCCGGGCGGCTTCGTCGGGCACGCCGGGATCGACTGCCCAGCGGAGAGCGCCCGCGAACAGTCCCGCCTGCTCGATGGTCTGCGGGGCGCCGACATGATGCAGCTCCGGCGGGCGGTCAGCGGTGCACACGATCATCGGCACCCGGGACAGGTGTGCCTCCACGACCGCGGCGTGGACCTCGACGGCGGCGGTGCCGCTCGTGGTGACAAGGACAGCCGGGCGACCCGTTGCGAGCCCGATCCCGAGCGCGAAGAAGGCCGCCGAGCGCTCGTCCAAGCGGACGTGCACGGCAATGCGGCCCTCGCGGGCGAGGGCGACCGCGAGCGGGGTCGAACGCGAGCCGGGCGCGATGACAGCATCTGTCAGCCCGGCGCGCACCCACTCGTCGACGAGCGTGGCCGAGAAGCTGGCCGCTACGGTCACCGGCGATGTCCTTTGCGCTCCACGCGACGAGCCGGGGCCGCGGGCCGAGGGTCGTGCTCGTCCACGGCTTCACCCAGACGAGCTCCTCGTGGGCGGGCGTCGCCGGTGAGCTCGAAGGCGGCTTCGAGGTCGTCACGGTCGACCTCCCGGGTCACGGGCGCTCGCCCGTGCCCGAGCCCGGCTCGGGCCTCGCCCAAGCGGCGGGAGCCCTCGGCCGGGCCGGCGGCGAGGCGACCTACGTCGGCTACTCGCTCGGCGGACGGTGCTGTCTCCACCTGGCGCTTGAGGCGCCGGAGCTCGTCGAACGCCTCGTCATCGTCGGGGCGCACCCGGGCATCCGCGACGAGCCGAGCCGCCGTCTGCGCCGGGAGGCCGATGACCGGCTCGCGGCCGAGCTCGAACGGGGCGGAGACGCGATGATGCCGGAGTTCGTCGACAGATGGCTCGCCGGGCCGCTCTTCGCGCACCTGACCGAGGAGCAGGCCGACCGGCCGTCGCGCCTTTCGAGCTCGGCCGCAGGCCTGGCCGCCTCCCTCAGGACCGCCGGGACCGGCACCCAGTCGCCGCTGTGGGAGAGTCTCGGCGAGCTCGAGATGCCAGTCCTCGTCGTGGTCGGCGAGGACGACGGCAAGTTCAGGCCGATCGCCGAGCGCACCGCCGAGGCAATCGGTGCCAACGCCCGGTTGGCCGTCGTCGCCGGTGCCGGGCACGCGGTCTTCCTCGAGCGCCCCGGCGCTTTCGTGGCGCTCGTGCGCGAGTTCATGCTCGCCGGCGCCTGAGCAAGCCCTGGGCGGGGAGCTCACAGGGCTATCCCGAGGGCGAGCAAAGCACCAAAGGCCAGCTGCAGCATCCCGGTGCCGGCGAGCGCCGTGACGAGGTCATGGCCCTCGGCGCCGGCGAGCACCCGGCGCAGCGGGGGCAGAGCGGGGACGACGGCGAGCAGGGCGATCAAGGCGGCCGGCCGCCGCAAGGCGATGACGGCCACGAGCAGGAAAGCACCGACGACCAGTGCCGTGTACAAGCCGCGGGTCGCCCGCGCTCCGGAGCGGACCGCCAGCGTCTTCTTGCCGGCAACCATGTCGCTCTCGATGTCGCGGAGATTGTTGACCACGAGCAGCGCCGTGGCGAGGAAGCCAACGGGGATGGCGGCGGTCACGGCGAGGGCGGTCACGTGCCCGAGGTTGACATACGCCGTGCCGATCACGGCCACGAGCCCGAAGAAGGCGAAGACGAAGACCTCGCCGAAGCCGGCGTAGCCATAGGGGCGGGACCCGCCGGAGTAGAACCAGCCGGCCGCGAAGCACAGGGCGCCCACGACGAGCAGCCAGGGCGAGGTGGCCAGGGAGAGCACGAGCCCGGCCACGCCCGCGACCCCGAAGGCGCAGAACGACGCCGCCTTCACCGCCCCCGGAGCCGCCAGGCCCGAGGCGACGAGCCTGCGGGGGCCGACACGCTGGGCGTCGGTCCCGCGGACGCCGTCGGAGTAGTCGTTGGCGTAGTTCGTCCCGATCTGGATGGCGAGGGCGACGACGAGAGCATCCAGCGACCGCCACAAGATCATCGAGCCGCCGGCGACGGCCACCGCCGTGCCGACGAGGACCGGCACCACCGCGGCCGGCAGTGTCCTCGGCCGCGCGCCTGCCACCCACTTGCGGCTTGCCACCCACTTGCGGCCTGCCACCCACTTGCGAGTCGTGGTCACGCTGTACGCGCCACCGCTCTCAGGGGCGCCGGGGAAACCGTGAGAAATCGGGCCGGCGTTTCTCGACATAGGCGTTGCGTCCCTCCTGGGCCTCCTCGGACATGTAGAAGAGCATCGTGGCGTCGCCGGCGAGCTGCTGGATGCCGGCGAGCCCGTCGTCGGCGGCGTTGAAACCCGCCTTCAGCACGCGAAGCGCCATCGGCGAGAGGGCGAGGATCTCGCGGCACCACTCCACGGTCTCTTCCTCGAGCCGCGCGAGGGGCACGACGGCGTTGACGAGCCCCCAGTCGAGGGCCTGGGCGGCGTCGTACTGGCGGCAGAGCAACCAGATCTCCTTCGCCCTTTTCAGACCGATCGTCCTTGCCAGCAGCCCTGCGCCGTAGCCGCCGTCGAAGCTGCCGACCCTGGGCCCGGTCTGGCCGAAACGGGCGTTGTCGGCGGCGATGGTGAGGTCGCAGACGAGATGGAGCACGTGGCCGCCGCCGATGGCGTAACCGGCGACCATGGCGATGACGGGCTTGGGCAGCCGGCGGATCTGGACCTGCAGGTCGAGGACGTTCAGCCGGCCGATGCCGCGCTCGGCCACGGCGTCGTCGCCCAGGTAGCCGTCCTCACCTCGAACACGCTGGTCGCCCCCCGAACAGAAAGCGTCCGGGCCCTCGCCGGTCAAGATGACGACGCCGATGTCGGGATCGTCACGGGCGGCGCCGAAGGCACGCGAGAGCTCGAAGAGCGTCTGGGGACGGAAGGCGTTGCGCACCTCCGGGCGGCAGATCGTGAGCTTCGCGATCCCGCTCGCACTCTCGTAGGCGATGTCCTGGTACTCGCCCCTCTTCGTCCACTCCACGGCCGCCATGGGCTGCAGGCTAACGCCGAGCGTGCCTGCGGCCCCGTACGCTTGGGGGGTGCGCCGCCTCGTCGCCCTCGCCATGCCCGGCGGCCCGGCCTTCGCCGAGGCGCTCCGGCGTTGCTGGGACGACGGCGATGCCGTGCTCCCCCTCGACACGCGCCTTTCCAGGACTGCCCTCGACCGACTCGTGGCCGCCCTGCGGCCCTCTGCGGTGATCGACGCCTCGGGCCGGCCGAGCCCGCGCAGCGGGGAGCCGGTCGAGGACGGCGACGCGCTTGTCGTCACGACGAGCGGGACCACAGGCGAGCCGAGAGGCGTGGTGCTCACCCACGCCGCCGTCGCCGCCTCGGCCCGGGTGACGAGCGCCCGCCTCGGTGTCGACCCGGACCGGGACCGCTGGCTCGCCTGCCTGCCGCTGGCCCATGTCGGCGGCCTCTCGGTCGTGACGAGGGCGATCGTGAGCGCGACGCCCGTCGAGATCCAGCCTCGTTTCTCCGTGGAAGGGGCGCTCGCAGCGGCGAGCGACCGGGGCGCGACGCTCGTCAGCCTCGTGCCCGCCGCCCTCTCCCGTCTCGGGCCCGAGGGGGCGGCGCTGTTCCGCACCATCGTCCTCGGCGGCCAGCAACCGCCTGCCGACCGGCCGGCGAACACCGTCGCCACCTACGGCATGACCGAGACGGGCTCGGGGGTCGTCTACGACGGCGTCGCCCTCGACGGCGTGGAGGTGCGCGTCGTGGAGGGCGAGATCTGGCTCCGCGGCCCGATGCTGCTGCGCGGCTACCGGGACGGGTCCGACCCGAAGACGCCCGAGGGCTGGTTCCCGACCGGCGACGCCGGCGGGCTCGACGCCGCCGGGCGCCTCGAGATCCACGGCCGGCTGGACGACGCCGTGATCTCGGGCGGGGAGAACATCTGGCCGGCCCAGGTCGAAGCCGTGCTCCGGGGGCACCCGGGGGTGCTCGAGGTCGCCGTCGGCGGGCGGGAAGACCCGGAATGGGGCGCCAGGCTCGTCGCCTACGTCGTGGCCTCGCCACAGGGCCAGGAGATCGAAACGGGGACGTTTCTCGCCCAGCTGCGCGAGCGCGCGGGAGAGCAGCTGGCGCCCTTCGCCGCCCCCCGCGAGCTCGTCATCGTCGCCGATCTGCCCCGCACCGCCATCGGCAAGGTCAGCCGGGCCGACCTGGCGGCTCTCGGCGGTCCCCGGGCGGCTGTCGAATGAGCCCCGCCTGCCCGGGACCCAGCCCATGGCACCTGGCCGTAGATTCCGGGGCGTGAAAGCGTTCCGCGCCCCCCTTGGCGGAGGGCCCCGGTGAACCGGCTCGGCGGGCAGACGAGCCCTTACCTGCGCCAGCATGCGCGCGACCCCGTCGACTGGTACCCGTGGGGCGACGAGGCCCTGGAAAGAGCCAGGGAGCTGGACCGGCCCCTCTTCGTCTCGATCGGCTACTCGTCCTGCCACTGGTGCCACGTCATGGGGCACGAGTCCTTCGCCGACCCGGCGACGGCGGAGGTGATGAACAGCCATTTCGTGAGCGTCAAGGTCGACCGTGAGGAGCGCCCCGACCTCGACTCGATCTACATGGAGGCGGTCCAGGCGGCCACGGGCCGCGGCGGGTGGCCGATGAGCATCTTCGCCACCCCCGAAGGGCTCCCGTTTCTCGCCGGCACGTACTTCCCCGACCGCCCCCGCCACGGGATGCCGTCGTTCGGCCAGGTGCTCGAGGCCGTCGTCGATGCCTGGGGCTCGCGCCGCGAGGACGTCCTCGCCGGGGCGCGAGCGCTGTCGGACGCGGTCGCGAGCCGGCTCGCGCCGGCGGGACAGGGGCAGGCGCCGACCGCTCCTGGCATGGCCCCCCGGCGGGCCGAGGCACTGTGCGAGGAGGCCGTCGATCAGCTGGGGTCGATCTTCGACCCTGGCAACGGCGGGTTCGGCTCAGCCCCGAAGTTCCCCCAGCCCCTCTTGTTGGACCTCCTCCTGCGCCACCACGTCCGCACGGGCGCGGGCGCCTCGCTCGAGATGGTCGAGCGCACCTTGGAGGCGATGGCCTCCGGCGGCATCTACGACCACCTCGGCGGCGGGTTCGCCCGCTACTCGGTCGACCAGCACTGGTCCGTGCCCCACTTCGAGAAGATGCTCTATGACCAGGCGCTCATCGCCCGCGTCTACCTGCACGCCTGGCAGCTCGACGGCGATCCCCGCTGGCTGCAGGTGCTGGAGGAGACTCTCGCCTACGTGCTCGGCGAGCTACGCGACCCCGAGGGCGGGCTCTACTCGGCGGAGGACGCCGACTCCGAGGGCGAGGAGGGCCGCTACTACCTCTGGTCGGCCGAGGAGCTGACCTCCGTGCTCGGGCCCGCCCGGGCGAGAGCGGCGGCCGAGTGGTACGGGGTCACGCCGGAGGGGAACTTCGAGGGACGCACGGTCCTGCACCGCGCCCGGCGCGGCGAGCTGGCGCGCCCGCCCGAGATCGAGGCCGGCCGCGGCGAGCTCCTGGCGGCGCGCGCTGGTCGCGTCCGGCCGGGGCTCGACGACAAGGTCATCACCGAGTGGAACGCCATGATGTGCTCGACGCTCGTCGAGGCGGCCGCCGCCACGGGCAGGGCCGACTGGTCGCGGGCGGCGGAGGAGATCGCCGTGTTCCTCCTCGGGCACCTGCGGCGTGAAGATGGAAGGGTGCTGCGCTCTTTCTGCCAGGGGCGGGCGAGCCTTCCGGGCTACGCGGTCGACTACGCCTGGCTCGTCGACTGCTGCACGCGCCTCGGCGAGCTTTCCGGCGACCCACGCTGGACGATGGAGGCCGTGGCCGTCGCCCGCGAGCTCCTCCGGCTCTTCGCCGACGCCAAAACGGGCGACCTGTACACGACCGGGTCGGACACCGAACCACTCGTCGTGCGGCCTCGTGAGCTGCACGACGGCGTGACGCCGGCGGCAGGGTCGGTGGCAGCCGTGGCCCTGGCCCGCCTCGGCGCCCTCGCAGGCGACGACGAGCTCGCCGCGGCAGCCGAGCGGATCGTCGCCGCCGCCGGAGCCGAACTGGCGGCTTCTCCCTTGGCCTTCGGGGAGCTCCTCCTCGCCGCGGCCCTGCTCGAGCACGGTCCGGTCGAGGTCGCCGTCACGGGCGAACGGGAGGACCTCGTTCGGGCCGTCCAGGGATGTTTCCTGCCCGGTGCCGTGCTCGCCTGGCGCTCGTCCCGAGGCGGGCTCCCTGCCGGCGGTGACGGGGGCGTGGGCGACGGCAGCTCCGACGCAGGGGGGCCGGGCGACGGCAGCTCCGGCGCAGCGGGGCCGGGCGACGCCACGGCCGCCTTCGAGAGTCCGCTGCTCGCCGGCCGTGAGGACGGTTTCGCCTATGTCTGCCGAAGGGGAGCTTGCCTGGCTCCGGTCGACAACGCCGACGCCCTCCTCGCCGCTCTCGCCGCGACGGTCGGACCGCCGTGAGACGCCACCGCGTGAGGCTCCCCTCGCCCCGGCACCGCCGGCCGGGCGCGGCCCGGGCGAACCAGCCCGGTGACGTGCTCCACTGCCTGTTGCTGACCCGGGGCCCGGAATGGGTGGCCGTGGACGTCGCCACCGGGGCCCTGCTGCGCAGCCATGCCTCCGGGTGGCCGGTGGTGCCCGCTGACTCGAGCCTCGCCCGCGCCGCCTCCCACGACGGGCTCGGCACGGGCCAACCCCACACCGGTCCGGAGCTGGACCTCGTCGAGATCGAGCTGGCAGACGACGACGAGCCGACCGATCCGGCGCGCCCGGAGGCCGTCATGATCTGCAAGGCGCCCGAACTGATCGGAACCCCCCGGCATCGAGCCGTACGCCGGCTCCTCAACGAGCTGCTCCCCGTCGACTCGAGGCGACCGCTGCTCGGATCGCTCGGCCCCTCGATCTCCTATCAGGACCTGGACGGCTCGCGCCCTTCTGTCGCGGTCGTCGCTCCCGACCGCGCACCGCAGTTCGCCTGGGACCTGTCCGGCACCTGGTGCCAGTTCAGCCTCGGAGGCCGCAAGCACCGCCTGCCCGCGGTCGATGAACGCGTCGTCGAAGCCGACGGGCGTGCCGGAAGCGGCACTCTCACCAGCGACGCTGTCGAAAGGGCGATCGGGGGGCCTCCCCGCTACCTGGTCGTCGCCCTCGGGGCGCCGCGCCGGGGACAAGCGCCCAAGCTCGTGCTCGGAGTGCTGCCGAGGCCCTGAGTCGAAGCGGGGGCCGCAGAGCTAAAGCGGTGCCCGGCGTGCTGCCGAGGCCCTGACGCCGAAGGTGCGGAGCCTCAGAGCGGAAGCTCGCTCGCCGCGAGCGCTTCGGCCATCGCCCAGCCGAAAGCCACGAGGCTGTCGGAGCGCTCGGCGTCCAGCCCCGTGAAGAGGCCGTCCAGGCGCTCGCACTCGGGCGGCGGCACCTGCGGGTCGTAGTCGAGCAGCCCGGCGGCGTCTCCGTCACCCTTGAGCACGAAGGTCCTGTCGTCGAGGTTCCCGTCGGCGCCGAAACGCTTCGCCAGGCGGCGACCCCAGGCACGCTCCTCACCTGTCGCCCGGTGGTCGGGACGCGGGACTACCTCTTCAAGGCCCGAAAAAGCGCGGAAACCGCGGGGCTGCGCGAACCTGGTCCCCACGAGGACGTCCTCGTCGGGGAAGGCGAGCACCGCACGGCGGTAGAGGTCCCGCATCGCGGCCTCGAGGGCGACGCTGGCGTTGTGCCCCCGCGTGAAGGCCGCCACGCCGACCAAGAGGCTGGGCGTGCCCCCGATCCGCTCGAGGGTGGCGAGGGCGTAGCCCTGCAGCCTCCCCTGCTGGCGAACCTGGGTGACGAGCACCCACTCCTCGCGCTGCTTGGAGAGGAAGCCCACCTCCCAGCCGGCCCTCTCCGCCGCGGAGAGATCGGCCATCTCGGCCAGTTCCGCGTCAGTGAGCGCCGTACAGTCCTTCGTAGCGACCTCGATATCGATGGCCATGACCGTCTCAAACTCCCGTGCGTCGCTCTCACCCTGCCGCCCCGGCCGTCTGAGCTACGGTGCATGACCGCCACCGAGAACACTGGCCGTTAATGGCGACGCCGAGCCCCAACGTGCCCGGCTGTGCGTGCACATCCCGGCTCGGACCGCTAACAGTGTACGGGATCGAAGCTATGACCTGCCAGGGCGCTTCGTGACGGGCTCAGTTCGCGACCGCAGAGGTGCCCAGGAGCTCCTTCAGGGCGCCGACGAGCCCGCCTCTGGGATTGACGTTGAACTGCGGGGGAAGCTTCAGCACCTTCTCCCCGACGCGCAGGTGAACGGCGCAGGTGCCGGGATGCTCGCGCACGAGATCGCGGACCTGGCGCACGAGGGAGTCGGTCAGCCGGTTGAGCGGCAGCACGACCTCGACAGGCGGATCGTTGCCCGGCGTGGCGAGCTCGAGGCGTCGTACCTCCCTGCAGATGAGCTTCGGCTGGTCCTCCCGGAGATCGAGCCGGCCACGCACCGCCACGATGGCGTCCTGTTCGAGGAGGGCCCCGTACTCGAGCATGGTCTTCGGGAAGACCATGACGTCGATCGCCGCCTCGAGGTCCTCGAGCACGAACGTCGCCATGATCTCGCCGCGGCGCGTGTACCGACGCACGAGGGCGGTGACGACGCCCCCCGTCGTGACAGTGACACTCTCGCCCAGCTCCGCAGGGCCGCCGACACCGCCCACTGGCCCCGTGGCGTCCTCCGCCGGGGCGGCGGAATCGAGCAGGTCACGGATCGTGACGTCGGTGGCGTTGCGCAACGACTGCTCGAGGCCCATGAGCGGATGGTCGCTCACATAGAGCCCGAGCATCTCCTTCTCGAAGGCGAGCCGCTCGCCCTTGTCGAACTCGAGGTCCGGGATCGCAACCCAGGTGCCGTCGAAGCTGGCCGGCGAGCCACCTGCGGCCGCGGCGGTGCCGGCCGCGTCGTCGAGGAGCGAGAACAAGGTCGCGATTCCCTGCTCGGACTCGCGCCTGCGGACGAGGGCCCGCTCGATGATGGCCTCGAAGGCCAGGCAGAGCCCCTTTCGCGGATGGCCGAGCGAGTCGAAGGCTCCCGCCTTTACGAGCGACTCGACGGCCCTCTTGTTGAGCGCGCTCGGATCGACACGGCGACAGAAGTCGTAGAAGTCGGTGAAGGGCCCGCCCGCGTCGCGCGCCGCGACGATGTGCTCGACGATGGCCTCCCCGACGTTGCGGACGGCGGAAAGGCCGAAGATGATCACCCCCCGGCCACCGGCGACCTGGCCCCCCGCCGGGGCCGAGGCGGCCGGCACGGCCCGGATCGGGGTGAAGTTCGAGGAGGAGGCGTTCACGTCCGGCACCCGGACCTCGATGCCGAGCGTGCGGCACTCGGCAAGGTAGACGGCAGTCTTGTCCTTGTCCCCCTTGACCGACGACAGCAGGGCGGCGAGGTACTCGACCGGGTGGTTCGCCTTCAACCACGCCGTCTGGTAGGCGACAAGGCCGTAGCCGTACGAGTGCGACTTGTTGAAGGCGTAGTCGGCGAAGGGCTCGATGATGTCGAACAGCTGCTTGCCGAGCGCCTCGTCGTAACCCTGCCGGACGCATCCGGCGATGAACTTCTTGCGCTCGGCGGCAATGAGGGCGCGGTTCTTCTTGCCGCAGGCCTTGCGCAGATTGTCGGCCTCCTCGAGGGAATAGCCCGAGAAACGCTGGGCGACACGCATCACCGATTCCTGGTAGAGCATCAGGCCGTAGGTGTCCCCGAGGATCGCCTCCATGTCCGGGTGGAGGTAGGTGACAGGCTTGCGGCCGTTCTTCAGGTCCGGATAGTCGCGGTGCATGTTGGCCGCCATCGGGCCCGGCCGGTACAAGGCGACGAGCGCGGCCACGTCGTCGAAGCTCGTCGGCGCCAGCGAGCGCAACGTCGAGCGCATGGCGGCACCCTCGAGCTGGAAGACCCCGATGGAGTCCCCTCGCCGCAGCATCTCGAAGGTCGCCTCGTCATCTAGGCGCACGGCGTCTATGTCGGGCCGGGAGCCCGTCGTCTGCTCGATGAGATCGAGGGCCATCTCGATCACAGAGAGATTGCGCAGCCCGAGAAAGTCCATCTTCAAAAGGCCGAGCTCCTCGACGCCGTGCATCTCGTACTGAGTGACGATGGGGGCGTCGCCCGGGTCGGTGCCGGGCTCGGGCTTGCGTTGCACGGGAAGGTACTCGGTGAGCGGCTCCTGGGTGATCACGACGGCGGCGGCGTGGATGCCGTCTTGGCGCCGGAGCCCCTCGAGGCCCCTCGCCACGTCGATCACCAGCTTCGCGTCCGGGTCCTGCTCGTACATCTCGCGGAGATCGGCTGCGGCCATGTAGCCGTCCTCGTGACCCTCGACCCGCTCGAAACATGCCCGGAGCGGGGTGTCCCGGCCCATGACGAGCGGGGGCATGGCCTTCGCGATCCGGTCGCCGAGGGCGTAGGGCAATCCCAGGACACGGGCACCGTCGCGCACGGCGGCACGGGCCTTTATGGTCGAGAAGGTGACGATCTGAGCGACGTGATCGACGCCGTAGCGCTCGGCCACGTAGCGGATCATCTCCCCCCGGCGGCGCTCGTCGAAGTCCATGTCTATGTCGGGCATCTGCTTGCGGCCCGGGTTCAAGAAACGCTCGAAGAGCAGGTCGTAGCGGATCGGGTCGAGATCGACGATGCGCAGGCAGTAGGCGACGCAACATCCCGCGGCCGACCCACGGCCCGGGCCGACGCGGATGCCCGAGTCCCTCGCGAAGCGGATGATGTCCCAGACGACGAGGAAGTAGGCGGAGAAACCCATCTCCGATATGACCCTCAGCTCGAAATCGAGCCGCTCGGCCACCTCCGGTGGGATCTGCGGGCCGTAACGGGCCGCGGCTCCCTCGTAGGTCAGGTGGGCGAGGTAGTCCGCCGCCGACCGCTCGTAGGTGTCGCCCCGGAACGCCTCGGGGATGGGGAATTGCGGGAGCGCCGGCTTGCCCAGTTCGAGCTCGACCTTGGCCCTTTGCGCTATCCACAGCGTGTTGTCGCACGCGGCCGGCAGCTCGGCAAAAAGACGCCGCATCTCTTGCGCGCTCTTCAGGTAGTGCTCCTCGCCCTCGAACTTGAACCGCTTCGGGTCGTGGATCGTGGCGCCGGTCTGCACGCACAAGAGCGCGTCATGGGCGACCGCGTCCTCGCGCCTGCAGTAATGGCTGTCGTTGGTGGCGAGAAGGGGGGCGGCGATGGCCCGGGCGATCCGGACAAGGCCGGGATTGGTCGTCCGCTGCGCCGCGATGCCGTGGTCCTGCAGCTCGACGAAGAGGCTCTCCTTGCCGAAGATGTCCTGAAGGCGCCCGGCCAGGCGCAAGGCAGAGTCGAAATCCTCGGCGAGCAGCGCCTGGGCGACCACGCCGCCGAGGCACCCGGTCGTGGCGATGAGGCCGACGTGATAGCGCTCGAGAAGCTCCCAGTCCACACGGGGCTTGTAGTAGTAACCCTCGAGGTAGGCGGCCGAAGAGAGCTTGATGAGGTTGCGATAGCCCTGCGTGGTCTCGGCGAGGACGGTCAGGTGGTAGTAGAGCTTCTCGCCTCGGTCGCCCTCGCCCCCGGTGTCGTCGATGCGGCCCCGCCGCACGGGGCGCTCGGAGCGGGACTGAGCGGCCATGTAGGCCTCGGTGCCGATGATCGGGGTGATGCCGGCGTCGCGGCACGCCTTGTAGAAGTCGAGGACGCCGTACATGTTCCCGTGGTCGGTGATCGCCAGCGCCGGCTGGCCGTCGGCGACCGCGGCCGCCACGAGATCTCCGATCCGGGCCGCCCCGTCGAGCATCGAGTACTCGGTGTGGGTGTGGAGATGGACGAACGATTCGCCCCCTCGTGCTTTGCCCTCGCCCGGCTCCACCACCGCTTGCCCACTCCCTGTCCACAGGCTCCATCCACAGCCTGTGGACGAACTACAAGCCTGTCATTAGCCCTAGCGCACCATAGCGCGCCGGGTGTGCGGCGGGCGGAAGTGTGGGCCGACCGCGACCCTCTCGGTCACTCCCCGCGGCAAAATTTTGCCACCGTGCGTGATATGCGCGACGCTGTACGTATGGAGCGCTCAGATCTCGACATGTTGTTACGCCGTCTGTCTGCTGCGGACGGCTCCGATTTGCACTTGAAGGTGGGCTCCCCACCACGAATGCGCATCAACGGCGACCTCGGGCGGGTCGCCGACGCACCGGTCATCACTTCGGACGACATGGTGCGGATCACCAAGGAGGTCATGCAGGAGCGGACCTGGGAGCATTTCGACGCGACGAACGAGGCCGACTTCGCTTATTCAATTCAGGACCTGGGCCGCTTTCGTGTGAACGCCTACTGCCAGCGCAGCACCATCGGCATGGTCTTCCGGCTCGTGCGCTCTCATGCCAGGTCCTTCGGCGAGCTGAACCTCCCCGAGGCCGTCCGGCGGCTCGCCGACGAGCAACGAGGCCTCATCCTCGTGACGGGACCGACGGGCTGCGGCAAGACGACGACGCTGGCCGCCATGGTCGACCACATCAACCACACGCGTGAGTGCCACATCGTCACGATCGAAGACCCGATAGAGGTTCTGCACCACGACGAGCTCTCCGCGGTCAGCCAGCGCGAAGTCGGGTTCGACACCTCGAGCTTCCTCGTCGCTCTGCGTTCGGCGCTTCGCGAAGACCCCGACGTGATCCTCGTCGGCGAGATGCGCGACACCGAGACCGTCGAGACCGCCCTCAGCGCGGCCGAGACCGGGCACCTCGTCTTCGCCACGCTTCACACCATCGACTGCGTGGAGACCATCAACCGGGTCATCGACTTCTTCGCCCCCGCGCAACAGCGCCAGGCGCGCCTCAGCCTGGCCGGCGCGCTCAAGGGCACGCTCTGCCAGCGGCTCGTGCCCACCGCCGACGGCTCCGGAAGAGTGCCCGCCCTCGAGATAATGATCATCAACGGCCGCATCCAGCAGTGCATCATCGAGCCCGGCCAAGGCGTCGACATCACCTCGATCATCCGCGAGGGCGAGTACTACGGGATGCAGACCTTCGACCAGGCGCTCGTCGCCCTGCTCGAGGAGGGCACGATCGACTTGCGCGCCGCGACCCAGGCGGCCTCGAACCCGCACGACCTGCGCGTCGCCCTGCAAAAGCGCGGCCTGGTCGGTTCCGCCGTCCGCTAGCCGGGCGCGCTCACAGGCCCACCCAGGCATGCACGATCGGGGGCCCGAAGAGCACCGTTATCACGGTGCCGGCGGCTAAGGCCGGGCCGAAGGGGATCTGCGTCCGGCGTTGCACCTTGTGCATCGCCAACAGCACGGCGGCGGGCACGCCCGCGACGACGAAGCTGACCAGGAACGCGAGGACCACCTCGCGATAGCCGATCCAGCCGAGAAAGCCTCCGCACAGTCCCGCCAGCCGCACGTCGCCGAAGCCGATGCCCTTCGGCACCGCGTAGAAGAGCGCGAAGAACACGGCGAAAGCTGCGGCGCCTCCGATCGCCGCCCCCGCCAGCGCAGACCAACGGTGCGTGCCGGCCGAGGCGAGGACGAGCAGGGGCACGCCCAGGGCCGCGGTCACGTACACGAGGGCGGAGGGGATCCGCATGTGCTCGACGTCGACCGCCGAGATCGCGACGAGGCTCGCCCCGAGCACACAGAAAGCAGGCAGGGCCCACACCGAGGTCAATCGCCAAGCGAGGAGGACGAAAAGGATCCCGGTCCCGAGCTCCAACATCGCGTCCCTAGGTGGGATGTGCGCGCCACAAGCCCGGCAGCGGCCCCGCAGGAGCAAATAGGAGACGACGGGAATGTTGTCGTAGGCCCGGATAGGCGCCGAACAGGCGACGCAATGAGAAGGGGGCGACACGATCGACTCCTTGCGGGGGAGCCGGTCCACAACGACGCCGATGAACGAGCCGATGACCAGGCCGATGATGCCGGCCATCGCCCCTAGGGCCGCTGACATCCAGGCTCGACGACCCTTTCCTCAAGGTCGGTTCGCGCGGACGCGAGCACGACGATCACTTGCACGTTGTTTCCTCCGGCCCGGCTCGTCCTGGCTCGATGCCTCGCGTACCCTATCCGCGCTAGCCTAATCACGTAGCGCGCGGCTCCGACCGCTCAGCGTGCCCGCGCAACTCGCGGACCAAGACAGGCACATGTCGGCCGAACCTGGAAATGATCGAATAAAGAAATTCCGACGCGCGCCCGATGTTATTAGGGGATGAGTACCACGGAGCAGAGCGCGCCGCACGCCGCACGACGGCAATCGTCACCTTCCAAGGCGGAGGTCTCCGAGGCGCGCGCCCTTGCGAAAGAGGTCGGTCTCGACTATGTGGACCTCGACCGATACCCGCTTAATGCCGCCGCCACCTCCTTGCTACCACAGCAGGCCGCCCGTCGTCACCACTCACTCGCCGTCGGCTGGAAGTACGGCACCCCCGTAGTAGCTGTCTCCCGGCCGGACGACATCATGGTGATGGACGACCTCCGGACGACCATCGGGCGCGAAATCCACGCCGTGGTCGCCTGCGAATCCCAGATCGACGCCTACATCGAGCGCATGTACGGCCGGGCGGAGCCGCCAGCCGCCACCCCCCACGCAGCCACGCCGCGCAGCGCCCCCGACAGCGCCGCCAAGAGCCCGCCCGCTTCGCCATCGGCGCGGGCGGAATCTCCGGTGCGCCCCGCGCCGGCGGAGCCCCCTTCACCGCCGTCGCCGGACACCGTCCCCTCGACGCGAGCCGAGAAGAGCGAGCCGGGCCCAGCGCCCGACACCGAGCCCGCGTTGGACCTCGAGGTCGACGCCTCGTCGGCCTCAGCTTCTCCTGACACGGGCACGACTGCCGAAGAGGACACCGAGGCAAGGCGCGCCCTCGC
>JBEKBT010000012.1:0-45204 GCA_050015255.1 Acidimicrobiales bacterium
TGGCCGAGATACAAGACACGCCGTAGAGATCGGCCACGGCCGGGCTCGGGTTCGGCACGATCGACCAGGCGCTGCCGTTCCAGGACTCGATCAGAGCCCGGCTGAGACCACTATTGCTGGTGTAGTCGCCAACGGCCGTGCACGAGCTGGCCGCGGTGCAGGACACCCCGTACAGATGCGCCACGGAGGGGCTAGGGCCGGGCGCGACCGACCAGGCGGCGCCGTTCCAGGACTCGACCAGGGTTCGAGTGAGGCTGCTGCTGCCGCTGCCGGTGCCGCCGTAGCTGTAGTTGCCCACGGCGACACACGAGCTGGCCGAGGAACAGGAAACGCCGGAGAGGCCGCCGTACGTCCCCGGGGTCGGGCTCGGCACGATCGACCAGGCGGTGCCGTTCCAGGACTCGACCAGGGTGGCCCTGCCGTAGTTGCCCACGGCGACGCACGACTTGCCCAAGACGCAGAACACCGCGTTGAGGCTGCTCTGGCTCGGGGCGAGGCTCGGGCTCGGCACGACTGACCAGGTGGTGCCGTTCCAGGACTCGACCAAGGTCTGAATGAGGCCGGCGCTGGTGTAGTTGCCCACGGCCTCGCAGAAGCTGGCCGAGACGCAGAACACCCCGTCGAGGGTGCTGTTCAGCCCGCGATCAGGGCTGCGCACAGGCGACCAGGACGAGCGGCTCCAGGACTCGATCAGAGTGTTGTCGCCGAGGTAGCCAACCGCGGTGCACGAGCTGGTCGAGTTGCAAGACACAGCGCCGAGGGTGCTCTCGTTGACCGAGCTGGCGCTGGACTCGGTCCACCCAGCCGCGCCTGACACCTGGGCGAAGCTCGACCAGAGAGCGATGACGAGAACTGCTAGCACGCCCTGGAACGCCGGTCGTACGTGCCTGGGCTGCCACCTCACGTCGAGAGCAGGCATCGCGCCTCCTCGAGGATTGACACATCAGTTGGAGACCAGTATGACCCTTCGCGACCGTCGAAGCTGGTCGAGTCGTGGACCGCGACGATCGTCCGCCGGAGCGCGAGCAGTCTCAGGTGACTCGCGGGTGGTCTCGCGCCTCCTCCACGCCAGCTCCCAGGACCTCGGCCATCTGCTGGACGGCGTCGAACACGTCTACGAAGCGGGTGTAGAGCGGTGCCGGGCCGAGCCTGATCACGTCGGGTGGCCGGAAGTCGCCGATAACCATCCGGCGGTCGATCAAGGCCTTGCACCACGGCCAGGCCCGGGGATGGGCGACCGACACGTGGGCTCCTCTCCGATCCGGGTCGCTCGGGCTGGCCAGGCTGGCGCCAAGCGGCTCAAGTTGGTCGCGCACGAGTTCCACCAGCATGGCCGTGAACTGCTGCGACTTGGCCCACAGCGCAGGGATGCCAGCTGACTCGACAGTCTCGGCGGCGGCGTCCACGGCCAACAGACCGAGCACCGGTGGGGTGCCCGTGAGGAAGCGGCCCATGCCGGCTGTGGGGTCGTAGCTCGGGCCCATGGCGAACTGGTCCTCCTGGCCGAACCAACCCCACACCGGTTGGCGAAGCTGGACCTGCAAGCCCCGCCTCACGTAGGCGAAGGCGGGCGAGCCGGGGCCGCCGTTCAGGTACTTGTAAGTGCAGCCCACAGCGAGGTCGGCGCCCGCCTCGTCCAAGCCGACCGGCATCGCGCCGGCGCTGTGGCACAGGTCCCAGAGGACGAGTGCGCCGTGGCGGTGGGCCGCCTCGGTGATGGCCGCGAGGTCCAGTCGGGCCCCCGAGCGGTAGTTGACATGCGAGAGGCACACGAGCGCCGTGTCGGCGTCGATCGCCGAGCCCACGACCTCGGTGTCCAGGCCGTCGACGGCACTGCCGCGCAGAAGGCGCAACTCACGGCCGCTGGTCTTGGCGAGTCCCTGCAGCACGTAGCGGTCCGTCGGGAAGTCGTCCGCGTCGGCCAGGATCACGCGCCGGTCAGGCTGGGCGGCCAGGCCGGCGGCGGCCAGCTTGTAGAGGTTGACCGTCGTGCTGTCACAAACGACGACCTGCCCCGGCCCGGAGCCGATCAGCCGGCCGACCCGGTCACCTACCGCGGCAGGCAGGTCTATCCACCTTGACCACCCGCCAACCAGGTTCTCGGACCAGTCGCGCATCGCCGCCGCCAGTCCCTCGATCACAGACTCAGAGGGGCGACCGAGGGAGTTGCCGTCGAGGTAGATCGGCCCGGCGACGCTGAACTGGCTCCGGTAGGGCGCGAGCGGGTCGCCACGGTCCATCGTGACGGCGGCGGCGCGGTCCACCTTCCCATTGTGGCGCCCTTGCGGCTGGAGGTCCTTCTGCGCAGCCTCTGGCGGCCACGGCCCCTCGACCTGGCGAGTGAAGGGCTCAGCCGGCGAGCGCCTCAAGTCGAGCTGTGCGAGCTGCTGTGCGAGCTGTCGTCGCCGAAGTGGGCCGTGAGCCCGTAGATCACCATGACCGAGAGGGCTATGTAGATGAGCGCCCAGACCGGGTAGTAGGGCACCAAGATGATGGCGCTGATGGCACCCAGCGTCGCGGAAAGGACGCCGATGAAGCGTGAGACCTCCGCGCTGGGTTGGTTGCCCGGTCCCATGACCAGGACACCAGCGGCGACCAAGACGATGCCGATGACCACATCGATCCAGCCGTAGGTCGTGAGGTTGTGGCCGAGCAGTGCATCCTTGAGATCGTTCGGAATAGCGCCGTGGTACTGGAGGGCCCAGATCCCATCGATCACCCGCATCAGCCCGGCGATCATCAGCATCACCGAGGAGAATGTCAACCAGCCTGAACGGTCATTCATGGGACTGGTCCGAATTCGTCTTGCCAGGGTCGAATTCTTCCCTGGTTGATGTTCGAGAAAGTGCTTCAGGTTTGAGCATCATGACCCTTCTCACGTGGACTTAGTTGCTTTCCTGGCCAGGTTGCTCCTTCCCATCGCCGGAGGCATCCCGCGATTGCGGGATTCTCAGGAGGTTCGAGGAGAACGCGTAGGCGCGGATCGATGAGAAGGGCGGTGCCTTGCACGGTCACCCCTGGCACTCCTCTGCCAGTCGCAGCGAGGTACCGTGAGGTCGATGTCCGCTGGGCGGTGGTCGGTTTGCGTCGCGTTGGGCGTGGCGGTCTCGTCGGTGCTGCTTTGGGGCTCGTGGCCTGCTTCCGCAAACCCTTCCTCGAGCCCCGGCACCGGCGGTTCGGGTCGCGCCGTCGTCAGCATTGCCGCCGGCGGCTATTCCGGCTATGCCCTGCTCGCTGACGGCCAGGTGTGGGCGTGGGGCGACGATCTCGAGGGTCAGATCGGCGTCGCCGGTCAGTGGTACCAGAGCACGGTTCCGGTCGAGGTGAGTGACCTCAGCGGTGCCATCGCCATCGCTGGAGGTATGAACACCGCCTACGCCCTGCTAGGGGACGGCACCGTGTGGGCGTGGGGCGACGACAGCCAGGATGAGCTCGGTGCGGGCGACAAATCCAAGCAGGTGCCCGTCCGCGTGCGCCCGTTGAGCAAGATCGTCGCTCTCGACCCAGGGGCCTTTACTGTCTATGCCCTTCGCCGAGACGGCACCGTCTGGGCGTGGGGCGACAACGACTTCGGCCAGCTCGGGACCGGTAGTCCCGACCCCGGTGCCGGCGCCCCGCACGAGCTGACACGACTTCGGGGAGTCACGGCGCTCGCCGGGGGAGCATCGAACGGCTATGGCCTGCTGGGCGACGGCACCGTCTGGGCGTGGGGCGACGACAGCCTCGGCCAGCTCGGGGCGCCACCTTGTACAGCATCGGGTGGGGCTCTTTCGACCTGCCTGTTCTCGAGCGTGCCCGTCGAGGTGCCCGGCATCGCCGGCGTCAGCGCGCTCGCCTCCGGCTTCGACACCGCCTATGCGTTGCTGGGCAACGGCACAGTCTGGGCGTGGGGCGACAACAGCGTCGGCCAGCTCGGCAGCGGTACGCACGAGGCGTCCAGCGACACGCCGCTGCGCGTGAAGGGCCTCGACCAAGTTGTCGCCATTGCCGCCGGCTCCGAGACCGGCTATGCCCTTGGCCGGGAGGGCAACGTCTGGGCCTGGGGCTACGGTGCTTACGGCCAGCTCGGCGATGCCAGCGCGGCGAATAGCGACGTCCCGGTTCGAGTGCGCAAGGTGAGCCACGTCATGGAGATCGCCGGCGGTGGCGACATGGCTTACGCCCTAGGCCGGGATGGCAACCTCTGGGCATGGGGCTACGGTGGCTACGGCCAGCTCGGCGACGACAGCATCGTGAGCCTCGACGTGCCAGTACAGGTGGTCGGCCTTCCGGACCGGTGACCCCCCGAGGCGACCCCGGCGCGTTCAGGCAAACAAGACTTGTAGCGGCCGGAAGCGGCCAGGGCCGACGGGGCTGCTCGTTCAGGCTCAGGCTAATGGGACTGGATGAGCTAACTCTGGACCGCCTGTTTCATATCCTGAGCAAGCTCGTCTGTCGTTTCGTCAACGGTGCTCTTGATGGTCTTGGCGGCGCGGGTGACGGCCTTGTCGAAGGCCTTCTCCAACGTCGGCTCTCCGATCACGATCAGCCCCGCCTCGTTGGCATCGAGCTCGTTGGCCGCTTCCTTGAGCTCCTTTCGCTTGAGGGGGCCGCCGCCGAACGCCTCAGGGATGATGCGTATGGAGGGGTTGTCCATCCGCTTGACGATGTGCGGCTTGCCATGCTTCCGATCGACTACGGCCGCGTCGTAGGTCCCGACGAGGTCCTCCTTGTGGAGACTCTCGATGTCTTTGAGGTCAGCCAGGGCGGCGTCGGTGCTGTCGTAGACGGCGACGTAGACGGTGAGATTGTCGTCCTTGTCCTTATCTTTGTCGTTTGCCATGGTTTCTCCTTGTCTTGGAACTTGCACTGCTGTGGCTTTGGCCTTGACCAGACGGAGTCTTCGCTGCCCGCAGGGGCAGCCCACACTCAGCCCAGATCGGAACGGCACGACGACCTGCCACAGACGCAGCCGACCACAACAAGCCGAACCGGTCCTCAGTAGCAGCTACTGGAAATCCGAGTCGGTACTACTGGCTCATCTGGCTCGGGTTCCGTTTCGGCCGATCAGGCTCGCCCCGGAGCGATGAGCAGATCGAGCGCGCCCGTCGGAGCGTCGGCGGTGAACGCGCCTCGGGCGACAAAGGACGGTCAGCTGTTTCACGCCTGAGGCTGGCGCAACTCCGTTACGGCACTGGCACGTGAAATGCAATGGTGCGATGCTTCTGTTGAGCGGCCTGCGTTTCGCACGGGACGCGAGCTGGTACTCGGAGGTGTCAGATGAGCAGGTTCCGCCTTGCTGGGTTGCTCGCGCTCCTGGCGCTAGGGGCGACTTGCCTGCCTTTCCTGGCGAGCCCTGCCTCGGCGATAGTCGCGGGGCCACGAACCACGCCCTCGATAGGAAAGCAACTGGCGGAGCTGAAGGGCTCTGACACCGGCGCCGGCGACGGCCTCGGCGTCGCGGTGGCCATCTCGGGCACGACAGCCGTAGTGGGAGCACCGGGCGGCGCCAAGGATGCCGGCCGGGCGTACGTGTTCTCGAAGACGGGGACCGTCTGGAACCAGGCCGCCGAACTGACGGGCTCCGGCACAGTGGGCGGTGACTTCTTCGGTTACTCGGTGGCCATCTCGGGCACGACCGTGTTCGTGGGTGCACCGGGCTATGCCAAGGATGCCGGCCGGGAGTACGTGTTCGCGAAGAGGGGGAAGGTTTGGACGCTGGCCGCCGAACTGAAGGGCTCAGACACGGCGGCCAGTGACTACTTTGGCGACTTGGTGGCCATCTCGGGCCAGACCGCCATCGTGGGTGCCGACGGTTACGGCAAGAATGCCGGCCGGGCCTACGTGTTCGCGAAGACGGGGACCGGCTGGAGACAGGCCGCCGAACTGAAGGGCTCCGACACCGCCGCCGGCGACGGCTTCGGGTACTCGGTAGCCATCTCGGGCACGACCGCCATGGTGGGCGCACCGGACAAGGCCAAAGGTACTGGCCGGGCCTATGTGTTCACCGACACGGCGACCGGCTGGAGACAGGCCGCCGAGCTGAAGGGCTCCGACACCGCCGCCGGCGATGGCGTCGGCGTCTCGGTGGCCGTCTCGGGCACGACCGCGGTCGTGGGTGCACCGGGCTATGCCAAGAACGCCGGCCGGGCCTATGTCTTCACGGACACGGGGACCGGCTGGAGACAGGCCGCCGAGCTGAAGGGCTCCACCTCCGCCGCCGGTGACGACCTCGGTTTCTCGGTGGCCGTCTCGGGCACGACCGCGGTCGTGGGTGCACCGGGGCACGCCAAAGACGCCGGTTGGGCGTACCTGTACGCCAAGACAGGGAGCGGCTGGGAGGAGGCCGCCGAGCTGAAGGGCTCCGACACCGTCGCCGACGACTACTTCGGCTACTCGGTGGCCATCTCGGGCGCGACCGCTCTCACAGGTGCCGACGGCCACGCCAAGAGTGCCGGTCGGGTGTACGTGTTCGAGGCCTGAAACAGGCGGTGAGGCTGGCTGTGCGCCTTCAGGGTCTCAGGGCCGAGCCCGCCGCGGCGAACGGCCGAACTCCAGCACGAGTGCGATGATGACGAGCACGACCCCGAGCGCGACGCCGGCGTAACCACGCTTTGTGTGCTTGCCCAGCGCGTGCGCCACATACCCGGGGAAGAATGTCGGCAGCGACTGCGCCGACTGCGTGAGGTACAAGACACCGACCACGATCGCTGCGACTCCGACGACGAGCAGGGCTATGACCAGGACACGTCGCACGCGTTCATCGTATGCCGTTTTGCCTCTGGGCGTTCCGGCTCACGAAGGGCCGATCTCCGCTTGGGCGAGGACCCGGTCCATGGTCTCCATGATCGCGATGGTCTCATCGAGCGGCATCAGCGGGCTCTCGAGCAATCCGGCCCGGAGGCAGCGCGCCACTTCGTCGGCTTCATAATGCAGGCCGTTGCCCTCGTGCGGTGGCTCGAAGCGATCGGCACTGCCGTCGCGACTGATCAGTGTGAAGGAGGAGGGGGCGTAGAACACGCCGTCGATCTCGATGCGGGCCTCGGTGCCGACGATCGCCGCGCGAGTCGGACTCTTGGCAGAAGACGTGCAGGTCAGGATCGCTTGGGCGCCGCCGTCGTACCCGAAGAGCATCGATGTCTGCCCGTCGACACCCGTGAACGCCTGGGTGATCAAGGCCGCGACCTGAGCCGGCTTGCCCAGGACCATCGACGCGAACGACACCGGGTAGACGCCCAGGTCGAGGAGCGCCCCGCCGCCGAGCTCGGGCGCGAAGAGGCGGAATGCAGGATCCTTCGCGAACCACTGGCCGTGATCGGCCATGACGGCCACGACGTCACCAAGCGCGCCGGAGGCGAGCAGGTGACGGACCTCGGCGATGTGCGGCAGGAACCGCGTCCACATTGCCTCCATCAGGAACAGCCCCTTGGAGCGTGCGCTGTCGACCAGTTCCCGAGCCTCGAGGGCGTTCATGGTGAACGCCTTTTCCACGAGCACCGGCTTGCCGGCATCGAGCGCCAGCAGCGCGCTGTCATGGTGCATCGGGTGGGGTGTCGCCACGTAGACAACGTCCACGGCCGGATCCGTCACCAGCGCCTCGTAGGAGGCGTGACGGTTCGAGATGTGGAACTCGTCGGCGAAGCGGTCGGCCGACTCCTGGTTGCGTGAGCCGATGGCGACGACCCGGCCAGAGTCCGTGACGGCCATGTCCTTGGCGAAAGCACCGGCGATCAGACCCGATCCGATCAGCCCCCAGCGCAGTGGTTCTGTCGTCATCTCTCGCTCTCCTTCTCCTGTGGCCATGTAGGACCTCCCGCCCCACGATCCCTGAGCAGGCCTGCCTAGTTTGTCCCAGACGGGCCGACGGACGACAAGCGACTAGATTTCCACCGAGCCCAGCGCAAGGAGCGTGGCTGGAATCAGGGCTACCAGTCAGCGCCTCGGTACCGATCATCGCCCTGATCCTCGTCCTTGCGACCACTCTGGGTCCATGGCGACGCGAAGGCCCATCGCGACCGGGGTACTCCCGTGATCTTCTCGAACGGCTTCCTCGAGGGGGACACGCCCACGGCGTGGTTCCTCTATGTGCCTTTTCCTGTGGCTGGTGTTCTTCCCGCTCTACATCATGAGCCGGAACAGGTTGGTTAGTCGGGTCGTCGTGCACCGGCGATGATGACCGACCATCTCTCCTGAGCACGCTCGTGTTTGACAGAATGCACGCCGTGTCACTTACTCGTGCCCTTGTCGCCACCGCCTGCGCGCTCGGTGGGGGGCTCTTGTTCGCTGTCCCAACGGCCGGTGGTCCCGCTCGCCCCGCAGCTGGGCCGGTCTGGTCGGCCCGTACCCCGAGCGTGGGCGGGGCGCCGATCACTTCGCTCGTCGCGGTGACCTGCGTGACCCCGGCCGACTGCTGGGCTGTCGGCGACCGTTTCAAGTCGTCCTCGTCGGGCTCCGGACCTGCCCTCATCGAGCACTACCTCAGCGACGGCTGGAGGGCTGTACCGGCAGCCCCGGCCCAGGCGGGCACGCTCGACGAGCTCTCCGGTGTCAGCTGCCTGTCGGCCGCTAACTGCTGGGCCGTCGGCATGCGCAGCGGCTCGCACCCGGGGAACCTCCTCGAACACTACGGCGGCCACGGCTGGACGGTTGTCGACACTCCGGCGCCGCAAGGGGAGTTGTACGGGGTGACCTGCGAGTCCTCCGGCGCCCAGTGCTGGACGGTCGGATCATCGAGCAACTTCCTTAGCGCCATTACATTTCGGCTCGTCAACGGTGCCTGGCACTATGTGAGCCCGGCGCCCCTCTCGGCATCCTTCGTGCAGGTGAATGGGGTGGCGTGCGCGATCGCAGACGATTGCTTGCTGGTCGGCTTCGACACGCCGAAGCATGGTGCCGGCCACGCCCTGGCGGAGCGGTGGGACGGCCACTCCTGGTCGCGCGTCAGCGTTGCCGGCGAGCTCTCGGGCGGCGGCTCGCTCGCCGGCGTGGACTGCCGGCCGGGGAGCTCTCCCGCCACGTGCTGGGCGGTTGGCCAGACCGGGACGAAAGGCTCAGGCCTCATTCCGATCCATCCCCTTGTCGAGCGTTGGAACGGGAGCCGTCTCACCCTCGTCCACAGCCAGCTTGGGGGCGCCGGCAATTATCCCGAGCTCAAGGCGGTCGCGTGCGCCGCTCTGAACGCCTGCCAGGCGGTCGGCTCACGCGGCTCGGGGGAAGACGAGGCGCTGGTGCTCACCCAGGGTTGGAACGGGTCCCGTTGGTCCCGAGAGACAAGCCCCAGTCCGTTGTACGGCTTCCAGACGCTCACCGGCGTGGCCTGCCCCTCGGCGAAGGACTGTTGGGCCGTGGGCGAGGGGCTGAACCACAACGACTCGGGCAGCCGGATGATCATCGAGCACTACTCAGCATCCTCTTAGGACAGAATCGTGGTCAGTCAGGTACGGCCTGAGCCCATTACCGGAGGCGTCATGCGGAAGTCCCAGATAGCCAGCCGGTGCGCGCTCCTCACAGTTGGCGCCATCGCCCTGCCCCTCCTGGCAAGCTGCACGACGCCGGCGGCGGTCCCGAGTTCGCACGGCGTCCGGCCGATTGAAACCCAGCTGGCCGTGCTGAAAGGCTCCGACACCGTCACCAGCGACGAGTTCGGCGTCTCGGTCGCCGTCTCGGGCACGACGGCGGTCGTGGGCACGACAGGTACCGCCTATGCCGGTCGCGCGTACGTGTTCACCAAGACGGGGTCCGGCTGGCAACAGACCGCTGAGCTGGACGGCGCCGACACAGTCGCCCAGGACGGTTTCGGGAGCTCGGTGGCCGTATCGGGCACGACTCTCGTCGTGGGTGCGGGCGAGCATGCCAAGAGCGCCGGTCGGGCGTACCTGTTCGCCAAGACGGCCCTCGGCTGGACCCAGGTCGCCGAGCTCAAGGGCTTCGACACCGTCGCCCCCGACGAGTTCGGCTGGTCGGTGGCCATCTCGGGCACGACTGCGGTGGTGGGGGCCATCGGCCACGCAAAGTATGCGGGCAGGGTGTACGTGTTCGCCAAGTCGGCAACGGGATGGACCGAGGTCGCCGAGCTCAAGGGCTCCGACACCGTCTCCAAGGACGGGTTCGGCACTTCGGTGGCCATCTCGGGCACTACCGTCATCGTGGGTGCGGAGGGCCACGCCCACGGTGCAGGCGCTGCCTATGTGTTCGCCAAGTCGGCAACGGGCTGGACCGAGGTCGCCGAGCTGAAGGGCTCCGACACCGTCGCCGGCGACGATCTCGGTACCTCCGTGGCCATCTCGGGCACGACGGCCGTCGTGGGCGCATACGGCCACGCCGGAGACGCCGGTCGGGCATATGTGTTCACCGAGACGGCGTCCGGCTGGAAACAGGCCGCCGAGCTGAAGGGCTCCGACACCACTGCGCATGACTACTTCGGCATCTCGACGGCGATCTCGAGCAGGACCGCGGTGGTGGGTGCATGCGACCACGACAACAACGCCGGCCGGGCGTACCTGTTCACGAAGACGGCGTCCGGCTGGCAAGAGAAGGCCGAGTTGAAGGGCACCAACACCGTCGCAGAGAACCTCTTCGGCATCTCGGGGTCTGTCTCGGGCACGACCGCCGTCGTGGGTGCAGAAGGCGGGGCCAACTTCGTCGGTCGCGCCTATGTGTTCAAGGCCTGAGACTTACCCTCAGTCGACCTGGAGGGACGCTATGGCAGGGGTTCGTCGCCGACAGCGCGCGCGGCTCGGCTCGCCTGCACCGTCGCGAGGCCGAGCCAGGCGAGAAGCCACCAGTTGCCGATGCGGAGCAAGACAGTCTCGGCGTCTCGGCCCGGATTCTTCGCGGCAACGGCGATCGCGGCCACGAGCGGGCCGAAGCCTGCGGCCGTCAACGCCGAAGCGGCGGCCAAGTGCCCGGCACGCCACGA
The DNA here is from genome assembly GCA_050015255.1 of Acidimicrobiales bacterium. Taxonomy (GTDB): domain Bacteria; phylum Actinomycetota; class Acidimicrobiia; order Acidimicrobiales; family Bog-793; genus Fen-455. The sequence goes on from JBEKBT010000012.1 coordinate 10,898, forward strand.
GTCGTCGCTGCGCAGGGTCGACGGGATGCGGATACCGGCAAAGACGTTTCTCGGCAGTCGCCCCTTTGCTGCCATCCGTCCCAGCGCTACCACGATCAAGCCGGCCAATCCGGACCGTATCGCCCTCGACATGTTCGCCACGCTACAGCTCACCTTTCGAGCTGGTGCTCTTCCAATTGCTCACGACCGGAAGTCTATTACACTTATATTACGATTAAGTCGAACGAGTGACAAGTTCGCCTCGCAGGGTGGTTGCGAGCGTCGGCTGCGGTCACGTGCAAGTGTTGACGTGCCCGCCGTACCATGGCCGACACGTCGAGGAACGTTCTTCATCCGACGACCTGGTAAGCAGAGACCGTGCAGTTCAGCTCCGAGGACCTGGCGTGGGCCACCGACGTCGTGGGCAGGTGGGTGCTCCCCACGCCCCAGTTCGTATGGCCCTTGCTGGCGCAGAGCCTCGGCACCGAGGTCTGGGTGAAGCACGAGAACCACACGCCCACCGGGGCTTTCAAGGTTCGTGGCGGCCTCGTCTATGCCGAGCGCCTGCGCAGCAGGCGGCCGGAAGTGAAAGGGATCGTGTCAGCCACCCGTGGCAACCACGGCCAGAGCCTGGCCTTCGCCGGGAGAGCAACAGGCATCCGCGTCACCATCGTCGTTCCCAATGGCAACAGCCCGGACAAGAACGCCGCCATGCGGGGCTTCGGTGCCGAGCTGGTCGTGCACGGCCACGACTTCCAATCGGCCCGCGAGTACGCGAGCGTGCTCGGTGCCGAGCGTGGGCTCGAGACCGTCCCCTCTTACCACCCGGACCTCGTGCTCGGCGTGGCCACCTATGCCAATGAGCTTTTCGGCGCCGCCGGAGAGCTCGACGCCGTCTACGTACCGGTGGGGATGGGCTCGGGCATCAGCGGGCTCATCGGTGTCCGGGACCTCCTCGGCCTTCGCACCGAGGTCATAGGGGTCGTGGCCGAAGAGGCGCCGGCGACGGCACGATCCGTCGCGGCCGGCCGGGTCGTCACCACCGAGTCGGCGAACACCTTCGTCGACGGGGTCGCCTGTAGGGTTCCCGACCCAGACGCCATAGCGGTCATCTGCGCCGGCGCCGCTCGCGTCCTGACGGTGGGCGAGGACGAAGCGGCCGAGGCGATGCGGGTACTGTTCGCCGCCACCCACAACGTCGCCGAGCCCGCAGGCGCGCTGGCGCTGGCCGGCCTGCTCCAGGAACGCTCCTGGGCGGCCGGCAAACGCGTGGCCGTGATCCAAAGCGGCGGGAACGCTGACGCCGACCTGCTTGTCCAGGTCCTCGCCGGGCACACCCCTACCTGGGACGACTTCTGCAAACCGGCGTGATCAAGCCCTGGACGATCTGGCTCGATGGCCGGGAGCGCGGAGGGCGAGCCGGCTAGCGAGGCTGGCGTCAGGTCGCGGCCTTCACGGCCCGTCTCAAGGGGGGAAGCGTCGGCGGCGGTTGGTGGCGCGGCGGCAGCTCGACCAGCAGCTCGGCCGTGGCGGTTGCGACCGTTCGCACCGCCTTCTCGAAGGCAGCTTGCGTCGTGGGTGAGGTGGCATGCACGCCGGAGACCTTGCGCACGAACTGGCGAGCGGCGGCCTCGATCTCCTCGGTAGTTGCCCTTGGCTCCAAACCTCGGAGAGTGGTGATGTTCCGGCACATGGGCCAAGGCTAAGTCCGCTGGGTCGCGCCGTCTGCAAAAACTGGTCCAGAGGCGGGCACACGATGGACAGAAGACCTCCGTGTGGGGGCTCCGGTGGATGACGGTGGCTATCGGCGCAGCCATCGCGGCGAGCCGAGCGACCTTCTCCTAGGAGGAGCAAATAACTGGCCTTGACAAGGTCACGGTATCCTCGGAGGCGGACATGGTCGATGTCGAGCTTTTTTACCGCCAGCACCTGACCGAGGCCGACCGGCGGCTCCTGCAGGAGGCCGCCGGCGACGTCCCCGTGAACGTCGCGCTCGGGTCACCCGCCGTGGAAGCGGTGGTCTTCGGTCCGGGTGAGCGCGCCGGCGTGTCGGTCGGGGTCTCGCCGTTTCTCGCCTTTGCCACCGCCGTTCACCGAACGGCGGCTGCCCTCGAGACGGCGACCTTCGTCGAGGAGAGGTGGGCACCGCGGCTGCGCATCCCCGTGTTCGACGTGGCGGCGCTGCGGGCGCTGCTGTCTGATCCGGAGCGGCGCTACTTCCTGGTCGAGCTGCTGGCCTCCTACACACGCGTCGCCAGTGGCGTCACTTGGACACGCACCGCCCGCGGGTGGCGTCGCCGCCGATTCAGCGAGCTGGACCCGGCGCGCCTGGCCGGGCTGCTCGAGATCGTCGAGGCGGCCGAGCGCCCGGGTATCTACCGCCGCCTCGGCGACCTGGCCCTGTTCCTGCTGGGCGTCTTCCCCGACCATCCGCCGGTACTGCGTAGCGGGGCGGCCACCGACCGGCTCATCCGCTTGTCGGGCCTCGGCGGCGACCGAGCCGCAGAGCTCGACGCTCAGGACCTTTTTGAGCTGCTCGGCGCCCGCTGGTACGGGGCAGCGGTCGCCTCCGCCACCGCCACGGGGCACCCGGTGACCACAACCTTGGCCGTCGCCGGCCACATGGCCGACCACTTCCGCGACGCCCGGCGGGTCCTCAACGCGGTCACCGACCGCTACCTGTTCCCGCTGCGGGAGCAGTGGTTCGGCACGAGCTGACCGCAGCCCGGAAAGCACCCCCCGGCAGCTGGCGGGCTCGTCTACACCCCGGCACCGGCGAGCCACGCCGCCGCGCCGAGGCGACTCGGCCATCGGCGAGTCGGGAGAGCTTTGCCGCACGCCAGGCCCTAGGATAGTGAATTACCCACAAAATGCGCTCATTGACCGCGCCGGCCAATAGAGCTGACAGGTGCCGAGTGGACACCGGTGCCGCCCGAACGGAGAGATAACAATGGCAGTCCAATTGCCCAAGGCGACCCGCGAGACAAGTAAGGAGGTGGACCGACGGCTGGAAGCCGTCATCGCCGAGCAGGAGAAGATCTTCGTCGACCGCCAGCCCCGGTCCTTGGAGCTGAGCCGGCGCGCCGTCCGGGCGCTCGCCGGGGGAGTGACCTCGAGCTGGCAGATAACCCGCCCCCAGTCCGTCTGGATCAGCCACGGAGCAGGCTCGAAGATCTACGACGTCGACGGCACTGAGTACGTCGACATGCACGGCGGCTACGGCGCCGGCCTGGCCGGCCATGCCCACCCGGCGATCGTCGACACGGTACGCCGCCGTGTCGCCCTCGGGACCCATTTCGCACAACCGACCGAGGACGCGATCATCGTGGCCGAGGAGCTGGGCGATCGCTGGGGCCTACCTCTGTGGCGCTTCGTCAACACGGGCACGGAGGCGACCATGGACGCGGTCCATCTCATGCGGGCGATCACCGGCCGGGACCTGATAATCAAGGTCGAAGGCTGCTATCACGGGCACCACGACTCGGTGCAGGTGTCGGTCGCACCCGAGGCCGACGAGATCGGCCCCGCCGACCGGCCTGTCGGAGCGCCTGCCAGTACCGGTATCCCGGAGGCTGTCCTGGTGCTTACCAAGATCGCTTCTTTCAACAGCGTCGAGAGTGTCCGGCGCCTTCTCGAGGAGAACCCCGGCCAGATCGCCGGGATGATCATCGAGCCGATCATGATGAACGCCGGCATAATCAAGCCGGAGGAGGGGTACCTGGCGGGCCTGAAAGAGGTGCTCCACGAGCACGGGGCGTTGCTCAGCTTCGACGAGGTGAAGACCGGCCTCACCGTCGGCCCCGGCGGGGCCACGAAACTGTACGGGACCACGCCGGACATCGTCTGCCTCGCCAAGTCGATCGGTGGCGGCCTGGTCTTCGGTGCCGTGGGCGGCACCGAAGAGGTCATGAGCTATGTGGCCAAGGGCATCTATCCCATGGTCGGGACGTTTAACGGGAACCCGCTCTCGGTTGCGGTGTGCCGTACCGTGCTGGAGGAGATCGCCACCGAGGAGGCCTACGAGAGGATCGGGGCCCTCCACGAGCGGATCGACCGGACCCTCGGGAAGACGATCGCCGAGGCCGGCCTGCCTGCCCATGTCGTTTCCGTGGGCGGGAAGGGGTGCGTCACCTTTTCGAGCTCCCCGGTTCGCGACTACCGGGACTTCCTCGAGATCGACGACAGGTACAACCACGCCCACTGGCTGTTCCAGCACAACGGCGGGGTGTTCCTCCCTCCCTGGGGCAAGACGGAACAGTGGCTCATCGGGGTCCAGCACGACGACTCGGACGTCGACCGGTTCCTCGGCAACTTCGAGCGCTTCGCCCGGGCGGTGGCGGACTAGGCCTTCGTGGCGCCCGTTGGCGGGGCTGCGGTTTCGCCTGCCGCCACCGGCGCTGGGAGCGCGTCGGGGAGCTGGATGATGCCTGCGGCCAACATGGCCGCGTTGGGTATCTTGAGCGGCTGGCCCTCCTCGGTGCGCAAGCTGACATAGACGAGGCTGACTTCGACCACGTAGGCGTCGAAGACGCCGCCGAGCGCGCCCGAGCGGATCCTGATGTGGTCGCCGACCTCGAACGGCCTCGAGAACAGCAGCACGAGGGCGGCAAAGAAGTTTCCTAGGCTCTGCTGGGCCGCGATGCCGAGCACGACTCCGGCGAAGCCCGCTCCGACGAGCACGTGGTCGATGGCCACTCCGAGCCCGAGCACTTCGAACACGGAGACGGCGACGATGATGTAGCCGAGGCCGGCCATCACCATGCGCACAGCCGACCCGGCCGTGGCGACCGATCGCGACGAGACGAAGTCCCCGAGCCCCTCGGCAAGCCGCCGGGAGGCGACGAAGCCGAAGAAGAGGAGCACGGCGGCGCTGATCCAGGCGATGAGCTTGGGATCGAGCGTCGGCGCGTGGATGTTGCCGAAGTCCCTGCCGCCCACGAGCGCAGCGATGGCGATGAGCCCTGAGCCGGTGCCTATCGCCCAGTTCCGTCTGCGAGACGTCTTCGTCTTGCTCGGCTGCTTCCTTGCCACCATTTGTCCAGGGTAGTCGCCTTTTCGCGGAATCCTCCGACCTGGAACGGCGCGTCCTTGCTGGCCACTGCCCAGCCGCTGGTGCCCGTGGCCGCGCCAATGCAGCGCAAGGCCTGCTCGCGGGCCGTGGGGAAGAATTCGGCGCCATCTGGCGATACACATGACGTGGATCGCAAAGTGGAGCTGACCCCGGGGAAGGCCGCGCCCCACCGGACCCCAGACTGGCTCGTGCTCACATTGGCGTGCGTGGCCCAGTTCATGGTGCTGCTCGACGTCTCGATCGTGAACGTGGCCCTGCCGTCTATCAAGCACAGTCTGGGTTTCTCCCAGGCGGAGCTGCAGTGGGTGCTGAACGCCTACACGCTGACCTTCGCCGGCTTCCTCCTCCTCGGTGGCCGCACCGCCGACCTGTTCGGGCGCCGCCGCACCTTCCTCGTCGGCCTGACCGTGTTCACCCTCTCCAGCGTGCTCGGAGGCTTCGCCCAGAACCAGGCGATGTTGATCAGCGCCCGGGCCGCCCAGGGCCTCGGAGGTGCGATCCTGTCTCCCGCCACCTTGACGATCCTCACGACCACCTTCCGCGAGCCGCAGGCCCGAGCCCGGGCGATGGGTATATGGAGCGCCGTAGCCGGAGCTGGCGGTGCGGCAGGCGCTCTGCTCGGAGGGATTCTCACCGAGGAGCTGTCGTGGCGGTGGATCCTGTTCATCAACATCCCGATCGGGATCGTGACCTTCATAGTCGCGCGGGCGTTCCTGCAAGAGAGCCGAGGGGAAGGCGACCGCCAGCCGCTCGACGTGCTCGGTGCCGTTCTCGTGACCGGTGGCCTGACCGCCCTCGTGTTCGGTGTCGTGCGCACGACGAGCGTCGGCTGGGGCTCTTGGCAGACCTTTGCGGCCTTGACGCTCGCCGCTTGTCTGATGGCGTGGTTCGTGGCTCACGAGGGGCTCGTGGCCAAGTCCCCGCTCATGCGGCTCTCGCTGTTCAGGCGGCGGTCGATCTGGACCGCCAACCTCGTGATGTTCCTGACGTCGGGCGCTTTGTTCGCGATGTGGTTCTTCGTCTCGCTCTACTTGCAGCTGGTCCACGGCTACTCGCCGCTCAAGACGGGATTCGCCTTTGTCCCCCAGACGCTGGCGATCATGGTCGGCGCGCAGGTCTCCTCGCGACTCGTGCTCCGCCTCGGACCGCGGCCCCTGCTCGTGGCGGGTGCTGCGTCTTCGGCCGTGGGGCTCTTGCTGTTCTCCGGTCTGGGTGTGCACACGGCCTACTGGTCGGGTTTCTTCCTTCCGAGCGTGCTCGTCACCCTCGGGCTGGGGATCTCCTTCACGCCGTTGGCGTATGCCGCGACGGCGGGTGTACCGCGCAACGAGGCAGGTCTCGCCTCCGGACTTGTGAACACCTCCCGCCAGATCGGTGGCGCCGTGGGCCTGGCTGCGCTCGCGACGATCGCCACGACGAAGACCCACGACGTCGCCCGGGCCGTGAGCCAGCTCGTCGCCTTGACAGACGGCTACACGCTGGCCTTCAGGATCAGCTCGGCGATCGCTCTCGCGGCTGGCATTGCGGCGCTTGCGGTGCCGGCCAGGCAGACCGAGCATGCCGCCGCCCCCGAGCGGTCCCCGGCCGGGCAGCCGGCAGCAGTTCGCGCGACGGAGTAGGTTGCCGGGGCTCCGGGACTCCGGGGCTCCGGGGCTCCGGGGCGTCGGGCTCCGGGGTGCGGGGCGTCGGGGCGCGAGCCTCCGGGGCGTCGGGGCGCCTGACTAGCGCTCTCGGGGCATGCCCGCCGGCGAGAGCGTATGGTGTCGGGTACCCGGAATGGAGCTTGAGGAATGTCGGAAGAGCTGACAGTACCCGATGGGCCTCAAGGTCCCGGCCGAGGCGCCCCTCAACAGCCGGGCGACAGGCCCGAGCGGGGGGCGACAGGCCCGTGACCCGGGTCCGCGTCGTCACCGACGGTTCCGCCGACCTCGAAAAGGAGCTCGCCGCCGAGCACGCGCTGAGCGTCGTGCCGCTCGACGTCCGCCTCGGCGAGTTCGGGCCTGACGTCACCTCGACGTGGTCAGCCGAGGAGTTCTGGCAGATGAGTGCCAAGGTCGCGGAACTGCCTGAGACGTCCGCGCCCTCACCCGGGGCTTTCCTGGAGGCGTTCTCCAATCTTGCCGACGAGGGCGCTGAAGGAATCGTGTGCGTCGCTTTGTCCTCGAAGCTGTCCGCGACCTACCAGGCGGCTGTCCTCGGAGCCGAGAGCATCGCCGATCGGATCGAGGTCCGGGTCGTCGACTCGCTGTTCGCGACCATGGCGCAGGGGCTCGTCGCGCTCGCGGCCGCCGAGGCCGCCGAAGCGGGCGGGGACGTCGAGGCCGTCGCGGCCGCGGCGGCCTCGGTTCGCCAGCGCGTGCGGCTCTACGGCGCACTTGCCTCCCTCGACAACCTGCGCAAGGGCGGGCGCCTCGGGTCCGCTCAGGCACTGCTGGGCGGCCTGCTCGACATAAAGCCGGTCCTCGAGATCCGAGACGGGGCCCTGGAGCTCGAGTCGCGCCCCCGCACGCGCCAGCGCTCCCTCGATCACATCGCCTCCAAGGCGCGTGCCGCCGGAGAGCTCGAGCGTCTCGTCGTCGTGCACGCGGCCGCCACGGACATCGACTCGTTCGTGGACCTGCTCGCCGCCTCGTTCCCGAGAGAATGCATCAGCGTGGGCTGGCTCGGTCCCGTCATCGGCGCCCATGTCGGACAGGGCACGATCGCGGTGGCCGAGCAACGAGCGCCCCGGCCGTCTCCTCAAGCAGCCGACTTGTAGATCCCCTGCCAGTTCGGCTGGGAGGGCTGGGCCCGCCCGGCACGGGCCTCTCCGAACAGGGAAAGCAGGTTGCCGGTGATCTTTGCCACCATCGAGGCGGGGCACGACGAGGCGGCGGGCGCGCAAGGGGCCAGAGAGGGGATCCAGTTGGTGGTGCCGCTGTCGAAGATGCCCGCGCCGCTGGTCGGGTCGCTCCAGTAGGTCATGTCCGAGTCGAGGAAGCCTTGCAGATCGCCGTCCTCGCTCACCGCATCACGCAAGGGCACCGGCGAGTGCCCGAGAATCTCGACGTTGGTCGGATAGTCGTCGGGATCGAACTCGTCGAGGTCGGTGGCGATCACCCCCGGCACGCTCGAGCCGTCGCTCAGGCCGGTCCCCTTGAAGATCCACGCGCCGGCGTCCGCGACGACAAAGGGGAACAGCCCTATGCCTGGCTCGACGAAGCCGATGTAGTTCTCCCCGACGAAACCGACCTCGGACCAGTCCGCCGGCGGGCTGCTCCAGGTGTTCCCGGTCACCTGGAGGGGGTTCCCCTTGCCGTTGAGAGGGTCCTCTGTGGCGTCTCGATAGTCGACCTCCTCCCGGTCCGGGCCGAGGGGGGAGGCCTGGAGCCGGACGTGGCGCAAGATGGCGCTGGCACCGAAGAACACCATGTTCACCCCGGCGTGCTCGGCGGCCACCGCAGCCAGGCGCTCGCCGAGCGACCAGCACTCGTCGTGACCGAGGGAGAGCAGAGCCTTGTGATGTAACAAGATGCCCGGGTGCTGCTCGACGGTGACGTCGGTCACGTAGGCGACGTCGAGGCCGTGCCGTTCGACAAAGCGTATGAAGGGGTACTCGCTCCCGAGGAAGTCTCCGGCTCCTTGGCCGTAGCCGTAGGGCCTGTCAAAAGAGACGATCCTCGCCCGGGAGCACAGCGGGTAGGCGTCCTCGGGGCAGGCCCCGATACCGGCGTAGAAGTCGTAGCCCCCGTAAGGGTTCCAGGCCTGCCAGGTGTAGACGTCGTTCTTCACGAGGTAAGTGGCCGTGGAGGTCGGGTCCCAGACCGTGAGCGGTACGTAGCTCTCCTGGCCGCCGGAACCGAGGAGCTTCAGCAGGTAGTCGCCTTGCACGAAGGCGGAGGTGACACGGAGGACGAACGTCGGCGCCCAGTTGTCGCAGCTGGCCATGTTGACCCCCGGCGTCAGCGGGCACGCCGGCTGCTGGCGGCCAGGGATCTCCTTCGACTGCCAGACGAGACGGGCGCCTTTGCCCTGGTAGTAGCCCATGCGGTAGGCATCGATGCGAAACCGTGCCGCATTGGTGCTCACGTACAAGCTGACCTTGGCGCCCTGGGCGGCATAGGTGGTCGAGGCGAACCCCGCGATGTTCGGCGGCGTGCCCTCAGGGATCCGCCAGGCGTTCGTCCCGGGCCGCTTGTTCTCGGCGATGACCGAGCTCGATTCGATCCCGTACGCCCCGGCGAAGGTGACCTCTCTTGCTGGAGCCGGACGAGGCTTGGGGTGTCTCACAGCGCGTGCCTGTGTCGCGGGGGTACTGCTACAAGCCGCCGCGACGAGCGCCAGGGCGGCGAGGAGGCCACCGCGAAGAGCGCGCCGGCTCATCGGAGCCCCGTTTCTCGACCGCATGCCACACCCCCACCGTAGTGAATGGCAGCTCTGATCTGCGGCCCATCCCGACCGGAGCGAGCCAGATCCCGGGGGGGTGCCGAGCCGAGCGCCGCAGCGGCCAGCAGGGTCAAGGCCGCGGGGCTCAGTTTTCCCATGATGTCATGTACCCATCGGTGAGCCTCCGACTGGCCACGGTGCGCGGTCAGGTTCCGCGTTGTGTACTCGCGCCCATCTGTCGAACCGCGGGGATGAGGAGAATGGCGGCGACGGACACGAGAAGGTAGCTCGTCCCGAAGATGAAGACGGCATGGATCCCCACCATCGAGGCGACAGGCCCGACGATGGCGTAGCCGAGCGGCAGGAACACGAGCGACCCGAACCAGTCATAGGCGCTGACGCGTGACAGCACCTCCGCGGGTACCTCGCGTTGCATGGTCGTTTGCCACTGAGTGTCGAAGATGGCAAAGCTCGCTCCGCCGAGGAAGGCCCCGATCGCGATGACGAGCACAGGCGCCCGGTACGCCAGCGACAACAGCGGATAAGGCCACACCAGCAGTGAAAGCCCGGCGACGACGAGGGGCCGTCTGAAGCGCAGGCGAAGCATCGCCACGCCGCCGACAACGGCACCCACGCCTTGAGCGCCGAGGATCGTCCCCCACGCCGTCGCCCCGCCGAGGGACTCCTTGGTGATAACGGCCCCGAGGACAAGGTAGGGGGCCATCATGGCCATGTTGAACCCCGAAGCGGACAAGACGATCGCCCACAGCCAGGTCCTCGACCAGAACTCGCTCCATCCCCGCCGGAGTTGGGCATAGAAGGACTCCGATGTTCTCGTTGCGGCTGGGCCGAGGCGGAGGGCCGCGAGCGAGCAGACGCTCAGGACATAGGAGAGGGCGTCGGCGAGGATCGCCCAGCCCGGGCTGGCGGTCGCCACGATCACGCCCGCCACCGCCGGCCCGATGATCCCTCCGATCGAGAACGTCAACCCGTTCAGGGCGTTGGCCTGGGTCAGCCGCTCACCGGAGACGATTTGTGGAATGAGCCCGGTGAGCGCCGGCATGAAGAAGGCTGTACCCGAGCCGACCAGCGCCGAGAGCAGCAGGAAGCCCCAGAAGGGCGCGTTCGCGAAGAGTATCCATGCGGCGAGGGCGGCCTGTGCCGAGGCGCGAAGGATGTCGGCACCGAGCATGACGCGGCGCCGCCCGAGCCGGTCGCCCGCGACGCCACCGATGAGGAGGAAGACCACCAGGGGGACTGTTCCGGCCGCAAGCACGGCACCGACGTCGGACGCTGATCCGTGGCGCAACGCCAGCACGGCGAACGACAGTGCTACGGGTGTCATGCCCGATCCGACCGAGGAGGTCAGCTGACCAAGGAAATAGAGGCGGAAGTTGTGCTCGCGGAGAGCGCCCAGCCACTTGTCCAAGCGCATGGGCTCCGATGCTAAGGGCTGGCCGGACGGGCCCGAGTCTGGGTGCAGGACCGGCTGAGCTGTGCGATTGTTGCTGGGTGCCGGTGCGGGAAAGGCTCGACGCAGACCTCGACGATTGCGTGCAACTGGCACGCGTGGTCCACGAATTGGACCGATATCCGATGCATCTTCCAGACGACCTCCGAAGCTTCATCGCGACCGCCGACGCTCTCGCGGCCTGGGTGGCCGACGAGGACGGCGAGGTCATCGGCCATGTGGCCCTCCGCCCGCGCAGCTCCCCTGCCGTGATGGCAACGGCGAGCGAGGCCTTGGGCCTGCCGGCAGATCGGCTCGGCGTCGTCGCCCGGCTGCTCGTCGCTCCCGGGCACCGCCGGCACGGGCTCGGCCGGTCCCTCCTCGAGGTGGCAACCGGGGGCGCCCACGCCCGGGGGCTCTGGCCGATCCTCGACGTCGTGGCCGGCCGCGAGGCGGCAATCGGCCTGTACGAGCGCTGCGGCTGGGTCCGCGCGGGACAGGTCACCGTTCGTTGGGGGGACCGCCCCGAGGTCGACGAGATCGTCTACCTCGGTCCTCGCCCAGCGGTGCTCAGCTCTGGTCCGGACGGCGCGCCTGGGTAGAGAGTGCTCCTTGGGCAGCGGCCGACCCGACGGGGCCGCCGCCCGGGCCCCGCAGCACGAAGGCCACGGCGACTGCCAGCAACGCGCCTGCCAGCGGGCCTGCGACATACACCCAGTAACTGGCTAGGTGATCGCTCACGACATCGGGCCCGAAGGTGCGGGCCGGGTTCATCGAAGCACCAGATATCGGGCTTGCCCACAGGCCTGCCAAGGCGATGTAGCCGCCGACGCCGAGGGCCCCGAACAGCCCCACGTTCTGGGCGCCGGAGGCCGTCCCGAGGATCACGCTCACCAGGCCGAGAGTGAGCACGGCCTCCATCAAGAAAGCGTCGACCCCCGAGTAATGAGGCGCCGGGTAGTTCGCACCGAAGAGCGCAGAGACGTGGATGACGACCTGGAGAAACCAGGCTGCGAGGCAGGCGCCCCCCAGCTGCACCACGATGTAGCCAGGCACGCGCCGCCAGGGAAAGTCGCCCCGCAAGGCGAAGGCGATGCTCACGACGGGGTTCAAGTGAGCTCCGGAGACCTTGCCCATGAACAAGATGACCGCCAGGACCGTGAGCGCCGGCGCCACGACCGCGGCGCTCCGGCTGATGGTGTCGGGGAAGGCGTGCCCCATCATCCCGCCGCCTGCGGCGGCCAGAACGAGGAAGAAAGTGCCCAGCAGCTCGGCGAAAAGCCGGCGCCACGCCTGGCGCGGGTCGTTGAAGTCCTCGATCGTCTTGAGGGTCCGCTCCTCGATGACGCTGCCTACGCGGAACACGCCCCCTCGCCGCGGGCCAGCTTCCTCGGTGCTCATCGGCCCGATCCCAGCATGCCACTCAATCTACGGCCTTGGCGCAGCCGTCGGCGGACTGCCCGGCGGACTGCCCAGCGGACGGTCCGATGCCGCCAGGAAGGGCCCTAAGGTGGCGCGCACGCGGCCGAGGGGCCGGCAAAGGAAGAGGAATCACCCCTGCACGAGCCGGGAGGGCCAGGTTGAGCTTCACACGGGGATTCAAGGGTCGCGGCCACGCCGAGCGTGATGCGAGGCTGCCGCCTGGCCAGTACGACGTCGGCTCTGACTGGCCGGTGCTCACGGCGGAAGCGACGCCGAACCTGGCGACGTCGTCGTGGACATTCGCCGTGGAAGGACTCGTCCGGCACCCGGTGACCTGGACGTGGGACGAGATCCACGCCCTGCCTCCGGCCAGCTACGAGGGTGCCATCCATTGCGTGACGACCTGGTCCAAGTTCGGCGTGCGTTTCGGCGGCGTCTCGGTCGACACCTTGCTTGCCCAGGCCGAGCCTCTCCCCTCCGCCACCCACGTCGTCGCCCATTCGCACACGGGTTACACGACGAACCTCCCGCTCGAGGACGTCACCGGCGGCAAGGCGTGGGTGGTGTGGGACTGCGACGGCCGCCCACTCGAGGTCGGCCACGGGGGCCCGGCCAGGCTGCTCGTGCCGTACCTTTATTTCTGGAAGAGCGCGAAGTGGGTGGCCGGGCTGCGGCTGCTGGATCACGACGAACCGGGATTCTGGGAGGTCAACGGCTATCACGACCGCGGCGATCCCTGGCTCGAGCAGCGCTACCAGGGCGACTGAGGTGGACGCGCCGGCGCCTGGCCGCTGGCAGATGGCGACGGTCGAGCAGGTCAGGCAGGAAACCAAGCGTGCGAAGACCTTCCGCCTCGCGCTCTCCGAGACCTCGCGGCACCTCGCCGGGCAGCACTACGTCGTGCGGTTGACCGCGCCGGACGGTTACACAGCCTCGCGGTCCTACTCGGTCGCCTCGGCGCCGGATGAATCGGCGCGATGCATCGAGATCACCGTCGAGCGTCTCGAGGACGGGGAGGTGTCCTCGTATCTGCACGACGTGATCGTCCCCGGGGACCGCCTCGAGGTGCGCGGCCCCATAGGGGGGTGGTTCGTGTGGCGGGGGGACGTCCCGGCCCTCCTCGTCGGCGGGGGATCAGGGATCGTGCCTTTGATGTCGATGCTTCGCTTGGCGCGCCGATCGGGCCGTTCCGACCTGGTCCGTCTCGTCGTCTCGGTTCGGAACCAGGACGAGCTCTATTACGCCAACGAGCTTCCTGGTCCCGAGACGACGGTCGTGTACACGCGGGAGGCACCGCCGTCAGGGGGGCGTGCACCGGGCCATCTCGGCGAGGCCGACCTCCGGCAAGCCTTGTTGCCGGAGGCGACCGCCTATGTCTGCGGGTCGTCAGGTTTCGCCGACCACGTCACGGGTCTGCTTGCCCGACTGGCAGTCCTCAGCGAGCGGATTCGTGTCGAGCGCTTCGGGCCGACCGGCTGAGTGGAGGCTGCCGCCACTGGGGCAGCCTAGGGTCGCCACGCGCAGTAGTTATATCGCTACGCTGCGTGCCTGAGGGGAAAATAGGACAGGCCCCTTCGCGCTCAGGTTTTCAGGCCTTCCGGAGACTTTAGGCCACTAAGACCTTAAGGCCATTTGGCTTTCCCGCTTGACATAGACCCTCTAGCATGGCAATGTTTTTGTCTGCGAGGGAAGTGTCGATACCCAACCTTAATGTGGTCGCTTGGGTTGGGCGGAGCCAATAGCGAACCCGTCCTTGCTCGGTACACGAGGTGGTTCAGGACCTTCGGGCGAGGTGAAGGCGAATGGCGAGCTTTCCGCAGTCTCAGTCTGAGCGGGCGTTTGTCGCGTGGCTATACGCCCGCAGCGAGACGTCCAGGCTCGATCCTTGTCACCTGCCGGGAGACCGCACGCCCGCGGGTAGCACGCTCGCCGCTACCGGCGAGCCGAGCGCGGTGGCGGACAGGCCGCTTGCAAAGGTGCTCGTTGCCGTGAAACGACTCCTCGCCGAACGTGACGACGCGTCGACCTGGCTGTTGCCCTCTGGGGTCAGGAAGGACACGCATTTGTCGCACTCGGCCCCCGGCGCGAGAGGGAAAGGCGTCCCGACTCGGCCAGATGGAACAGGGGTGCTCCCGCGGGGCGACCAGGCAAGCAAGTCCGTCTGGGGATCCTGGCAGTAGGGCTGAGTTGACCACGGTTTCGACCAGGGCGCTGAGAGGCGACGTCGCCGCGCGACCTGAGCCCTCCGACACAGGAGGTGTCGGGCCCCGGCCTCACGATCTGCTCGTCAAGGCCCTGAACGTCCAGGGCGGCGAGGCCGATATCGGCGGTGTGAAGACAGCTTTCGCCCGGATCGTCATGAGCGGTGTCGACTGAGACCTACCTGCCAAGCGATCAGCCGCTGGCTGCTTTCGGCTTCTGAGCCTGCCTGAGACCGGGCAGCTGCGGCCTGAGACCGGGCAGCTGCGGCCTGAGACCGGGCAGCTGCGGCCTGAGACCGGGCAGCTGCGGCCTGAGACCGGGCAGCTGCGGCCTGAGACCGGGCAGCTGCGGCCGCCGGTCATTCGCGGTCGTTCCTTCAGCCACCGATCATCGACATCGAGCGGGCGGGACGCAAGAAGGACGGGTCGTTTATGCCGTGCCCGGCCCGCTTGGCCCAAACCGCCTGTCGGACCAGTAACGCCAGCTCGGCATCGCTGGCGCCACCTCGCAGGAGGTCCCGCACCGGGTGCTCACCGGTGGCGAACAGGCAGTTGCGGATGGCCCCGTCTGCGGTGAGCCTGAGGCGGTTGCACGAGCCGCAAAAGGCGCGGGACACGCTCGTGATGACGCCGATCTCACCGCGACCGTCCAAGAAGCGGTAACGGTCGGCCGGCGCCGGGTCCACAGCCCGCTCGCTCGCCGGTTCGAGCGGCCAGACATCGTTGATGCGGGCCAGGATCTCCTCGCCCGGCACGACCTTGGCCCGCTCCCAGGTCTCGTCTGCATCGAGGGGCATGAACTCGATGAAGCGCACGATCCGACCGGTATCGCGTGCAAACGCGGCAAGATCGACGATCTCGTCGTCGTTGACCCCGGCAATGACCACGACGTTGACCTTCACCGGCGGCAGCCCGGCCGCTTCGGCGGCGTTCATCGCCTCGAGCACCGTTGCGAGCGCCCCCCGGCGGCGGATAGAGGCGAACCGCTCCGGCTTGAGCGAGTCACAGCTGATGTTCACCCGGTTCAAGCCCGCCACGACCAACGCCGGTGCCAAACGGGCGAGGCCGGTGCCGTTGGTCGTCATGGAGAGGTCCGAGAAACCGATCCGGCCGAGGCGGGCGACAAGGTCGGTGACATCGGCCCGCACGAGCGGCTCACCACCTGTCAGGCGTACCGAGTCGACTCCGAGCTCATGCGCGACCCAGGCGACCCGCTCGATCTCCTCAAAGGTGAGGATCTCCGCACGGGGCAGCCAGGCCACTCCCTCTTCGGGCATGCAGTAGACGCAACGCAGGTTGCAACGGTCGGTGACCGAGATCCGAAGGTCCGTGTGGACACGGCCGAAGGAGTCGACGAGGGGACCGGTGGTCGGCATCGCGAGCGCCGCCGTGCGTTGGGGAGACAACGCGATCGGGACAGGTCTCATCGAGCCGAGCGCCCTCTGGCCGCCTGATCTTGGATCGTTCCTCCCAGTCGTGCCGTGCGCCACCGATGAGCGACGAAATGTGCCGGAGGGGCAAGCCTACCGGCGGGCGCTCCGAGCCGCACCCGAGGGCCGGCGCCGGGCCGGTCGGGCCTTCGCCGTCAGGATGCCTTGCGACGCCGGGCGCCGGTGGCATCGGCGACGGCCTGCTCGAGCTGCTCGCGGCTCATCTTCGAACGTCCCGCTATGCCGAGATGGCCCGCTCGGCGGAGCAGCTCGGTTCGGCTCTGGCCAGCGACGTCCTGCGCGGCGGCCTTCTGCGCCGGGGCGGCCTTCTGCGCCGGGGCCGCCTTTGGACCAGCCACCTTCTGCCCAGGCGACTTCTGGGTGCCAGCGCGCTGACGAGGTCGCTCTTGTCCCTGCTGGGTGCTCCCGGTGCTCGCGCCAGGCGTTGCGGAGCGTGCCCGGGCGGCCTTCACGCTCGCCTGCAGGGCGGCCAACAGGTTCACGACCGGGGCCGGCTCGGCCCGCGGGGCCTCGCTGATGACGAGGGTGCCGTGGCGCTTTTGCTCGATGAGCTCCTCCACCCGCTCCCGGTAGGTGTCGTGGTAGCGCTGGGGGTCCCAGGTCGTGGTCATCGAGTCGATGAGCAGCTTGGCGGTATCGAGCTCGCGGGGCTCGAAGCTCGCTTGGACCGGGACGCCGTCTATCTCCTCGACCGGGTCACGGACCTCGTCCGCGAACAGCAGCGTCTCGAGCACGAGGGCGGATTGCTCCGGCCGCACTGCGACTAGGTACTCCTTGTCGCGCATGACGAAGTTCCCGATCGCCACCTTGTTCGTCTCGGCCATCACCCGGCGCAGCAGCTCGTAAGCGCGGTCGCCGCTCTTGCCCTGAGGGGCGAGGAAGTACGGCTTGTCGAAGTAGATGGGATCGATCTGGGCGAGCTCCACGAAGTCGGTGACCTCGATCGTGCGCGAGGGGCCCGGAGCGACCGAAGCGAGCTCCTCGGGGGTGAGGATCACGTACTCGCCGCCGCCGAGGTCGTATCCCTTCACGATGTCCGAGTAGGCGACCTCTTCACCGCTCTGCTCGCCGACACGCTTGTTCCGGATCCGCTCCGAGGTCCCTGCTCGGAACTGGTTGAAGTGGATCGAGTGGTCCTCGGTCGCCGAGTACAGGCCGACCGGTACGTTGACAAGACCGAAACTGAGTGACCCGGTCCATATCGCCTTGGCCATCCTGGTTCCCCCTATGTCAGAAAAGAGCAGGATACCCGGGGATCCACCACACTGATACACCTGCTTGGGACACTGGCACCGGGAAAGACCCCGAGCATTGGAGCCGAGAGTGGCCGAGCCAAGACCAGCCATCGAGATAGGAGACACGGGAGCCGACTTCGCAGGCGAGGTCGTTCGTTTCCTCGCCCGCCTGTCCGACGAGGGCCCCGTCGGCGACTCGCTCAGCCTTCCCTTCGGGCTGAGCGCCTCGATGAAGCGCTACGGGCTGAGCCTCGACGAGACGATCAGAGCCGTGCTGAGCATCCGCGCGGCGCTCCTGTCGGTCTCCGGCCTCGACACGGCCACCGAGCCGGTACCGCTTCGCGTGGCGGATCCGGTGCTGTTTGTGCTGAACTTGGCGGTCTACCTAGACGGGCTCCTCGGCCGTGCAGCGAGGGTGCTTGGGCTGTCGCCAGGGGAAGCCGCCGATGTCGCCGTGGAGCTGTTGCGCTCGAACTGATCGTCGCAAAGGGCCCGGGAGGGTCCCCGGCTCGTGAGCCCGCTCGAGCGTTACCGTGCCAAGCGAGACCCGAAGAAGACTCCTGAGCCGATCCCACCCGACGAGCCGCCGGCGAAAAAGCACCTTCCGCCGGACAAGGCGCGCGCCGACCGGCCCGGGGACGAGCCGTCGTTCGTCATCCAAGAGCACCACGCCCGCTCACTGCACTGGGACTTCCGGCTCGAGCGAGACGGGGTGCTCGTCTCCTGGGCGGTGCCCAAGGGCCTGCCCATGGAGCCGGGCGTCAACCACCTGGCCGTCCACGTCGAGGACCACCCGCTCGAGTACGCCAGCTTCGCCGGGCGTATCCCCGATCACGAGTACGGGGCGGGCACGGTCACGATCTGGGACCACGGCACCTACGAGTGCAGCGAGTGGACCGACAAGTCGGTGAAGGTCACCCTGCACGGCTCTCGTGTCGAAGGCCGCTACGGCCTGTTCCGGACCCACGGCGCTGACTGGATGATCCACCGTGTCGACCCCGCCCCGGTCGGCTGGGAACCTCTGCCCGAGCTCATCCGGCCCATGCTGGCCACCCCCTCGAACGAGCTGCCCGGCCCCGACAGCGACTGGGCCTACGAGTTCAAGTGGGACGGGGTGCGGGCGGTCGTCTACGTCGAAGGTGGCCGGCCCCGCGCCCTGTCGCGGAACGATCGTGACGTGACGGCTTCCTATCCGGAGCTGAGGGCCCTGGGCGAGGCGCTCGGCTCCCTGCAGGTCGTCCTTGACGGTGAGATCGTGGCGCTCGACAAGAAGGGTCGGCCGAGCTTCGAGGCCCTGCAGCCCCGGATGAACACCGCCGAGCAGAGCCGTGTCCGCCGGCTGGCCGAGAGCGTCCCGATCACCTACATGATCTTCGACCTGATGCACCTGGACGGCCACTCGGCCCTCGCGATCGCCTACAAGGAGCGCCGGCACCTGCTCGAGGGACTGAAGCTGTCCGGGCCCCACTGGGAGACGGCCCCCTCGGAGACCGGCGGGGGAGCGGCCGTGCTGAAGGCGGCAAGAGACGCCGGGCTCGAGGGCGTCGTCGCGAAACGGCTCGACAGCTTGTACCGACCCGGCATCCGTGACCCGAGCTGGCGCAAGGTGAAGAACTTCCGCACCCAGTCGGTGGTGATCGGGGGATGGGCGGCCGGTCAAGGGCACCTGGAGGGAGATCTCGGTGCCCTCCTGCTCGGGATCCCAGGCGGCGGTGGGCTCGATTTTGTGGGCCGCGTCGGCACGGGCTTCGACGCCGCCGAGCGGGCCATCCTCCGCCAGCGGCTGTCCGGCCTCACGCGGACCACCTCTCCCTTCGCGAGCTCGCTTTCGCGCGCGGAGTTCGCCGGGGTGACCTGGGTCGAGCCCAGGCTCGTCGGCGAGGTGCGCTTCACCGAGTGGACCCGCGCGGGCCGCTTGCGCCAGCCCTCCTGGCGCGGCCTGCGCCCCGATCCACGCCCGGAGGAGGTCGCCGTTGAGCCCTGAGCAGCGCCAGGTCATCGAGGTGGACGGCAGGCAGCTCACCGTGTCGAACCTCGACAAGGTGCTCTACCCGGAGGCCGGCTTCAGCAAGGCCGATGTCATCTGGTACTACCTGCACGTCGCCCCTGTCCTCCTCCCACACCTGCAGGGACGCCCGCTGACCATGGCCCGCTACCCCGACGGGGTCGACGGCAAGTCGTTTTTCGAGAAGAACACCGCCCGCAAGGCGCCCGCGTGGGCGCATTGTGTCCGCGTGCCGCGAGCCGACAGGTCCAAAGGGCCCGAGTTCATCGAGCAGCTCGTCGTCGATGACCTGGCGACCCTGATCTGGGTCGCCAACCTCGCCGCGCTGGAGCTGCACGTGCCCCAGTGGCGCTCTGTCGCCGACGGCGCCTACGGCCCGGTCGACCTGATCGTGTTCGACCTCGACCCCGGGGCGCCGGCGACCATCGTCGAGTGCTGCGTGGTCGCGCTTTGGCTCCGCGTCGAGCTCGAGAGCCGGGGGCTCGCGACCCTCCCGAAGACGAGCGGCTTGAAGGGCATGCAGCTCTATGCCCGGCTGGAGCCGCCTTGGCCGTGGGAGAGGGCACATGCCACGGCGCGCGACATCGCCCAGCTCATGGAACGCGAGCACCCGGGGCAAGCTCTGTCCAACATGCGCAGGGACCTCCGCCCGGGAAAGGTGCTCATCGACTGGAGCCAGAACCACGCCGCCAAGACCACGATCGCCCCCTACTCGCTCCGGGCCTTCCCGCAGCCGACAGTTTCGACACCGCTGACCTGGGAAGAGGTCGCAGAGGGGGCGAAGGGCGGGGGAGACAGGCTTCGTTTCCTCGCCGGCGAGGTCCTCGAACGGGTCAAGTCCGTCGGCGACCTGTTCGCGCCGCTGACCGGCCCGGCGGCCGCCACGTCCCGGCCGGCGCGGCGCAGCCGCCCGAAAGGGCTCGAGGCGAAGGCCAAGGCGAAGACGTGACCGGCGGCCGGCGGGCAGTCTCGGGGTTGCTGCTCGCCCCGGGCGCGAGCGCCGGCCGCGACCAGAACGCCCTCGTGGCCATTGACCGAGCTCTGGCGGCCCACGGTCTGCGGGTCGAGCGCATGGACTTCCCGTACCGGCTCGCCGGCCGCCGGGCGCCCGACCGCCAGCCCGTTCTCGTCGCAAGCGTCGTCGCCGCCGCCCGGCAGCTGGCCGCCGACCTGGGCGTGCCCCAGGACTGGATCGCCCTCGGGGGTCGCTCGATGGGCGGGCGCATGTGCTCGATCGCCGTGACCGAGGGCCTCCCGGCGGCAGCGCTCGTGCTCGTCAGCTATCCGCTCCATCCCCCGGGCAAGCCCGACAAGCTCCGGGTCGGTCACTTCGCGGCGATCGAGGTGCCCTGCCTGTTCGTCTCTGGGACCCGCGATCAGTTCGCCACGCCCTGCGAGCTCGAGGCCGCCACGGCTGCCATCGCCGGCCCGGTGACCCGTGTCTTTGTCGACAAGGGCGATCACGGGCTGCGCCGGCGCGACGAGGAGGTGGCGGCGATCGTCACCGCCTGGGTGCTGGCGCTCCGGGCCTAGGGCTTCCCGCCGGGGCCGGCGCCTAGGGGCGTGCGGCCATGATGGCGACGCCCTCGCCCGAGAGGTCCGCGTAGGCCTCGCGCCGCCCGGTCATGGCCACGACCAACGAGGCCAAGGGCCCGGCGACCTCCGGGCCGTCGCCGTTGGCCCAGGAGGCGTCGGTGGCCTTGAGACGCAGTCCGGAGATGCGCCGTTTCGAGCCGATGAGGAGGTTGGATCCCTTGTAGAACTCGGCGACCGTGACGAGCGTCTCCTCGGGGAATCGGCGGCTCAGCCCGAGGGGACGGCGGATGTCCTCTCCGTGGACGACGGCCTCGCCGAGCATCGCCGTCGCCGGTCCGGGCGGATGGTTCCGCCGCAGCGCCCCTGCCCGCATCTGGGCGGCGAGGCGGGACGGATCACCCGAGCTGCAGCGCTTGGCGTCGGCCGCGACCATCTTGTCGAAGCTGAAGCCCGCCCCGGCAAGGCGGGCGAAGAACACGACCGGGGACTGCTCGGTGGCGGCGATGAGGTGTCCCGCCACCTCGCGCACGCTCCAGCCCTGGCACCAGGAAGCGCTCGTCCACTGCTCGGGTGTCAAGGACTCGAACAGGTCGGCGCACGCCTCCCTTTCGGCCTGGATCTTCGGCCAGACATCGCTCATGGTCGGTCCCAGCATGGTCTCCGACGCTCCTTTTCCGGGTGCTGCGGCCCTGTTCCGCGTGCTGCGGCAAAATGTATGTGGCCGGCGAGCTAGTCAGCCTGCGCCACAGGCTCGAACAGGCTGAACCAGGCGCCCTGCGGGTCGCTCAGGGTCACCATCGAGCCGATCGGGGTCGGCAACGGGCCGGCGAGGACCTGAGCCCCGAGCTGGCGCGCCTTTTCCAGGCTCGGCTCGAGCTCGTCGACGGCGAAATAGACGTGCCAGTGGTTCGGGATGCCCTCCATCGGGGGCGCCATCGAGCCTCCGACCATGTCGTCGCCGACCTTGAACACGGTGTAGGGATTCCCACCCAGGTCGCTCGCCTCGGCGCTCAGCCCGAGGACCTCGTCGTAGAAGGCGAAGGCAGCCTCGCCGTCGTCGGTGATGAGCTCGTTCCAGATCAACGAGCCCGGCTCGTTCACGAGGGTGGCGCCGATGTGCTCGTTGGCCTGCCACAGGCAGACCACGGCCCCGCTCGGGTCGGCGACGGCGGACATGCGGCCCGCGTCTATGACGTCGAACGGCTGCATCAGGACCTGGCCGCCTGCGCCCTCGACCGCGGCGCTGGCGGCGTCGACGTCGTCGACGGTGATGTAGGTGTTCCACGTCGGCGGACGCCCCGCGGCGGCCATGTCGGGCGAGAGAGGCGAGATCGCGGCCACGAGCTCGCCGTCTTTGAGGGCCATCGAGTAGGTGGCCCCTCCCGGGATGAGCTGGTCGTCGTACTGCCAGCCGAAGAGCTCTCCGTAGAAGGACTTGGCGGCCTCCTGGTCGGTCGTTTGCAGGTCCACCCAGCTTGGTGTTCCTTGCGCGTATGAGGTTCGCTTGGGCATCGAGATACCTTTCCTGTCACGTCGGGTCCTGTCACGTCGGGGCTTGAGAAGGAGACTTCTGGCTGGAAGCTGGAACCGGTCTCGAAAGCGACTGCGGTCAGGCCTCGCGGCCGGTGAAGGCCGCCAATCGGGCGAGGTTATCTGCCTCCGGCCCGGCTGCGCGTTCGGCTGCGAAACGGTCGCCGTCGCGCATGTGGGGAGCGATCAGCGACCGCGTCCGCTCGAGGGCGTAGGCGCTGATCGAGTCGTCGACAGGAACCGTCTGGCCCGTGGCCTGGGCGAAGTCCCAGGCGTGCACGAGGAGCTCGACGAGGAGGATGTCTGTGGCGACCGAGGTCGGCACCTCGTTCTCGCCGAGCCGGACCGTGCCCTCGAGGCCGCGCTTGCGCCAGGCCTCGAGAGCCACCTGGGCGGCGTCAGCCACCTTGGACTCCGCGGTGGCGCTGCTCGAATCGGGTGCTTTCCCCGTGGCGGGCGCTCCCGCCGACACGCCGAGGAAAGCGAGCGACCCGACGAGGTGCTCGACGAGATCATCGACGGTGTACTTCGCACACGGCGTCTGGCCGGTGCCGTCGGGCCCCAGGGAGCGCAGGACGAGCTGGCAGGCGGCGAGCGAAGCCTCCGCAGCCGTGAGCGGGTCGCTCGGCTCGGAGGCGTACCATTCGTCGGGACCGGCGTCGCCTCGCTCGGCTGCGGCGACGAGCCGCTCCAGGTAGTGGTTCCAGCCTTCAAGATGGCCGGCAGCCTGCTCGGGCGTCAGGCCGCTGTGGACCAGGTGCACCTTCGTCCCTCCCTCTGCCGGCTCGAGGGTGATCGTCACCATCGAGGCTCCAGGCGGTAGGTCCTCGGTGCCCTCCCAGCCGAAGGTGAGCACGAGCCGCCTGCCCGGCTCGAGCTCGGTGATGGTGCCTGATGCCGTGTGCCCTGGGACGATCGTCCAGCGGTACTCGCCACCGGCGCGCAGCTCGACGCGTGCCGTGACCGCCTGCCAGCGGCGCAGCCGCTCCGGCTCGGTCAAAAGGGCGAAGGTCGCGTCCGGGTCGAGGGGCACCAGCACGGACTTCTCTGCGGTCATGTCGTGCGCTCCTTCCATCGCTGGCCGGGCAGCCGCCAGCTGCTCGAGCTCGTGGGTCCAGAAGACCTCGAGTGCGTCGCGCAGCGCGGCCATGCCGTCCGGGTCGAGCCGGTAGTAGCGGAAGCGGCCTTCTTGGCGAGCCTGCACCAGCCCTGCATTCGACAACACCCCCAAATGCTGCGAGATGGCCGAGCGCGTGACCCCGAACTGGGCGGCGAGCCGGCTCACGGTCTGCTCGCCTGCGGACAGCAGCTCCAAGAGCCGCCGCCGGTTCGGTTCGGAAAGGACAGCCACGAGCTCGGGCACAAGATTACGTTAGCGGAGACTAACACGTCGCCGGGATGGGCGTGCAAGTCGAATCTGAGCCCTCGGTCCCGAGATCCGGGCGCCCGAGGGCGGCGTCCGAGTAGGTTCTGCGAAACAAGCTGATGAGGAGGCTGTCGCGGTGCGGATGTCGAGGCTGTTCGGTGAGACGTTGCGGGAGGCGCCCGCCGGGATCGAGTCGGCCGGCCACCAGTTCCTTCTGCGGGCGGGCTACGTCCGTCAGATCGGCCAGGGCATCTTCGCCTACCTTCCTCTCGGCTGGCGGGCCATGTCGCACATCGAGCAGATCCTGCGCGAGGAGCTGGCGGCCATCGGGGGTGTGGAGCTGTCCCTGCCTGTCGTGCATCCCGCCGAGCTCTGGCAGCAGAGCGGCAGGTATCAGGCCATCGGGGCCGAGCTCACGCGCTTTCAGGATCGGCGCGAGAGGGACATGGTGCTCGCCATGACCCACGAGGAGGTGGTCGCCAGCCTCGCCGCGGGCGAGATCAGCTCGTACCGCCAGCTCCCGCGGCTCGTCTTCCAGATCCAGATCAAGTGGCGCGACGATCCCCGTCCCCGGGCGGGGATGATCCGGACCAGGGAGTTCACCATGAAGGACTCCTACAGCCTCGATCTCGACGAGGCGGGCCTCGACACTTCTTACAGGGCGCACTACGCGGCCTACTTCAAGATCTTCGCCCGCTGCGGGTTGCCGGTGGTCGCCGTCGGCGCCGATGTCGGCATCATGGGCGGCAGCGGGGCGCACGAGTTCATGTACCTGACGCCGCTCGGCGAGGACACGCTCGTGCTCTGCGACGCCTGCGGGTACGCCCAGAACCGTCAAGTGGCCACGTCCCGCAAGGCGGTGGCGGCGCCTGAGGAGCTTGGGGAGCTTCGTCGGGTCGAGACACCGCACGCGACGACGATCGAGGAGCTCGCGGCGATGCTGGAGGTGCCGAAGGCTCGGACGGCGAAGATCGTGTTTCTCGCCGCGGAGCACCGTGGCGACGACGGCAAACCCGTCGTGCGCATGATCGTGGCGGTGGTGCGGGGCGACACCGACCTGAACGAGGCCAAGCTCGCCAATCTCCTCGGAGGGGCCGAGCTGCGCCCCATGAGCTTAGAAGAGATCAGCTCCATAGGCGCCGTAGCCGGCTTCGCCTCGCCGATCGGGCTGACCGGCGGGGAGGTCGTCGTCGACGAGCTCGTGATGAGCTCGCCCAACCTGGTGGCGGGAGCGAACGAGGAGGGCTGGCACCTCCTCGGCACCAATGCGGGACGCGACTGGCAGCCCGACATGGTGGCCGACATCGTCGCGGCCGAGGAAGGTGACGGGTGCTCGGTGTGCGGCGAGCCGTTGCGCACCGAGCGGGGCGTCGAGGTCGGCAACATCTTCAAGCTCGGCACGCGGTTCTCGGATGCCTTCGGGGCTACCTATCTCGACCCGGACGGCAAGGCCAAACCGATCGTGATGGGCTCGTACGGGATCGGGGTGGGGCGGCTGCTCGCTTGCATCGCCGAGGAGCACCACGACGATCGTGGGCTGCGCCTCCCTGTGGCCATCGCTCCCTACCCGGTGCACCTGACGGTGCTGCGGGGGTCGGACTCGCCGGCGGGCGAGGTGGCCGAGCGCGTCTACAGCTCGCTTGAGGCCGCCGGCATCGGCGTGCTCTTCGACGACCGAGGCGAGCGTCCCGGAGTCCAGTTCGCCGACGCGGACCTCATCGGGCTCCCGGTGCGCCTGACCGTGAGCGAGCGCTCCCTCAAGCTGGGCGGAATAGAGCTCAAGCGGCGTGACGGGGACGAGTCGCGGATCGTTGCCGAGGAGGCCCTGGCTGAAGAGGTTCGTGCCGAGCTCGAGGCCGAGGGGTAGGCCGTGGCCGTGCGCGGCTCGGCCCTGCAAGGACGGCCTCTGTGACCGATCTGAGTGAGAGCGACGCCCGCCATCTGCGAGCTGCGTTTCGAGTCGCCGCCCGGGCGCGGGAGGGGGGCAACCTCCCCTTCGGATGCGTCGTTGCCGACGACACGGGCAAGGTCGTCATCGAGCAGGGGAACATGGCCCTTGCGCCCGTGCGGGACCCCACCGCCCATGCGGAGACAGTCGCCGCCGGGCTGGCCGCCCGGCGCTATGAGCCGGGAGAGCTGGCTGGCTTCACCTTGTACTCGAACGCAGAGCCGTGCGCCATGTGCGCCGGCGCCATCTACTGGTCCGGGATCGGGCGTGTCGTCTTCGGACTGACCGAGCGCGACCTGTCGCGCCTCACGGGCAACCATCCGGACAATCCGACGATGGACTTGCCCTGCCGAGACGTCTTTGCCGCCGGCCAGCGCCGCGTCGAGGTCCTCGGTCCGGAGCTCGTCGACGAGGCGCTCAGGGTCTTTGAGGGGTACTGGGGTTGAGGAGGGCGCCTGCGGCCTCCAAGGCGGCGATCCGAGCCTGTTGCGCGGCCGCCAGGCGGCTGAGGCCTGCGACGTTCCGGCTCATCTTCTCGCGTGCCTGCTCGGCCGCGGGGCTCAGTCCCTCGAGCTCGAAGATCCGCCAGTAGGCGAGCGTCGGCTTCACGACCGTTTCGACGAACTGCTGCGCGCCGAAAATGCCGGCCAGGGCGATGGCCTCCTCGTGCTGGGCAAAGCCGGGGATGCCCGTCCCCGGCATCTTGAAGTTCCGCAGCTCGCTCTGGATCGCCATCACCATGGTCGACGGGTCGATCTCGAGGCCTGCGAGGACGAGGTCCCGGTAGAAGGCATGGTGGAGGCCCTCGTCGCCGGCCACCTTGGACATGATCTTCTTTCCCCGCTTGGTCTTGTCGAGGGCCATGCCGGTGTTGCGGTGGGCGACCTGGGTGGCGAGCTCCTGAAAGCTCACATAGGAGATCATCTCGGCAACGCTCTCACTCTGGGGGACCTGGCCCTTTGACATCTGGACCATGCGGTCGTCCTCGAGGCGGTAGGGGTCGATCGCCCGGGTGGCGAGGATCCAGTCCCGGATCGCAGCCGAATGGCGCCATTCCTCCGCCGTCCAGCGGCGGCTCCACTCGAGGAGCGGGTGGCCCGGCTTGAGGGGCGACATGATCGTGTGGGTGTAGTAAGGGAGGTTGTCCTCGGTCAGGACGTTGACGACGATCGCGCTCTGCACGCCTTGGGAGAGGGGATATTGCTGAGCGTTCCAGGCCTCTTCTTCGAAGTCGGAGGCGGCCCCCCACGGGACGTCCTCGAACGGGTACCACTGCTTGGATGCGCCGAGATGCCGATTGAACAGGCCGGCCGCGGGGCCGGCGAGCTCCTCGACAAGCGCGAGGTCCTTGGCGGGGTCGACTACGAGACTTCCCATGTCCTGTCCTTTACTGTGATGCACGGGTATCCCGCAGGAATCGAAGGAGACCTGATCTGATCTTTGAGCGAGGCCTTCTCGAGCTCGCTCCTGATAGGCGCCCGGTTACATCTCGGGCTTTGGGATTGTAGGTCCCCGCAAGTCCCGCGGGAAGGGCAAAGGCCCACGAGCCGCTCCCGGAGCCCCGGAACCGCCGGCTTGGCGGACCCCGAAGGCGGCGCAGGGCGATCAGGGCAAAGACCTGGTAACAATTCGTGGGTTGGGCCTGTCGAGCGAAGGGAGGTCAGCTGGGATGAAAGTCGAAACTCACCCTCTCACCCGCATTGACCGCGCGCTCGGGCCCTGGGCCGTCTGACAGCCTGGTTCTCTACCAAGGCCGGCCAGCGCCGAGCGCTCCGATAGAAGGAGCTTTCTGTTGTCCAAATCATCTGCGGTCCCGCGCGGACCGCTCTCGGCGGCAGGGCAAATGCCGATGATCTCAGTTGGTGGCCGCACCGCTGCCGCCACATCTGCGCCGAAGCGGCTGTCGACGGCACTCGCGGATCTCGGCTGGGGACCGTCCTTCCAGGCCGCGTTCGAGGATCAAGGCCTTGAAGGTGCGGTTCCCGGCCGCGTCGCCCGGGTCGATCGCGGCGCGCTCACGGTTCTCACCGAGGCCGGCGAGTTACGGGCAGTTGTCGCAGCGGAGATGGCTCACGAGCCCGACCCCCTGCGGGCGCCGACGGTCGGCGACTGGGTGGTGCTTCATGCCGGCTCGGTCGTCGGCCTGCTCCCGAGGCGGAGCGCCATCGTGCGCGCCAGCGTGGGCGGTGGCGACAAGCCCCAGGTGCTGGCGGCGAACGTCGACAAAGTCTTCGTCGTCTATTCGCTGGAAGGCCGGTTCAGGCCCAGGCGGCTCGAGCGCCTCTTGGTGCTCGCTTGGCAGAGCGGTGCAGCCCCCGTGGCGGTGTTGACCAAGGCGGACATCGCCACCGACGCTCCCGGTGCCCTGGCGGCGGCCGAGCGGCTGATCGGCGGAGGCGACGTCCTGGCTGTCAGCTCGCTGACAGGTGCGGGCATGGACGAGGTCTGCGCCTTTCTCGAGCCCGGCGCCACCGTGGCGCTCCTCGGACCGTCCGGCGCCGGCAAGTCCACCCTTGCGAACCGGCTCGGGCAGGGGACGATCGCGCTCGCCACCGGGGAGATCCGAAACGACGGGAAGGGTCGCCACACGACGACGGCCCGTGAGCTCGTCCGCCTCCCAGACGGGGCGATGCTCATCGACACGCCGGGCCTGCGGGCTCTCGCCCTTTGGGACGCGGACGAAGCCATCGGTGAGGCTTTCGGAGAGGTGGAGGAGTTGGCGGAGGCGTGCCGTTTCTCCGATTGCGGGCACCGGAGCGAGCCGGGATGCGCACTCAAGGAGGCCATCGCCGCAGGCACGCTCGACGCCGAGCGCTTCGCGAGCTTTGAGAAACTGCGCCGCGAGCAGCGCCATCTCGCCGCCCGGGTCGATCCCCGCGCGCGTGGCGAACAGCGCAAGAGGTACAAGGCACTCGGGAAGCTCGCGCGCCAGTCTCCGAAGCGGTGAGGTGCAGGCGAGGAGACGGCCGGCCGGCCGAGACCACCCGGGACGCCTGTCGTGGGCGCCCGGGCGGTCAGCACCTTCGGCCCGCTCAGGAGCCTCCGTCTTCGGGAGCTCCGGCCTTCGTGCTCTGGGGAACACTCTCGCCATAGCGGTTGATGACGTGAACGTCGATGCTCGACTTGCGCGCGAAGCGAAGCACACGCTGGACGACCGAGTTTCTGCTCGTGAGTTGCTCCCAGCGAGATGTTGGGGACGCGCCTAGCACGATCTGGGTGATCTGGTTCTCCTTGGCGAAGTGGACCAGGGCCGGGGCCGGGTCGTCGGCAACGATGGCATGCCAGGTCGCACCCAGGTCCTCCGCCAGGTGCTTGATGGCATCGAGAGTCTGCTTGGGCACCGGGCGCGACCTGTCGTCGCCGGCCACGTAGACGGCGTGTAGCCCTGCATGCGCCCGTAACGCGATCCGAGCCGCGCGACGCAGCACCGCGTCGGTTTCCGGTGCCGCGGTGACAACCACCATGATGCGCTCGGCGGTGTCCCAGACGATCTCGGGGTGCCGGGAGACGAGGAACTCCAGGAGCTCCTCCTCGGTCTCGTCTGCTACGAAACGAAGGGCGAGCTCGCGCAACGCCACGAGGTTCTGATAGCGGAAGAAGCTGGTGAGGGCGCTGGGGACCTTCTCGGGGGGGTAGATGTGACCGTGCAGCATGCGCCGGCGCAGCTGCTCGGGGGAGGAGTCGATCAGCTCGATCTGGTCGGCCCTGCGCACCACCCAGTCGGGGACCCGCTCCCGAACGGCCACGCCGGTGATCTGCTGCACGGCGTCCGCGACGCTCTCGAGATGCTGGATGTTGACTGTGCTGACGACGGCGATTCCCGCGTCGAGGATCTCGAGCACGTCCTGCCAACGCTTGGGGTGTGGCCCCGAACCCGGTACGTTCGTGTGGGCGAGCTCGTCGACGAGCGCCACCTCGGGCTTGCGGGCCAGGACAGCCGCGAGGTCCATCTCCTCGAAGACCGTGCCTCGGTAGTCGACGACCTTGCGAGGCACGACCGTGAGGTCTCGGATCTGCTGAGCCGTGAGCGTTCGACCGTGCGTCTCGACGAAGCCGATGACCACGTCCGCGCCGCGCTTGAAGCGGCGCCAGCCCTCGTCGAGCATGGCCCAGGTCTTGCCGACGCCGGCTACAGCCCCGAGGTAGACGCGGAACTTCCCTGTCGGCTCAACACCTTGATCGGTTCTCGGGGTCGCGTCGTCGTATTCGGCGTCCCTGCTCACTGCTCGATCCCCAATGCCCGGTCCTAGTCTCGAGGTGATCCTCCGTCAGATGACGCTACCCCAGGCAGTCGATGGGAGACCTGAAGACGGCAGAAACGGGCTGCTGGGCGAGGAGAGCAAAGGGGCCGAGGCACCGGCCCCAGGTCCAGGAGGGCGAGGGCGGCTCGGCGCGCACCGGTCAGGGGCAGCTACTCCATCTTGGCGAGTGCCTCGTTCAGGTGCAGCACGACGATGTAGTCCGAGCCCAGGAACCCGAACTGGGCGGTGTTGGTCTCGCGGGCGATGAGTGCGTCCAGGACCTTGGGCGAGAGCCCCGTGGCCTTTGACACCATGGGTACCTGGGCGTAGGCGTCGACCGGGGCGATGTCGGGGTCCAGCCCGCTGCCGGAGGTGGTGACCAGGTCAGGCGTCGGGTTCACGCCCATCTTGTGCCAGTAGGCGATCAGCTCCTTGGTGTCCTCGAGCAGCACCTTGGAGCGGGGGCCGAGGTTGGTCGGGCTCGATTCGCCGGCTACGCCGTTGGCTTCGAGGGGGTTGTCCCCGCCGGCGATGTTCTTTTTCGGGTCGGCAGCGTAGGGTCCGAAGTCGTCGGGCCGGCCGTGGAAGAACTTCGGGCTCGTCCAGTTCTGGCCGATAAGTGTCGAGCCGTTCGCCGTGATCGAGCCGTCAGCCTGGTGCTTGAACAGCACCTGAGAGAGGCCAGTGCCGACGAGGGGATACACCAGACCGAAAAAGACGAGGCAGAGGAGGGCGAGGACGAGCGAACGTCTGAGATGAGTGAGCATCAGTAAGCCTTCAGTGCGGTCAGGATCAGGTCGATCAGCTTGATGAAGATAAAGGGGCAGATGATGCCGCCGACGGCGTATATGTACACGTTCCGCCGCAGGATCGAGGCCGCGCTGGCGGCCCGGAACTTCACCCCGCGAAGGGCGAGCGGGATGAGGGCGATGATGACGAGGGCGTTGAAGATGACGGCCGACAGCACGGCGCTCTGCGGGCTGTGCAGCTTCATGATGTTGAGCGTCTGCAGCTGCGGGTAGGTGGCGGCGAACAGGGCCGGGATGATGGCGAAGTACTTCGCCACGTCATTGGCGATCGAGAAGGTCGTGAGCGCCCCACGGGTGATGAGCAGTTGCTTTCCGATCTCGACGATCTCGAGGAGCTTGGTCGGGTTGGAGTCGAGGTCGACCATGTTGCCGGCCTCTTTGGCCGCCGTCGTGCCCGAGTTCATGGCCACGCCGACATCCGCCTGTGCGAGCGCCGGGGCGTCATTCGTGCCGTCGCCGGTCATGGCGATGAGCTTGCCGCCCTCCTGCTCGGACTTGATGAGGGCGAGCTTGGTCTCCGGTGTCGCCTCGGCGAGGTAGTCGTCCACCCCGGCCTCCTGGGCGATGGCGGCCGCGGTGAGCGGGTTGTCACCCGTGACCATGACGGTGCGGATGCCCATGGCCCGCATCTCGTCGAAGCGCTCACGGATGCCTTGCTTGACGACGTCCTTCAGCTCGATGACGCCGACGATCTGCTTCCCGTCGGACACCACGAGCGGCGTCGACCCCGCCCGGGAGATGCGCTCGACCACCGGGTCGAGGTCGTCGGGGATGGTACCGCCCAGATCGGTGACCCAACGCTTGACAGAGTCGGCGGCACCCTTTCGGATCTGCCGCTCGCCGAGATCGAGGCCAGACATCCGGGTCGTGGCCGTGAAGGGGACGAAGGTGTGCTGCGGGCCGAGCTCGCGGGCGCGGATGTCGAAGCGTTCCTTGGCGAGCACGACGATGGAGCGTCCCTCAGGAGTCTCGTCGGCGAGGGAGGCCAGCTGGGCGGCGTCGGCCACCTCCCGCTCGGTGTGGCCGCCGACGGGGTAGAAGGCCGAAGCCATGCGGTTGCCGAGGGTGATCGTCCCGGTCTTGTCCAAGAGCAGTGTCTGTACGTCCCCGGCCGCCTCCACCGCCCGGCCGCTCATCGCGAGCACGTTGCGCTGCACGAGCCGGTCCATGCCGGCGATGCCGATCGCCGACAGCAGGGCGCCAATCGTCGTCGGGATGAGGCAGACCAACAGTGATACCAGGATCACGACAGATACCGTCGCCCCCGCGTAGTTGCCGAAGGGCTGCAGGGTGACCACCACCGGTATGAAGATGATGGTGAGGACGGCGAGGAGGATGGTCAGGGCGAGCTCGTTGGGCGTCTTCTGGCGGTTCGCACCCTCGACGAGGGTGATCATGCGATCTAAGAAGGTCTGTCCTGGTTCGGAGGTGACCATGACCACGATGCGGTCGGAGAGCACCTTGGTGCCACCGGTGACCGCCGAGCGGTCACCGCCGGACTCGCGGATGACCGGTGCCGACTCGCCGGTGATCGCCGACTCGTCGACCGAGGCGATGCCCTCGATGATCTCGCCGTCGGAGGGGATCATGTCACCGGCCTCGCAGACGACACGGTCGCCCTTGACGAGCGAGGCGGCGGCGACCAGCTGCTCGGTGCCGTCCGGCAGCAGGCGGCGCGCTTCTGTCTCCGAGCGCATCTTGCGCAACGTGTCGGCTTGGGCCTTGCCCCGGCCTTCTGCCATCGCTTCGGCGAAGTTGGCAAAGAGAAGGGTGAGGAACAGCCAGATCGTGATCGACCAGTCGAAGAGCCCAGGGTGCGCGATCGACTCGAGGAAGGTGACCACCGTGCCGACCAGGACCACGAACATCACGGGGTTGCGTATCTCCGCCCGCGGGTCGAGCTTCTTGAACGAGCCGACGACCGCCTGGCCGAATATCTCCCGGTCGAAGAGGCTTCGTGCCTGCGCCACCCCGTGCGGTGCGTCCGGGGGCGCGTTCCCAGACGCGACGGCGGTGGCAGAGCTGGCGCCGTTGGTGGGACCAGTTGATTCGTTCATGTGGGAAGGCTCCATCAGAAGAACTTGTTGTGGATGAGCTGCTCGACGATCGGGCCGAGCGAGATGGCGGGGAAGAAGGTGAGGCCACCGACGATGAGGATGACACCGATCAAGAGCCCGACGAACATGCCGTTGTCGGTCCGGAACGTGCCGATCGACTCGGCGACGGGGCTCTTTGCCGCCAGCGATCCGGCCAGTGCCAGTGCCGGGATCATGACTCCGAAGCGTCCGAGGAGCATGTCGACGCTGCCGATCACGTTGTAGAACTGCGTGTTGCCGCTCAGTCCGGCGAAGGCCGAGCCGTTGTTGTTGGCCTGGGAGGTGATGGCGTAGAGGATCTCTGTGAACCCGTGCGGCCCGGCGTTGAGCGGGCCTGCCCGGCCCTCGGCGACCGAGACGGCGATGGCCGTGAGGATGAGCACGATCATGGGCATGACCAGCATCCCCAGCCCGGCCAGCTTCACCTCTTTCGCCTGGATTTTCTTGCGGATGTACTCCGGGGTCCGCCCGATCATCAACCCGCCGATGAAGACGGTGATGATGGCGAAGATGAGAATCGTGTAGAGGCCGCTGCCGTCGCCTCCCGGTGAGATCTCACCGAGCATCATGCCCGTCAGCAGCCCGAAGCCGCCCATGGCGGTATACGAGTCGTTGGAGCCGTCGACCGAGCCGGTCGAGGTCTGCGTCGAGGCGATGTCGTAGAGGGCCGACTGGGTGTCCCCGAAGCGGACCTCCTTGCCCTCCATGTTGCCGCCGGGCTGGCTCTTTATGCCCGCCGCGGCCACGGCGGGGTTCCCCACGTGCTCTGAGTAGGAGGCGAACCCGACCCAGGCGCCGAAGAGGATGACCATGGCGGCCAGCAAGGCGACGCCCTGGCGGATGCTCCCCACCATCTTGCCGAAGGTGTAGGTGAGAGAGAAGCCGGTGCACAAGAGTAGGCAGAACGAGAGGAAGTTGGTGAGCCCTGTCGGGTTCTCGAAGGGGTGGGCGGCATTGGCGTTGAAGAAGCCGCCTCCGTTGGTGCCGAGCTCCTTGATCGCCTCCATGAAGCCGACCGGACCGACGGCGATGACCTGGGTCATGTTGTTCAAGATGTCGTGAATGTGCACCGGGCCGCTCAGGGTCTGGGCCGCGCCCTGGCCGACGAAGATGAGGCCGAAGACGAAGGCGATGGGCAGCTCGATGTAGAGCATGCAGCGCGTGATGTCCACCCAGAAGTTGCCTATCGTGGGCGAGTTGCGGCGGGCGAAGCCGCGCACGAGGGCGATGGCCGGCGCAATGCCCACAGCCATGCTCACGAATTGCTGCACCGTGAGGGCGGTCATCTGCGAGAGGTACGACATCGTCGACTCGCCGTCGTAGTTCTGCCAGTTCGTGTTCGTCACGAATGAGACGCTCGTGTTCCACGCCAGGGCGGGGGAGACGGCGTCGAGGTGCTGCGGGTTGAGGGGAAGAGAGCCCTGGATGCGGATGATCAGGTAAGTGATCATGATCGCCACCCCGGAGAAGATGACCAGGGCCCCGGCGTAGCGCTTCCAGCTCTGCTCCTGCTCGGGGCTGGTGCCGAGGGCCCAGTAGACAGGGCGCTCGAGCCACCCGAACCAGTGCACCCGGCCCGCGAAGACAGCTTCCATGTACGAG
>JBEKBT010000013.1:0-44850 GCA_050015255.1 Acidimicrobiales bacterium
GCGAGGGTGCCAAGAGCACGCACGGGGGAGAGCGGGTTGTACAACCCGCTGCCGTTGGCCGCAGGAGAGCTCGTGTAGTAGCCCTCCACGTCGACCACGACGTCCGTGTTACCGGCGTGATTGAAGATCGAGATCCCGCCCGAAGCACTGAGCGGCGCCGTCACGAGGTTCGCCACTATCACGCCGGGCGCGAAGTTGAGGTCGGAGACCAGCGGCAGCGTCGTCCCCTCGGGGAAGACGCTCAGGAACCCGTTAGTCGACGGGTCGACCGCGGTCACGTTGAGGACAACGGCTGACGCTCCGGCCGGTACGGGCGTGGTGCCCACGCCGGTCACCTGCACGTTCAACGTCCCGCCGCCGGCGAGGGTCTGCCCCGCGTACGTCGCAGGGTCGGTGGCACCGGTACGCGTGTCGACGATGCGGAACGGCGTCACTGAAACATAGGACCCCTGAACGGTCGCATGTGGCCTCGCTGAGGCCGACGCCGCCGACGCGGCTAACGCGAGCGGAGCGAGAAGCATACCGACAACGGCAATCAAGGCCATCCCCAGCCGGATCGGCGTACGCTTTCTCGCCTTCTCCACCGCCGGGCCTTCACTGAATAACCTAAACATGCGATTTTTCCTCCATCTCCAAGGGTCAAGCATGTCTCTGTACTGTGGTGTTACCTCTAGTCTGGCCACAGCTAACCGGACGAGCTTCCACACCATAACCCATCCGCGCGATAAAAACTGGGACCAACAGGAACATACAAAGATCGACGCCGACTGGCGACTACTTAGTAACTACATCTGTGCACCTTAGCCCAACCCGGCAGTTTGCGCCACCGCGAAGCCGACCGTATTCTTATCTTCCTTGTCTCGTGGACTCGTCCCCGTCATGGGGAGGGCGCGAACGCCGGGCCGTATGCGCTGCTCGGGAAGAGGGGCGGGGGCCCACCGAAGAGAGCGACGCCGTGCCCGGGTGGCCGCTCAACCCAGGCTCTGATCTGAGCACCACAGCTGACACCACTGCTGACACCTGAGCTGTTGCGACCAACGGACGCCTCACAGGCTCCCGACCGCCTCCACCGAAGGTTCTGTATCTCTCGGGCCACGCCCGCCGGGGGACGGCCCGGCCGTCGAAGGAGCTCAGGAGCCGGCGTCCCGCCGGTCGCCCCGGATCAACGTCACCAGCGCGCGCAGCGGGGCCGTAACACGCCAGAACTCCGAGGCAAGCACCTCCTCCCGGGCCTGCTCGGCCAGTCGTGCCCGACGTTGGAGCTGCTCGATCTGGAGCAGCAGGCTCTCGGTCTGGGCACTCTCGCCCCTCAGGCTGAAGCGCAAGGTCTCCTGAGCCTCGGCAAGCGCAACCCTCGCCTCGTTGAGCGCACGCTCGAGCTCCGCCCGCTGTGCCTCGTGCTTGCGGGCCAGACTGGCATCGCCGGCAAGAAAGGCGAGCTCGGTGGCGCTGCCCGGCGGGAGCAGCAGCGGTGCGGCATCGAGACTCGACAGCATCTTGGCGTGCGCCGACTCCCACAACTCGGACGGGACGGTCGTGGCCGCAGCTTCATCAGCCCAGCGCTGGTGGATGGAGGTCACGTGACCGGTGTCCTCGACGCCGACGACCAGCGCGGCTCGGACGAGGAAGTCCCAGTCCTCGCCTACCGCGAGCTGCTCGTCGAGTCGCAGGTGGAGCTCGGTCACGAGCGAGCGGGGCAGTGCGACGCTGGATAGCGGCGTCGTGTTCACCGCCAGGTGGGAGATGGCGTCGAAGCGTTCGCCGAACTCCGCGAGCGGCTTTGTCAGCGTGACCGGCACCGCTCCCATGGCCTCCTCCTCCCGGGCCGGTCGGCGGACGTGACGGACATCGCAAACCGAGCGGACGAGCTTGCCCGGCGCCCCTTCAGCTCCCTCGGCGAAGCGCTGTGCCCAGTCCCCGGTCACGAGGTCGCCTTCGTCCAAGAACGCGACATAACGTCCGTGGGCAAGCTCCAGGCCGGCATTGAGAGCCGCGGACCGGCTGTCGCTGCGTACCTGCTCGACGCGGACCCGGGCGACGAAACCCTCCTCGAAGCTCCTCACGACCGCTTCCGAGGACTGAAGGGCCCCGGGATCGTCGCCGGGCACGAGGACGACCACCTCGATGTCCTCGAGCGTCTGGGCGGCGAGGCACGTCAGCGCCTCGGCGAGCATCGACGGGCGCGTCCCTTGACTTCGGGTCAGCACCGAGAGGAACGGGTAATCGATCGCGGGTCCCCTGGCCGTGGCAGCCTCCGGCACCGGCAGCGGTGAGCGTCGATCGGATGGTGACCAACTCGGAACGCGGCGGTAGGCGCGCACGAACTGATTGATCGTCATGTTGTCGTCAGCTGCAGCCCGCAGCGACTGGAGGTAGTCGTGGACCAGTCCCCCCTCGACCAGGAAGGGATGATCGAGGGGAAACCACTGATCCGAGTGCTCCAGGACGACGTCGTCGCGGCCACACTCCTGCCAACCGAACCGCCCGAACTCGGCGTCGATCCGCCTCTCTGTGAACATCTGCAGGTGCGTCCGGTCCAGCAGGCCGCTCGGGGTCACGTCCCACCGTCCGCCGACGAGCTTGGCGGCGAGATCGAAGTGCGCCACGTTGGGGATGCTCGTCACAAGCACCGGGGCGTGGCGACCGTCTGCCGCCAGTAGCGCGGACAGCTCGGTCAGCGCGCCGAGCAGTGCGGACGGGTCGGGCAGGTGCTCGATGATGTCGAGCAGGATGACGGCGCCGACCGGACGCCCCTCGAGGAGCTCGACGAGCTTGTCGGCAAGACCATCGCTCATCGCGAGGTCGATCACGTGGCCCTCGAGCCCGCGCGAGACGACATCGGCCACCGCGTCGGTGTCCCGATCCCCGCCTACGTACTCCCATCCGGCGTCACGAAGCACCTCCCCGACGGCTGCGTAACCACAGCCGAGGTCGAGGACCACGCCTTGTCGGGCGTGGCGCTCGACAAGGTGCACGGCGTGGCCGTAAGGGCCCTCCCACGAGAAGGCGAAGCGATAGATGGGGATGGGAACCTGACCCGGTCCATCACTCTCCTCGGCCGTGACCTCGTCCGGCTCAGAAGCGGTGCTCGGCATACTCTCCCTCGTGGAAGCAAGCAACCGAGACGACTTCCTCTGGGGAAACTTCGAGCGCCTCGCGGTAGGTGGCAGGGAGCTCCTCTTCGCTGTGCCTGCGCAAGAATTCCGTCGCCGCTTCGCGCTGAAGCTCACTCCCGTGGACCTCCAGCCAGCCCAGCGACGAGGCAATGACGTCACGGCGCTCTGCTCGGTGGGCGAGCAGTAAGCGAGCCAGCGCGGCCTGGTACTCCTCCTGCGCGCTTGGCGCCGGGAAGCCCGTCTCGGTCAACCGTTTGTCGTGGAAGACCACGGCTTCGGGCACGTGGCGAACCCGCAGGCCACGAAGGCGAGCTCGCCAGGAGAGGTCCACGTCGTCACCGTGGAGAAAGAACGCCGGCTCGAACCCGCCGAGTGACTCGAAGACCGAGGACCTCAATGCCATCAGGCAGCCGCTCGCCCAGGGGGTGTCGCCAGTCACCGGGCTGAACGGCTTCGGGTGCTCGAGCGGGATCTGGCGCGCCTCGGCGATGCCCACGTCGGCGTCGAGCACGCCGACGAGCGTCGCCAGGCAGTTCGGCGACAGGTACGTGTCAGGGTTGAGCATCACCAAGACGTCACCGTCACCACCAGGACGGTGCCCATCGGCCGCCCGCTCTGCGAGACGGTTCTGACCGGCTCCATGGCCGGTGTTCGTCATGAAAGCGACATAATCGAGCGAGACGCCGGCCTTGGCGAGGATCTCGTGGGCCTCGGTGAGCACCTCTTCGTCGACTGTGGCATCGGGACCCTCCGGGCCACCGCAGTCCCCGATCGCCATCGTCAGCTCCGGGGCCGATCCGTGGTCCTCGAAGCCGTGAGCTGCGGCCGCCACCGAGCGCAGCATACGTAGCAAGTCAGGCGCGTCTCCGCCGTAGCGGACTGTCTGCACCCGCACCGCCATCGCCATGGTGACGAACAGCTTACGGCCGCGTTCATGACCCCACAACGGCCTCGCCAAGCAAGAAGGGGCCTGACGGTCCTGCTCCCAGCCACCGAGGGGTACTTCGCCGGGTTCGCCCGCTTGGCGTATTCTCGCGGGTCATGACGGCTGAAAGCGGTTCATGGTCGGCGGATATCGGCCTTCCACCACCCAGCCGCCGACTCGCCGAGGCCGACGCCCTCGCCGGCAGCGCGAGACGCCGCCGCGTCCCCTGGGACTCCGATCCCGCCCGCATGATCGGCCACCTCCATCGCTATGGTGTCGTCGGCGCCCTCGGGGCGGGAAAACGTGTGCTCGACATCGGCAGTGGCGAGGGGTTCGGCGCTGCGTTCGTCGCCGCGAGAGCAGCCGAGGTCGTCGCTGTCGACCGGGACATGGCGGCGGTGTTCCATGCCCAAGCGACCTACGAGCGTCCCAATCTGCGCTTCGGGCATCACGTAGCTCCTGACCTCAGCCCTTTCGAGAGCTCAAGCTTCGACGTCGTCTCCTGCCTCGGGATCTGGACCGAGCTGGTCGACACGGGCTCTCTCATTGCCGAGGTCCACAGGTTGCTCGTCCCGGGCGGCGTCGCCGTCTTCTCGAGCTGTGCTCCCCGACGAGATCTTTTCTCCGGCCCAGACCTTCGCCGCGAGGACGGCCTCGGAAGCAACGACGACTGGCCCGAGTTCTTCAAGGCGGTCGCATTGCTGGAGGACTCCTTCGCCCATGTCCGAGTCGCCGTCCAGAGCGTTGACGGCGCCTCCGAGCTCCACGAGCTGGATGATCCGACCTGCTGGGAGCAGGTTCAGGTCGGACACTCGCTCTCGGTCTCGAGGGACCTGCGCCACATCGAGGTAAGTCCCGACAGCGCCTACGAGACGGCGCTGGTCGTCATGGCCTCCGCGAACCAGATCGATGTTGCCCGAATCCCGATGTGGCTCCACTGGACGCCGAGCCGGATTAGTGGTGCCGGTTTTGAACTGGAGACCACCCAGCTGCTCGACACTCTCGAGCACGGCGCGCTCGCCCGGCTGGCGGGCATGCTCGAGATCGCGTTGGAGGAGGCTCTCGAGGCCGAGCGTGCAGCCCGGCACCGAGCCGCCGAGGCCGAGGCGTCGCGAGCCGCCGAAGCCGAGGAGCGGGCGCGAGCCGCCGAGGCCGAGGAGCGGGCGCGAGCCGACGCCGCGGCCGCCGAGGCCGAGGAGCGGGCGCGAGCCGCCGAGGCCGAGGAGCGGGCGCGAGCCGACGCCGCGGCCGCCGAGGCCGAGGAGGGACTCGCCTTCGTCGAGGACACCCGTGGCAACCGGCTCTTCGGGCGCTCGCGGAGAGCACCTGCCTCGGCACAGCCGGTCACGAGAAGCTGAAGTGTGAAGAACGGCAAGGGGCCGGGGGCGCCCGTCTCGGTAGTCATCTGCGCCTACAACCGCTACGAAGACACGATGTCGTGCATCGAGAGCGTGCGGCGCCATACCGACCCGGCGCTGCTGGCCGAGATCGTGCTCGTCGATGACGCCTCGACCGAACGAGGCCTCGCCGAGATGGTCGGGAAGGGCGGGCTGGTGGTCGTCCGGCATCGGTCGAACACCGGGTTCCTCGATGCCGCCAACGACGGCGCATCGGTCGCGAGCGGGCAATACCTCTTCTTTCTCAACAACGACGCCGTCGTGACCCCTGGGTGGCTGGAACCTCTCCTCGAGCGGATCCAGCAGCCGCGTGTAGGGGCTGTCGGAGCCAAGCTCGTCTACCCCGACGGGCGCCTGCAGGAGGCAGGAGGCATCATCTTCACCGACGGTACGGGTTGGAACCTCGGCCGAGGCGGCGACAAGGACGACCTCCGCTACAACTTCCCTCGAGAGGTCGACTACTGCAGCGGCGCGGCGCTGATGGTGAGGAGAGACCTGTTCCTCGAGCGGGGGGGATTCGACCGGGTCTTTGCGCCGGGCTACTACGAGGAAGTCGACTTCTGTTTCTACCTGCGAAGCCGCGGGTACCGGGTGATGTACGAGCCTCGCTCGACGGTGATCCACCACGAGGGGCTGACGTTCGGCAACGACGAGAAGCCGGGCTCGGGACTGCACCGCAAGAGCCGCCAGTACATCAACCGCTACCGGTTGGTCGTCCGGTGGCAGGACGCTTTGGCCCGCCAGTACCGCTCGGGCTCCAATCGCGCCGCCCTCGGGACGCGCCGACCGGATCGCCCCACGGTCCTGATCTGCGACCACAAAGTTCCCGAGCCCGATGTGGACTCGGGGAGCGTGCGGTTGTGGTGGATCCTCCGACTCCTCGTAGAGGCAGGATTCCCGACTTCTTTCTACCCCGTCGGAGGCTGGCGAGACATCCGTTACCTGGAGCGGCTGCAGGCGCTCGGGGTGGAGGTGCACGACTTCCGCCGGGGACCGGCGGCGGCCTGGGAGGGCCGAGAGGGCATGTACGACGTCGTCATGACGTCCCGGCCGGACATCACCATGAACCTGCTGACGACGATTACGCGCTACTTCCCCAATGCGCTCCTGGTGTTCGACACGGTCGACCTGCATTCGCTGCGGGAGCGGAGATCAGTCGACTTCGTCCAGCCGGCGGCCGCGGTCGGGCAGCGGCGCAGGGCTACGCGAGTTGCCGAAGAGGAGCACTCGGCCATCTGCGCGAGCGATCTCGTGGCCACCGTCACCGATGAAGAGGCCAACTTCGTACGGAGCCAATTCCCGAACCGCACGGTGGTCGTGCTGCCCAATGTTCACGAGCTGCCGCCGGAGCTCGAACGAGATCCCCGGACGCGCTCGGGACTGTGCTTCATCGGAGGCTACGAGCACACCCCGAACATCGACGCTGTCAAATGGCTCGTGCACGAGATCATGCCGGAGATAACCAACTGCCTCGGTGCCGCCCCGTACCTGAACCTGCTCGGGTCCTTCCCGCCCCCGGAAGTGCGCGCCCTGGAGGGAGACGGCGTCGCCGTGCCCGGTTACCTGGCGGACGTGAGCAGGTACTTCTTGACGGCGAGGGTCTTCGTCGCCCCCCTTCGCTACGGCGCCGGGATGAAGGGCAAGATCGGCCAGGCGATGGCGTTCGGGCTGCCGGTCGTCACGACCTCGCTCGGTGCCGAGGGGATGGATCTCAGGGATGGCAAGGACGTGCTCATCGCCGACGACGCCCGCGGCTTCGCCGAAGCTGTCGCCCGCGTGTACCAGGACGACGATCTCTGGTTGCGCCTGTCCACCCGCGGTCTGGAGATCATCGCAGAGCGATGGTCTCCAGGTGCCATGGCGAAGCGTTTGGAGGCTCTCATGGAGAGCTGTACTCCGCCGGTGCGCAGGATCCCGACCTGAGCCTCCGGTCAGTCAGAGTGCGGCCGCAACCTGGCGACAAGGTCCGCAACCGCACGGAGCGGTGCCGTCACTCTCCAGCTCCGGCTCGCCTCGAATTCGGCCCGGACGTCAGCTGCCGTCTGCTGGGCGACGTGCGTGGTGACCTCTGCCCTCACCTGCTCGGTGACCCGGGCGGTGACCTGGGCGGTGACCCGGGCTGTGACCTGCTTGGTGACCTGCGCGGTGACCTCCGACGTGACCTCGTCGAGACGGGCGAGCGCCGCGTCTCGTTCGGCGACGGCGGCCTTCAGTTGAGCGTCTGAGGCGCGACGTTGGAAGAGCCTGGCGTCGGCGATGGCGGTGATCTCCGCCACGCGCTGCTCGGCGACGGTAATGATCTCGGCGACGCGCTGGTCGGCGTCGGCAGTGATCTCCGCCACGCGCCGGTCGGCGACGGTAGTGATCTCGGCAACGAGGTGCTCGGCGACGGTAGTGATCTCCGCCACGCGCTGGTCGGCGGCAGCAGCGGCCTCGGCTCCGCGCTGCTCGGCCTCGGTCGTGATCTCCGCCACGCGCCGGTCGGCCTCGGTCGTGATCTCCGCCACGCGCCGCTCGGCCTCGGTCGTGATCTCCGCCACGCGCCGGTCGGCCTCGGTCGTGATCTCCGCCACGCGCTGCTCGGCCTCCGCCAGGCGCCGGTCGGCGTCGGCGATGGC
Organism: Acidimicrobiales bacterium; assembly: GCA_050015255.1. Classification (GTDB taxonomy): domain Bacteria; phylum Actinomycetota; class Acidimicrobiia; order Acidimicrobiales; family Bog-793; genus Fen-455. The sequence goes on from JBEKBT010000013.1 coordinate 8,057, forward strand.
TTCCACGAGGCGCCGGTCGGCCTCGGCAGTGATCTCCGCCACGCGCTCCTCGGCTGCGGCAGTGATCTCGTCGATACGCTGCTCGGCGGCCACGAGCAGCTGCTCTGTCTCCTCCAACCGAGTCGACAGCTGCTCTTTGTCAAGCTGGAGGGGACCGAGCTGGGCCATCGAGCTCGAGAGAGCATCGGTGAGCGAACCCAGCTTTGACTGCAGCTCTACGACCCTGCTCACCGTGCCCGGTGGCACGAGGAAGGGCCTGGCGTCGAGCCGACCCCGCACGGCCTGCTTGGCGCTCTCCCACTGCGCCTCGGAATGCAGCACGTGAGAGGCGTACCCTCGCCTCCATCTGCGGTAGAGGGAGGTCACTTCCGGCGTGCTGGCCAAGCCGCACAGCAGCGAGGCGCGTAGCAACACGTCCCAGTCCTCGAGGACCGGCAACTCGTCGTCGAAGGAGACGCCGAGGTCGGTGAAGCAGCTCCGCGGAACAGCCACCGAGCAGTTAGGGGTGCTGTTCTGGACCAGATGGTCGAGAAGATCGAAGGCGAGTGGGTACGGAGTCTGGGTCGGCCCCGTCTGGCGGTAGCCGACACCGCAGTCCCACGGCTCCTCGTCTATCGAGTGAGTGGCGCAGCCGGCGCGCACGACAGCGCCCGGATGGAGATCGACCAGACGGGCGAACTCCTCCACCCAGTGGCAAAGCGCGAGGTCGTCATCGTCGAGGAAAGCCACATAACGCCCAGCGGCGGCTGCCACTCCGGCGGCGAGCGGGCGAGCCCTGAGCCCGCCCTCCACGCGGATCGACCGGGTCTTTTCGGCAAGCCAAGTGGGGGCGCGTCTGGTCACCTCGACTACCGCCGCGTAATCGGCGTCAGAGGTGTCATGACAGCAGACGATGACCTCGAGGTCGCGGTTGGTCTGGGCCGCGAGGGAAGTGAGGTTGTCCTCCAAGGTGATGAGACGCCGGCCCTGGGTACGTACGATCACGCTCAGGAACGGTGCTGAGGCAGCCTCGGAAGCAGCCAGGGCAGCCCTGGTCCGGGAGCTCGGTGGTCGGACGACTCTCAGCTCGGGCGGTGCCGTGGGCAGGTATGCCCGCACGAACTGGCTGACGAGGGCGCCCGGAGCGCTCTGCAGTCTCACCCCGAGGAGGAAGTCGTGGAGGGGCGTGCCCGCAGACAGCGCCGTCAAGGTCTCGGGGAAATGCTGGTCGCTACGAGCGATCGCGAAGTCGTCCGCCTTGATCTGTCTCCAGCCGGTGCGACGGAACTCGGCTTCGAGTGTGCCGGGTGCGAAGAGCGAGAGGTCGGTCTCGTTGAGGAGCCCGGTCGGGGTGACGTCCCAACGCCCACAAAGCAGCTTCGCGGCCAGATCGAAGTGGGAGACATTCGAGACGCTTACGACCAGCGGCGCGCCCGCATGCCTGCTGGCCATGTCGGCGAGCGCTGTGAGCAGATCGCCCGGATGAGCCAGATGCTCGAGAACGTCGAGCAGGGTGATGGCAGCAAGCTGGCGGCCGGCGAGGACGCTCTCGAGGAACTCGACGAGCACCGTGGTCTGGCTGAGATCGAGCTGCGCCGTGGAGAAACCCTGCTTGGCAAGGTCCGCGAGGCCATCCTGCTCGATGTCGACCCCGACGTAGTCGAGGCCGAGCTTGGCGCAGGAAGAAGCGATGGGGCCGAAACCGCAGCCGAGGTCGAGGAGCACTCCCTCGTGGATGGCGTGGCTGGAGAGCATCCCGACCACGTGCTCGTAAACGGTCCCTTCCTCGAAGCCGCGCTCGTTGGTCTCACTCATGGACGTACCTACTCGATCCCGGCGCATGCCGTCGAACTCGTCGAGGGAACTGTGGTGGTGCTCATGAGCCCAGGCTCACCCCGAAGCGGTGGGGAGCGTAGGCACCATCGAGAAAGAACGCCACCCGCTCCCTGCCGGGCACCGGCGACGGCAAGCGGCCCTCTGCCTGGCGTTCCTCGAAGGCGGCGGCGGCCTGACGCTGGGCGTCGCTCCCGTGTTCGGTGTACCAGGCGAGCACGTCGCCGAACCGACGGGGTTCTCCGTATTTCTGGCTGAGAAGTAGGTCCGCCTCCACCATCAGTTGTTCCTCCTTGGGAGAGACCAGCAACGCTCCCCAGGCGTCCACGCGCTTGTCGTGGATGACCCGCGCAGAGGGTCGATAGGTGCATTGGTAACCGGACAACCGCACCCTCCAGGAATAGTCGACGTCGTCACCATGGAGGAAGAACCACTCGTCATCGAGTCCGCCAACCTTGGAGAAGACTTTGGCAGGGGTGAGCGCGCACGCCAGTGAGCACCAGCCTGTCTCCCCGGTCACGAGGTCGTACTGCTTCGGGTGCTCGAAAGGAAGTTGGTGAGCCTCGACGAGCCCCACCTCCGGCCGCGAGATGAGTCCCCGGACCAGCTCGGTGACAGCCTGCGGCCCGGTGACGACATCGTCGTTGCACAGCAGCAGGAGCCTGGCAGTGTTCTGCCGGAAGAGGCGGTTCTGCCCTCCGGCGTGACCGAGGTTCTGCCCGAACCGCTCGTAGGTGAACTCGGCGCCACCGTCGGCGAGAACGCCGCGCAGCGCCTCCTGGGTCCTCTTGTCGAGCCCGGCCTTGCCGGAGCAGTCGCCGATGGCGACCACCGTCTCACCCACCAGCCCGGCAGCCCGGGCGTTGTAGAGCGACTGGGCAAGAGCCTCGGCGTATCTGAAGAGCGTCGCCCGCGTGAAGGCATGCGCGACCGTCTGCACTCGCAGGCTAGAGCGAGGCGCCTCTGCTCTCGGCACAGCCCTCCCATCTCCAAGAACTCCAGTGTCGTGACCAGCCTAACTGTTCCCTGCCCACGAGTGTCTGTTGCTCCTCTGCCCACGAGTGTCTGTTCGCCTGGCCGTCCGGCACCCGGAGTTGCTCCACGGAGGTCGACGACAAGCGAGGGAGGCCCTTTCGGGCCTCCCTCAGCACTCTCACAGTCACCTTAGAGGTGACTGGAGCATGGACTACACGTTGGCCGTGTCAGTCCGTTGCACCGACAAGGGGGGGCTGCCGGTGAGTGAACTTACGAACAAACGAGCCGATCGAGAACTGGGTAGTGACCCGCCTCAGGACGAGGCCGTCCAGACCGAGCAGCCCGGCGTTCCGCCAGGCCAGCGCGAGCCCAACGCCGGCCAGTGCGAACAACGGGTTGACACCGGCGTTGCCGGTCATCATGTAGGTGAAGTTCAGGGCCACGGCGCCAAGTGCGACTACGCCTGTGAACAGCCCGAGGATGAGACCAATGCCGATGGCGAGCTCGCCGAGCGAGATCGCCTTCGCGATCCAGGACGCGTTCGGCATGACGAAGTTGTGCAGGAATCCTGCCCACCAGCCGAAGCCGACGGCACCCATCGGTGTCCCGTTAGCAGCCACACCGCTCTTGGCAAAGCCGTAGACGCCGACGCCGCCGCCATTCCAGAACATCATCTTCTCGCTGCCCCAGATCTTCTGATATCCGGCGTTCAGCCACTGGTAGCCGAGCCATACACGCACTACCAACCAGATCACGCTGGCGTAGTTCGACCTGAACAGCCAGTCGGCCACCTTGAGATTCCCGGTCTTGAGCGTTGCTGCGCCCTTGTCCGTGGCACCTCGTGTCTCTACGGCGACACTCGACATCTTTGGTCCCTCCCTACACGCGCCCCAAATGGGCCTTGTAATCACTGTGCTGTACGAGGGGATCCTCACATCAGAGGCGAAATCCCCTCATCGCTGGGATTGAGTCCTGTCATCGGCGGGACCGAAGACCCGTCGCCCGTGGGGCAGAAGACCCGTCGCCCGTGGGGGCTGAGTCCCCGGCAGTGGCGGGACTTTTGGCCCTAGCGACCACTGACTCGCCTCGGAGGCCCTGAGTCGCAGTCGAGAGTAACTTCGCGATCACCAGGAGCCAGATCGGGCACGGAGCCGGACAAGCCTGGCTACCAGGCAGCCGCCTGAGGTCGCATCGCATCCATAGGCGATCGAAATTACGGTCCGGAGCACGAAGCCAGGGAATGACGCGGTAGCGTTTTGGAAAGAACGACTGGAGGACGAGGCACGTGGTGGCAGGGCGCCCAGACGCTGTGCCGGCGACGAGCCGGGTGGCGGTCACCTCTCTAGAGCCAAACAGGGAGTGGCCGGGGGCAGGCACGACCGAGACCCGCGGCGCTACGGCGATCACTGCCGAGATCCCAGCCGTTCCGGTCGCCCCCGCCTACGGCGTGCTGCTGCCGGACGGCTCCATCTGGTACCCGGGCTCCAAGAGCAAGCTCCCCGCGCCCCCGTTCTTGCGAGTGATCGTCTGGACGCTCGCCTTCCTCGTCGCGATCGGCGGCGCGACGCTCGTAGTCGAGCACTACCAGCCGTCGTGGCTGAACCCGATCCGCCATGTCGTGGGCCCGCCAGGCTTGCTCTCCGGCACCGGCACCGGTCCCGGGACAAGCACCGGTACTCACCCGGCCGCAGGCCAGCCCTCGGACAGGTTGCAAGAGACGGCCCACGGCCTCAATTCGGTCACCTACTCGGTCCCCGGAGCGCCCTACGTGCTGACGATCAAGACGACGCAACGCTGCTACATACGGGTGGGGTCGCTCACGAGCGGGGCGTGGCTGTTCAACGCCACGCTCGGGGCCGGCGTGAGCCAGCCGGTCACCGTGCCTGGCGGGTCGGCCACCGTCGAGGCCTTCGCCGGGGGATCCTCGCTGTCTGTCAGCGTCCAGGGCGCCCAGGCCGGCACGGTTGCCAAGCTCGGCTTCGCCGTCGTCTACAGGTTCAACCCGCCGAGTCCGTGACGAGCGGGTCCCAGGCGGCCTCGGGCGCCGACCGTAATATCGCGCGCCAGCAGCGTTTCTGGACCCGCCGTGCCGCGAGCTGGGACCACGGTGCGGCCAACAACCCTGGGCTCGTCGAGGTCGTGCAACGCGTCCTCAGCGAGGCCGCCGCGTCCCCCGACACGCGGGCGGTGGATCTCGGGTGCGGATCAGGGCAGGTGACGCTCGCTCTTGCCAAGCAGTGCGCGAGCGTGCTCGGGGTCGACGTGAGCGAGAAGATGATCGCCCTTTTGCTCGACAACGCCGCACAAGAAGGCGTCTCGAACGTCGAGGGACGAGCCGTGCCCATCGAGCGCCTGGGACTGGCGGAAGGCTCGGTGGACCTCGTCGTGTCCAATTACGCCCTGCACCACCTGCGCGACAAGGACAAGCAGGTGGCGGCGAACGAGGCCTTCAGGTGGCTGCGGCCGGGCGGCAAGCTGGTGATCGGCGACATGATGTTCGGGCGCGGCGGTGATGCCCGAGACCGCGAGATCATCGGCTCGAAGCTGGTCCTGCTCGTGCGCAAGGGCCCTGGGGGCTGGTGGAGGATCGTAAAGAACGCAGGGCGTTACCTGCTCCGGTTCCAGGAACGACCGGTCTCGATGTCGGCGTGGGCGGCGATGCTGAAAAAGGCCGGGTTCACAGACGTCGAGGCGCTGCCGGTCGTCAACGAGGCGGCCGTCGTGCGCGGCACCAAGCCCGGCCGCTCGGCGAGCGGGCGGGCCGGAGACGAGGCGGCCACGGCCGCCACCAGCTCGGGGACGAACTCGGCCCCATTGACCGTACCCACCCCGGAGGCGAGGTCGTAGCCCGGCAGGGCCGGGAAGCCTTTCACCGTCAGCACCTTGCGGCCTTGTGAGAACGTGACGGTGTTGTTGCCCTTGGTGATGTCGACGAGGCCGGGCGCATGCGTGGCCGACATGGCGTAAAGAGCGCGGTTGATGAGCCCGAGCGGATGGCCGGCGTACTGGTCGGCCAGCGCCACGACACCGGCAAACAGGGGCGTGGCCTCGCTCGTGCCGCAGAGCTCGTACCAACCCGGCGGCTGGCCCGCGAAGCTCTGGTAGACCTCGACGGCGCCGCCGCAGTCGGCGCTCATGGAGATGTCGGGCACGCCTCGATGCGTGCCCACGACCTTCGCCACGCCGTTCTGGTAAGCGGGCCGAGCGAAGATGATCGACTTGCCGCCGCCCCCGGCGAGCGGGCTCCCGAAGGCCCCGGTGGCACCGGCGTCATGGGTGTCGTTCCAGACCGTATCGGGGGAGATGCGGTTGCCGGCGCTGTCGAGGTGCAGCCCCGTGCCGCCGATCCCGGTCACGAGAGGATCGCTGTCGGGCCAGGAGGTGACCGGGAAGTCGTAGTAGGTCGTCGCGTTGTCCTCGAGGTCGGTTGCACCGAAGTCGCCTGCGGCAGCCAGCACGGTGACGTCGTTGGCGGGCTCGGCCGCCTCGATGTACGCCGCCCGCAGGTCGAGAAGCGACCGGCGCGAGGGGAAGGTCTGCTCGGTAGCACTGAAGCTCTGGCTGATGACCCCTCCCAGGTGGTGGTCGATGACGTACTCCTCGGCCGTCACGATCTGGGGGAACCCGGAGGTTCCCTCGTTCTCCAGTGTCGGGGTCTCGACGAGCAGGATGCTGGCGCCGGGAGCCATGGCGTGGGCGTACTCGACGTCGAGGTTCGTCTCGCCGGCCCAGCCCACCCGGTTGGAGGTCGCCTTGTAGGGCGCCACAGCCCCGGCGGGCTGGATGACGGTCAAAGCAGGTGGGGCGGACAGGCGGTAGGCGGCATCGAAGACGGCGAGGTCGTGCTCGATCGTCGGCGATCCGTACGACTCCACGATGACGATCGTCTGGCCCTTGCCGGTGACCCCCTTGTCGTAGAGCGGCCACAGGTTGTAGGCGCGCCTCAGCTGGCCCGGCCCGTAGCAGGCGACATCGAGGGTCTGCTCGCACTGGGCAGTGGTGGACGGGCGCGACCCGGCCTTGCCGATATGGATCGCGTCGGGGCGAATGACAACGGCCCACGGCGCGCCAGGAGCATCCGCGCCTAGAGCGTGGGCGCCGAGAGCCTGGGCGCCAGTCCCTGCGGGCACTCGCGCCAGGGCCGAGACGCCCGGGACCGCGGCCAGGATCGTATCGGTCGCGGCCGAAACGGCGACGGCCACGACCGAGACACCGACGGCCGCCGCCACGGTCACCGCCGCGCTCCAACGCCGCTTTGGGTTCATCGTCTCCCCCGCTGCTCGGGTCATGGACCTACGGGGGCGATCGTAATTCGCTCCGGGCGCGACGCTCTCAGCGGGCCCCCGGGGTGCCGGTCACTAGCTCAGCCAGACGTCCTCCAGGCGGTAAGCGCCGCCCGGGTTTACGGCGAAGCCGTGCAGGCTCGGCTGCCAGGCGTAGATGTTCGGCGGGTAGTCGAGGGCTATGTAGGGAGCGTCCTGGGCGACGATGGCTTGGATCTGCTCGTAGAGCGCGGCGCGCTTGGCGTTGTCGAATGTGGTCTCGGCTTCGCGGACAAGCGCGATCGCCGCCGGGTCGTTGTAGTCGGTCCAGAACGAGTGCGACCCGCCGTCCTCGTAGTCGACCTGGAACGAGGCCATCTCGTCGGGATCGCTGATGTCGTTGGTGGCGAAATTGATCATCGCCTCGTAGTTGAAGGCCTCGAAGGCGGCGGTGTAGGCGGCGTTGTCGAGCTCCTGGATCGACACGGCGATGTTCAACGGCTTGAGGTCCGACTGGATCACCGTCGCCGCGTCGACGTACTGAGTGTTGCCGCTCGGCACGAGGATCGAGGTCGAAAAGCCGTGGGGATAGGCCGACTGCTTGAGCTCGGCCTTGGCAGCAGAAAGACTGTAGCCGAGCGTCGGGACCTTGGCGTAGTACTGCAGGCTCGGTGGGAAGAAGGAATTTCCTGGCTGGGCGGTGCCAAAAGTCGTGATATGGGCGAGTTGGGGGATGTTGATGGCGTGCGCGATCGCCCGACGGACATGACGGTCCTTGAAATAGGCCAGCTTCTCGTTCAAAAAGAGCAGGTCAACGGCCCACGAGCCGAACTCCTCGAGCACGAGCGACACGTCTGCCTTGAGGGAGGAGACCTGCGCGGGCGGGACTGCCGAGATCACCTCGACCTCGCCTCCCTTGAGCTGCTCGACGCGCTGGTTGTCGTCGGGGATGTAGCTGAAGCTGACCTCGTCGAGGTAGGGCTTGCCCGACTGCCAGTAGTTCTTGTTTCTCGTGAGCACCACGCCGGCGCCCTTTTGGAACGACTTGAGCACGAACGGGCCCGTCCCGATCGGGTTGGCGAAGAAAGCAGACTCGCTCTGGCCCCCGAAGGCGTTCGGCAGGATCGAATTGGCGAAGACCGAGATGTCCGACAAGAAGGGGGCCCAGGGCTGGGAGAGCTCGAAGGTGACCGTGCTCGCGTCGCTCGCCTTGATCGACTTGATGGCGAAGTCCAAGAAACTGAGCGGCCCTGATGCATCGGTGGCGGCGCGGTGGATCGAGAACACGACGTCTTCTGCGGTGAGGGGGCTGCCGTCGGAGAACTTCACCCCGGGCCTGAGGGCGAAGGTCCAGGTCTTCCCGTCCGAGCTCATGGTGTGACCCTGAGCGAGCCACGGCGTGAGCACGCCCGAGGGGCTCGTGATGTAGAGCGGCTCGAATATCTTGTCGAGCGTGTAGACGTCGCCGGCGACGATGGAGTTCGCCGGGTCGAGCTGGGTGGGGCCGGTGTCGCGGCCGAAGTTCAACGTGCCGCCGCGCTTCGGCGTGAGAGTGCGGGCCCTCGCCGACACCGTCGACGCAGAGCTGCTCGGCGCGCCGAGCAGCGGGCTCGCGCCGAGGGCCCCGGCCCCGATGACGCCCAAGCGGAGCATTTGGCGCCGGGTGTAGCGCCGCCGTTTCCCGTGCAGGCTCTGCTCCGGCCCAGTTTCTCGATCTGCCACGTCGTGCCCTCCTTCGTCGCTGCGTTCGACCCGCGCCATCCGGGCGATCACGAAAACTATAAACCCGATGAGATTTATCAGCTTAACGTAGCCGTCACGAACGGGCTCCGCAAGGCCCGCCGCGTCCTACGAAGGCGTGTCGTCTCGAACGACACGGGATGGCCTTCAGGCCTCGAGGAGCACCTCGGCGGCGGCCAGGGCGGCGATGTGGTCGTCGATGCGGGCGAGACCGGCGCCCATGGTGTTGATCGAGAGGTGGCTCGCCCGGTTGGCGCGCCAACTCTCGGCCTCCTGCCCGAGCCGGTCGAGGTCGCCGTCACCGAACTCGAGCTTGCCCTCCATGCCGATCCCCTTCGGGTCTCGACCGGCCTCGCGGGCCGCCTTGTCGATCTCGGCGAGGGCCGCCTCGAGCTGAGGGCCCGGGGCGATCAGGGGAAACCAGCCGTCGGCGAGCCGCCCGGCGCGGCGCAGCCCCGCTCGCGTCGTGGCGCCGGTCCCGAACCAGATCGGGATCGGCCGCTGCACCGGCATCGGGGCGAGGCCGGCGCCGGTGACGGTCTCGAACCGGCCATGAAAGGTCACCGACTCCTCGGTCCACAAGCGGCGCATGAGCGTGACCTGCTCGCTGATCCGACTTCCCCGGTCCGAGAAGTCCTTGCCGAGAGCCTCGTACTCGACCGCGTTCCACCCGATCCCGACGCCGAGACGCAAGCGTCCCTCGGTGAGCAGGTCGATCTCGGCCGCTTGTTTCGCGACGAGGGCGCTCTGGCGCTGAGGGAGGATGACGATCCCGGTGACGAGCTCGAGGCGCGACAAGGCCGGCCAGGTAGCCGAAGAGGACGAACGGCTCGTGGAAGGTGCTGTGCAAGTCGTAGGGCCCGCTCCAGCCGGTGTGCACGGACGGGTCGGCGCCGAGCACGTGATCGTAGGCGAGGACGTGGTTGTAGCCGAGGTCCGAGACGGCCTCGGCGTAGCTACGAAGCGCCCCGGGGTCCGCGCCGGCCTCGGTCTGGGGGAACACGACGCCGATCTTCATGCCGCACCTACCTGCCTCGTCGGGAACCTGGGCCGCGACGCTTCGCGGGCCTCCCGCGCAGCGTAGCGTCGCGGCGCGGCGCCGCCAGGTGAGGCGACGGCGCTGATGACCAGGTTCGACACCGTCGCCGGGTGAGCTTGGCCACCCGGGCCACCGCTGAGAGCGACGACCCAGCTCGTTGCCCCGTAGGTGGTGGTGCCCCAAAACACGGCGCCGAACACTGCTGCGACGACGGCCAGGCTGCTCGACAGCGGTGGTCTCATGCGACGACGGTGAGCTCCGCCGTCGTGACCGTGACGTCGAGGGTGCCGGCGGTACCGGCCGGCGCGACGGCAGTGATCGGCGTGGGGGAGGGGTGCCCGGCTTACACCGCTCGGCGGGCGATACCGACCCGGAAACTGGTGGACTGCCCAAGAAAGAGCGGCGCAGCAGGCTCGGCGTTCGGCAGCTCGTCGAGGGTCGAGCCACGTCTGCCCGTCGTCGGTCCGTGTCGACGCTCGGGTCGAGAGCTGGCCCCTGTCACGACACAACCTCGGTCCCGATCTCCGGGGAGTTGCAGCTGAAGTAGCTAGTGTCAACGCCGTGTGGGTGACAAGTCCGGAGCGAGACTCGTTCGAAGCGGACCCTTGGCCCATGGTCCGAAGTTGGCACCTGTGAAGGCGTCCCAAGTGTCCACCAACGGCTTTCGCCGCGTCTTCGGCAGGCCACCGGAGGGGATCTGGTCGGCTCCGGGCCGCGTGAACCTCATCGGCGAGTTCACCGACTACAACGACGGCTACGTACTGCCGCTCGCTCTGCCCTATGCCGCCCAGGCGGCCGCCGCCCGACGTCGTGATGGCCTCGTGCGAGTCGCGTCGGCCCAACGCACCGAAGCCGGCCGGACTCCCGTCGTCGAGGCTTACCTGGACCGGCTCGAGCCGGGGACGGGCGAGCCGGTGACGAGCAGCTGGACCTCTTATATCCTCGGCGTCGTCTGGGCGCTGCGGGAAGCAGGCGCCGAAATCGGTGGCGCCGAGCTTCACATCGACAGCGACGTGCCCATCGGGGCCGGCCTTTCCTCGTCCGCGGCTCTCGAGTGCTCGGTCGCACTGGCGCTGCAAGATCTCTACGACCTGTCGCTCTCGCGCCAGGAGTTGGCCTGTCTGGCGCAGCGGGCCGAGAACGAGTACGTGGGCGTGCCCACCGGCATCATGGACCAGACCGCATCGCTGCGCTGTCGGGCCGGCCACGCGCTGTTTCTCGACACGCGCACCTTGGAGGTGCGCCAGGTGCCGTTCGACCTCGAGCCAGCCGAGTTGACGCTGCTCGTGGTGAACACGGGGGTCAAGCACGCCCTCGGCAACTCTGCCTACGCCGATCGCCGCCGCGACTGCCTGAGGGCTGCGGCCGAGCTCGGCGTCGCTGCTCTTCGTGACGTGCCACCGGAGAAGATGGACGCCGCCCTCGCCGAGCTCTCCGACGATGTCGTAAGGCGCCGGGCCCGTCACATCCTGACCGAGCAGAGCCGCGTGCTCGAGGTGGTAAGGCTCCTCGAGTCGGGCAGGCCCGCCGAGGTCGGCCCTGTGCTGAGCGCGGGGCACCGCTCGCTGCGCGACGACTTCGAAGTCTCCTGCGCCGAGCTCGACACGGTCGTCGACGTCGCCGTCGCAAACGGGGCGCTCGGCGCCCGGATGACCGGGGGCGGATTTGGAGGCTCGGCGGTAGTGCTCCTCGAGCTTGACGCCGTCGATGCGGTGACGACGGCCGTTGCCGGCGGCTTCGCGGCCCGGGGATTCGCCCCGCCGGAAGTGATCGGGGTCGTCGCCTCCGACGGCGCGTCAAGAATCGCCTGATGGCGTTCGCACTCGCACGCTGCGCCACTCGGCGCCAGACTGAGCAAGAAGTGCGCTAGGGCCCCCAGTTTCGATAGGAGGACGCGATGAGGGTGAGAACGCCATGAAGGCGATGGTGCTGGAGTCGCTGGCCCCGCTCGAGGACTCGCCCCTGCAGCTTCGTGATCGTCCCGAGCCGAGCCCGGGCCTCGGGCAGTTGGTGATCCGGGTCCACGCCTGCGGTGTCTGTCACTCGCAGCTGCACATGATCGAAGGCGAGTGGGCGGGTCGCAACGTGCCCGGCATGCTCCCGATCATCCCCGGCCACGAGGTCGTCGGCTCGATCGTCGAGCTCGGCTCGGGGGTCGAGGGGCTTGTGGTCGGCCAACGGGTCGGGGTGCAGCCCCTCTGGTCTTGTTGCGGGCGCTGTGACTACTGCCTCACCGCCCGCGAGAACCTCTGTGGCGACAAGGAGATGGCGGGCGAGTCGGTCGACGGTGGGTTTGCCGAGTACATGCTGGCGACGGCCGAGCACGTCTACCCGGTTCCCGAGAGCCTCGGTGACGCGGAAGCGGCGCCGCTGTTCTGCCCTGGCCTCGCTGCTTACGGCGCGGTCGCCAAAGCCGGGCTATCGCCCGGGGCAAAGGTCGCCGTCTTCGGTGTCGGCGGCGTCGGGCACCTTGTCGTTCAGCTCGCCGTGCTCGCCGGCGCAGAGGTGACCGCCGTCGACCGGGCGCGCCAGCACCTCGATCTTGCCGAGCGGCTCGGCGCCCGCCATGTCCTCGACGCCTCCAGCGACGCCGTGGAGGAGGACTTTGCGGCGCGAGGCGGCGCCGACGCCGCGATCGTGTTCGCTCCCTCCGACACCGCCGTCCAACAAGCCGTGAGCGTGCTCAAGCGCGGCGGCATCGCCGTGCTCGGAGTAAGTGCCAGGGTCGGTGAATGGTCCTTCGACGAAAAGCGACTCGTCAGCACGGCCCTCGGCCCCCGCCACCAGATGCACGAGGTGCTGCGCCTCGCCGCGGCGGGCAAGCTCCACGTCCACTACGAAGCCTTCGCCCTCGAGGACGCGCCGGTGGCCCTCGCCCGCCTCAAGGCGGACAGACTTGCGGCCCGTGCCGTGCTTGTCCTATAAGAGAGCAGTGCTGAAGGAAAGAGAGCAGTGCTGAAGGCATGCCGCTGGCCGGCATCCTCCGCGGACTACTGTCTGAGCTGGCAATGAGTATTACCCTTGCCGGTAGCACGTGTTGCTGTTAGGTTTCCAACTCGGACAGGCATCTTGACAAGTCCAATCCGGCCAAAGGCCGGATGATTTCAAGTCAAGGGAAATGGGGACACCATGACAACAGAAGATCACGACGAGATCAAGGCAAAGCGCGAGCTGTCCAGACGGCGCTTCTTGCGTAACGCGGGCGCCGTGGCGTCGATCCCGCTGCTTGGCGGCGTTGCCGAGATCCTGGGCCAGGAGGGAGCTGGGGCTTCGGTCTACAAGCGCCACAGCGACCACCCGTTCTTCGCCTCACACCCGGCGTACCACTTCGTGATGGACAACCACGTAACGACCAACCCGTTCTTCACGGCGACGATCTACGGCTGCCAGGACTTCTGCAGCCTCACGGGTACCACCTTCACCTGGACCGGCTCGCAAACCTCGGTCGTCTCCCAGATGGTTTCGGCCATGGACAGTGCGATCGCCGCGAAGTGCAACGGCATCGGCGTGCCGCTCATCGACAACGTGGCCTTCAACGCGCCGACAGACAATGCGCTCAACTCCGGCATCCCCGTCATCGCCTACAACGCCGATGTTGGTAAGGGCTACGTCAACAACAGGATGGCCTACATCGGCCAGTCGAACCTTACGGCCGGTGCGGCCGTGGCTACTGCGCTGCTGGCTCACGGCGTGCCGAAGCTGGGCAAGGGCGACCTCGTCGCCGGGATCATCGCCACCCCCGGCACGGGCAACATCCAGCCGCGCTTTGACGGGGCAGCCCCGGTCTTCAAGGCGGCGGGCATCGACTTCGTAGAGGTCGGGACCTCGCCCACGGTAGGCGCGCCCGAGTACAACGCCATCTCGTCGTGGTACACCGGCCACAAGGACGTGAAGGGCTGGATGAGCGTGGACAGCGGCGACTCCAACGCGCTGGCAACGTTCATGGTCGCCCAGAAGCTGAAGGGCAAGGTGGCCGCCGCCGGATGGGACACCGGACTCCCGGTGATGGACGCCATCGCAAGCGGCGCCCTCCTCCTGACGGTCGACCAGCAGGCCTACCTGCAGGGATTCGTCACCCTCATGCAGTTGTTCCTCTTCAACATCTCCGGTGGGCTGATGAAGCCGTGCGACACGAACACCGGTACCGCCATCGTCGTCAAGGCGACCGTTGGTGCATACCTGAAGGCCAACAGGTGGGAAGGTACAGCCAGCGCGGAGTCCGTGGGCACTCCTCCCAAGCCGATCCCCTACTAAGAGACGGTCGCAAGAAGAGCAAATAAGAGGTCGCCTCAGAAGTGGCCTACTCTGTAACGAGCCCGGCCGAGCCTGAAAGCTCGGCCGGGCTACCGTCTGCCCCGGCGTCATCCGGACCGCCGGAAGTCGGCTGGCGCCGGTACCTCTGGCAAGCCTTCGTCGCCCAGCGCGAGATCACGCCACTCCTCATCACCCTCGCGCTGTTCATATTCTTCTCGATCGACTCGCCGAACTTCCTGACCTCCCTCGGCCTCAACTCCGCCGCCGGCTTTGCCGGCCCGTACGGCGCTCTCGCCGTGGGCGAGGTGCTCGTGCTCGTGCTGGGGGAGATCGACCTCTCGGCGGGACAGGTCTTCCTGTTCTCCTCGTGGGTCATGTACTGGCTATGGTCGCTCGGGGTTCCCGTGGGCTGGGCCATCGTCTGTGCCCTCCTCGCATGCATCGGGATCGGGATCATCAACGGCCTGATCACCGTGTACTTGAACGTGCCCTCGTTCGTCGGGACCCTGGCGACGAACTTCGTCCTGTTCGGTATGGTGCTCATCTTCTCGAACGACACGGAGGCGACGCCTGTCCCCGGAGCGATACCGCCGCAGACCTCGACCGTGGTCCCGCACGTGGGCTTCTTCGGCCAGATGTTCGGCGTCTGGGAGTGGTCCGAGATCATCTGGGTGGTCGCCATCGCCATCGCCGTCCAGTTCGTTCTCACGCGGACGCGCTTCGGCGTGCGCGTCATCTCGACCGGCGGCAACCTGCTGGGCGCCGCCGAGGCCGGCGTGCCGGTGCGGCGCGTGAAGATCATGTGCTTCGTGCTGTGCTCGTTCCTCGCCGGGCTCGTCGGGATCGTCGACGCCATCAAGTACGGCAGCTTGGACCCGGGCAACCCCGGGATCAACTACATCCTCTACGCCGTCGGCGCCTGTGTCATCGGCGGGACCGCCCTCACCGGCGGCCGGGGCACCGTGATCGGTGCCTTCATCGGTGCCATCCTGATCGGCGTCCTCGAGGCCGGCCTCAACATCATCGGGATCAGCACCAACGACTTCTTCGTGTACATCGGCGTCATAATGATCGTCGCGATGACCCTGAACGGGTGGCTCGACCGTCTGGCCGCCCGCACGCGAACCGGCTAGCGGAGAGGACGAGAGATGATGGACGACACCCCCGAGCCGGTTGGACCCGAAACAGACGCCCCCAAATCGTCCGAGAGCTCCGAGGTGGTGCTCGAAGTCCAGGACGTGACGAAGAGCTTTGGTCCGCTCTCGGTTCTGCGCGGCATCGACCTCACCTTGCGCGCCGGCGAGGTGCTTGGCCTTGTCGGCGACAACGGGGCCGGCAAGAGCACCCTCGTCAAGATCTTGAGCGGGTACTCGTCCCAGGACTCGGGTCGCCTCTTGCTCAAGGGTCGTGAGGTGCACTTCAAGTCCGTGCAGGACGCCGCCGCCCACGGGATCGAGACCGTGTACCAGGACCTGGCGCTCATCCCCCAGCTGCCCGTGTTCGAGAACCTGTTCCTCAACCACGAGATCCTCCACTTCGGGCTCTTCCACGTGCTCAACAAGCACAAGATGCGTGAGCTCACCAAGCGCTACCTGGACGACATCAACGTCAACGTGCCCAACGTCAACGCCGAGGCTGGCCAGCTCTCGGGAGGCCAGCGACAGGCGATCGCCGTGGCGCGAGCGACGAGGACAAACGCCTCCATCCTCCTCCTCGACGAACCGCTGGCGGCCATGGGCGCACGTGAGTCAAGGCTCATCATCGACCTCGTGCGAGGGCTCGCCTCGTCCAGGCGCGTCTCGATGATCATCATCGACCACAACTTCGCTCACCTGTTCGAGCTCTGCGACCGGGTCAACGTCATGCAGGACGGCCACATCACCATCGATCAGCTCACCAAGGACACCTCACTCGAACAGCTGACCGAGCTGATGGTGAGCAGCTACCGATCGCAGCTGCAGAACGCCTTCGGGTCCTGAGCGGGCCGCCTTCGGGTCCTGAGCGGGCCGCCTTCGGGTCCTGAGCGGGCCGCCTTCGGGTCCTGAGCGGGCCGCCTTCGGGTCCTGAGCGGGCCGCCTCCGGCTTAGCGGGCCAGGCCCTGAGCAAGCCTGTAGTAGGCCTGGTTCCAGCGAATCTCCCGCCTGAAGCTCTCGGTCGTCGTGGTGTGGTCGATTCGGACCAGCTCGACACCGGCGATCTCGGCGAAGTCCTCGAGGGTCTCCATGCTCACCGCCGTGCTCAAAGCGGTGTGATGCGGGCCACCGGCTATGAGCCACGACTCCACGGCCGTGGAGAAGTTCGGCGCCGGCTTCCAGACCGCCCGGGCCACGGGTAGCCGCGGCAGCGGAGCGTCTGGGGGCACGATCTCGATCTCGTTCGCGACGAGCCGGAAACGGTCGCCGAGGTCCAAGAGGCCCACCACGAGCCCCCTGCCCGCCAAGGCGTCGAACACGAGCCGGACCGGATCCTCGCGGTTGCCGATGCTGAGCGGGTGGATCTCGCAGGACGGTGTCCGCGCGGCGATGCTCGGGCAGACCTCCAACATGTGGGCGCCGAGGGTCTTCGGCTCCCCAGGACCGAAGTGGTAGGTGTAGTCCTCCATGAACGAGGTGCCGCCCGGCTGTGTCGCACCCATGACCTTCAAGATCCGCACCAGAGCCGACGTCTTCCAGTCGCCCTCGGCGCCGAACCCGTAGCCGTCGGCCATAAGGCGCTGCACGGCAATCCCCGGCAACTGGCGAAGTCCCCCGAGGTCCTCGAAGTTCGTCGTGAAGGCGGTGAAGTTGCCGCGCTCCAGGAAGGATCGCAGGCCTGCCTCGATGCGGGCGGCGTAGCGAAGCGACTCGTGGCGCTCGCCGCCGGCTTGAAGCTCGGGCACGACCGCGTAGCTGCGCTCGTAGTCCCCGACGATGGCGTCGACCGTCGCCGGAGAGGCCGCCTCCACGGCGGCGACGAGGTCGTTCACGCCGTAGGTGTTCACCGAGATCCCGAGCCGGAGCTGTGCCTCTACCTTGTCACCCTCGGTAACGGCCACGTCGCGCATGTTGTCGCCGAAGCGGACCATACGGAGCTGGCCCGCGGCGTGCCAGCCGACGGCGGCGCGCACCCAGGAGCCGATGCGCCGGCGGACGACCGGGTCGCTGGCATGGCCGGCCACCGTCTTTCTCCGCAGCGCCATCCGGGTCTCGATGTAGCCGAATTCGCGATCGCCGTGGGCTGCCTGGTTGAGGTTCATGAAGTCCATGTCGATCGAGTCCCAGGGCAGGGAAAGATTCACCTGCGTGTGCAGGTGCAACAAGGGCTTGCGCAGGGCATCGAGCCCGGCGATCCACGCCTTTGCGGGCGAGAAGGTGTGCATCCAGGCGATGACACCGATGCAGTTATCGGCCGAGCTCGCCTCGATGCAGGCCCGCCGTATCTCCTCGGCCCCGATCAGCACCGGTTTCCAGACCAGGCGGACGCTGATCTCGGGCCCGGCGTTCAGCAAGGCGACGATCTCGCTGGACTGCTGAGCCACCTGGCGCAGCGTCTCGTCTCCGTAAAGTGACTGGCTCCCAGTCAAGAACCAGCATTCGAGGGTGTCATCGGTCTCGTGCACGTGATTACCTTCTAGATAGTTCGTTTGCGAGGCGAGCATAGCTATCGCCGCCGGCCGGCGAGGAGTCCGTGGTCGGTCTGTCCGCAGATGTCGCTCGGCTCGCGTTCACGAGACGAGCGGCCAAGGGAGCGTGAGAAGAGATGGAGCAGCCAACGATCAGCGCGGTGCCCGCCGGGACGGAGGGCGTAAATCTGTACACGCTCTCCAACCACAACGGGATGGTCGTCAAGATCTTCAACTACGGCGGGATCATCCAGTCGGTCTCGTTCCCCGACCGGCGCGGTCACTCCGCTAAGATCACGCTCGGCTTCCCGAGCCTGGCGGAGTACAAGACCTACAACCCGGCGCCCGCCGCCGGAGACACGCGCGGTGCCGGCGTCTACTTCGGAGCGCTGATCGGCCGGTACGCCAACCGGATCGCCGGCGGCGAGCTCACCATCGGCGGGAACAAGTACGAGGTGCCCGTCAACAACGGCCGGAACGCCTTGCACGGCGGGACGGCCGGTTTCGATCAGAAGCTCTGGACGCCGGTGACCTCCTCGGGGCCCGGCACCGTCGCGCTCCAGCTCACCTACGTGAGCGAGGCCGGAGAGATGGGCTTTCCCGGCACGCTGACGACGGTCGCGACCTACACCCTCGACAACGAGAACGGGCTGACGCTCAGCTTCCTCGCCACGACCACTGCGGACACCGCGGTCAATCTCACCAACCACACCTACTGGAACCTGGCAGGCGAGGCCTCGGGCTCTGTCCTCGACCAGATGCTCCACATCAACGCCGACAGCTTCACGCCAGTGGACAGCGGCTTGATCCCGACCGGCGCCATGGAGCCGGTGACCGGAA
This sequence comes from Acidimicrobiales bacterium, assembly GCA_050015255.1. GTDB lineage: Bacteria > Actinomycetota > Acidimicrobiia > Acidimicrobiales > Bog-793 > Fen-455. Next base: position 26,580 of record JBEKBT010000013.1, read on the forward strand.
CTCCGTTCGACTTCACGAGGCCGACAGCCATCGGTGAGAACATCGGGGGAGGACCGCAGTTCGCCGCTGCAGACAACGAGCAGCTGCTCAGCTGCCAGGGTTACGACCTCAACTGGGTCCTCAACCAGACGAGCCCCCCGTCGCTCATCCTCGCCGCACAGGCTTTCGACCCTTCGAGCGGGCGGAAGCTCACCATCTACACGACCCAGCCCGGTATCCAGTTCTATTCGGGCAACTTCCTGGCCGGGACCCTGCGGGGGACGAGCGGTCGCACCTACCGGCAGAGCGACGGCTTCGCGCTGGAGACCCAGCACTTCCCGGACTCCCCGAACCAGCCGGGCTTCCCCTCCACCGTGCTCAGTCCCGGTGAGACCTTCTCCGAGACGACGGTCTTCCAGCTGTCGAACAGCTGAGCCGCCGGACCCGCCCTGCGCAAAGCCTGCGGAGGCGCAATAGCCTCGGGGCCGACCGGCAAATCCGTGTTCGTCCGTACAAGGAGAGAGATGGAATACCGTCAACTGGGAAACTCCGGACTGCGCGTCTCGACCGTCACGCTCGGCACGATGGGCTTCGGCGGGACGGGCTGGGCAAGTTCCGTCGGCCACATCGATGTCGAGGGGGCTCGCAAGCAGATCGGTCTGGCCCGTGACGCCGGCGTCAATCTGATCGACACCGCTGACGTCTACTCCAACGGGCTGTACGAGGAGATCCTCGGCCAGGCTCTCGGCACCAGCCGCGACGAGGTGCTCATCGCGACCAAGGTGCGGTTCCCGCTGAGCGAGGACCCCAATGACGCAGGGTTGTCGCGCTACCACATCATCCGTTCGGCCGAGGCGAGCCTGCGCCGGCTGGGCACGGACCACGTCGACCTTTACCAGGTGCACGGCTGGGACGGCCAGACTCCGCTCGAGGAGACCTTGAGCGCGCTGGACGAGCTGGTGCGCGCGGGCAAGGTGCGCTACATCGGGGCGTCGAACTTCTCCGCCTGGCACCTGATGAAGGCCTTGGCGGTCTCGGAGCGCACTGGCACGGAGCGCTTTGTCTCCCAGCAGATCTACTACTCGCTGCAGTCGCGCGATGCCGAGAGCGAGCTGGTGCCGGTGTCGATCGACCAGGGGCTCGGGATCCTCGTCTGGAGCCCGATCGCCGGCGGCCTGCTCTCGGGCAAGTACCGCCGCCACGGCGGGAATGCTGCTGAGGGCAGCCGGCACCTGAGCGGCGACTGGGACGAACCGCCGATCTACGACGAGGACAGGCTCTACGACACCATCGAGGTGCTGATCGAGATCGGCACGGCACACGGCGTGTCGGCGGCCCGGATCGCCCTGGCCTATCTCATCGCCAAGCCGGCCGTCACCTCGGTGATCGTCGGGGCGCGCACCACAGAGCAGCTCGCCGACGATCTCGCCTCTGCCGAGCTCGCGCTCAGCGACGAGGAGATGTCGCGACTCGACGAGGTGAGCGCGCAACCGCTGCGCTACCCCTACTGGCACCAGGCCGCGAACGCCTCCGAGCGGCTCAGCCCGGCCGATCTCAGCCTGCTCGGCCCCTATGTCAAGCAAGGCACCAATTAGCCGTTGACGCCGCCGCGAGGGCCTATTAAGTTCAATCCGTCAACGAAATACTGAGGAGGTCCTCGATGCCGGTGCCGACCCGTGAAGATCGTTTCTCCTTTGGGCTATGGACGGTGGGCTGGCAAGCCCGGGACACCTTCGGGGACGCCACGCGAGAGCCACTCGACGCCGTCGAAGCCGTCTCCCGCCTCGCCGAGCTGGGCGCCTACGGCGTCACGTTCCACGACGACGACCTCATCCCCTTCGGGTCGGACGACACCGAGCGCGCACGGCGGATCAAGCGCTTCCGCGAGGCTCTGGACGCGACCGGCCTCGTCGTGCCGATGATGACCACGAACCTGTTCACTCATCCGGTCTTCAAAGACGGCGCCTTCACGAGCAACGACCGCGGCGTCCGCCGCTACGCGATACGCAAGGTCATGCGCAATCTCGACCTCGCCGCCGAGCTTGGAGCGAGGACGTACGTGTTCTGGGGCGGGCGCGAGGGCTCCGACACCGACGCGGCAAAAGACGTCCGGGCGGCTCTGGAGCGCTACCGGGAGGCGATCGAGCTCCTCGCCCGCTACGTCACCGACCGCGGTTACCACATCCGCTTCGCCATCGAGCCGAAGCCGAACGAGCCCCGCGGCGACATCCTGCTCCCCACCGTCGGCAGCGCCCTCGCTTTCATCTCGAGCCTCGAATGCCAGGAGATGGTCGGGGTGAACCCCGAGGTCGGCCACGAGCAGATGGCCGGGATGAACTTCGTTCACACCATCTCGCAGGCCCTTTGGCACGGGAAGCTCTTCCACATCGACCTCAACGGTCAGCGCGGGGCGAAGTTCGACCAGGACCTGGTGTTCGGTCACGGCGACCTGCTGAGCGCCTTTTTCCTCGTCGACCTCCTCGAGAACGGCGGCCCGGGAGGTGGGCCTGCCTACGACGGTCCCCGGCATTTCGACTACAAGCCCTTCCGGACCGAGGATGCGGCCGGGGTCTGGGTCTCGGCGGCATCCAACATGGCGACTTACCTGCTCTTGAAGGAGCGGGCGGCAGCCTTCCGGGCCGATCCCGAGGTGCAAGAGGCCCTGCGGGCGAGCCAGGTCGGAGATCTCCGCACTCCCACCCTCGGCGAGGCCGAGTCGTATCTCGATCTGCTCGCCGACAGGTCCGCCTTCGAGGAGTACGACCTCAAGAGCGTGGCCACGCACGGGTTCGGTTTCGCCCACCTCGACCAGCTCGCCCTCGAGCATGTCCTCGGCGCCCGCTGACGCGGCCGGCCGCGGCGCCAGCTTCCCGCCCGGCCTAGGCCGGCCCGAGCACCGGCCCGTCCCATGACGCTCGTGGCCGGGCTGGACTCGTCCACCCAGTCGTGCAAGGTCGTCGTCCGCGACGCCGAGACGGGCGCGCTCGTCCGCAACGGCTGGGCACCCCATCCCGACGCGACCGAGGTCGATCCCGAATGCTGGTGGGAGGCGGCGCAAGAGGCCATCCAAGCCGCGGGAGGCCTCGACGACGTCGCCGCCGTGTCGGTCGGCGCCCAGCAGCATGGCATGGTCTGCCTGGACGGGGCCGGGAAGGTCGTGCGCCCCGCCCTGTTGTGGAACGACCTGCGCTCGGGCTCGGCAGCCGAGGCCCTCGTCGCGGAGCTCGGCGCCGAGGGCTGGGCGAACGCCATCGGGAGCGTCCCGGTGGCGTCGTTCACCATCAGCAAGCTCCGCTGGCTCGCCGAGCACGAGCCGGACAACGCCGCCCGGACCGAGGCCGTCTGCCTCCCCCATGACTGGCTCACATGGAGGCTGCTCGGCTCGATGCTCGGCCAGGGCGAGACGGTCGAGACGCTCGCCACCGACCGCAGCGACGCCAGCGGGACGGGTTACTGGTCTTCGATCACCGACGACTACCGGCTCGACCTGATGCAGCTCGCCTTGGGCCGCGTGGTCGGGGTCCCGCGTGTCCTCGGGCCGTCGGAGAGCCCCGGGCAGGGCGGGCCCGTCGTCTTCGGGCCCGGAGCCGGTGACAACGCCGCGGCTGCGCTCGTGCTCGGCCCGACCTCCGGCGACGTCATCGTCTCGGTCGGGACCTCCGGCGTCGTGTCGGCCAGCTGCGACGTCCTCATGCCGGACAGCTCGGGGACCGTGGCAGGCTTCGCCGACGCCACTGGGCAGTACCTGCCGCTCGTGTGCACGATCAACGCCGCCCGCGTCCTCGAGGCGATCGCCCGCATCCTCGGCGTGGACCAACAGGGTCTCTCCGAGCTGGCCCTGTCGGCTCCCCCGGGCGCGGACGGGCTGGTCCTGCTCCCCTACTTCGAAGGAGAGCGCACCCCCAACCTCCCCGAGGCCACCGGTGAGCTGCGCGGCCTGCGGCACAAGACCGCCACTCCCGCCCACCTCGCCCGCGCCGCTGTCGAGGGCTTGCTGTGCGGCCTCGCCGACGCCATCGAGGCCGTCGAGGCCCACGGGGTCAAGCCCGAGCGTGTCCACTTGATCGGGGGAGGCAGCCGCTCCGAGGCCCTGCGGCGGATCGCCCCGACGATCTTCGGTCGTCCCGTGCTCGTGCCCCCGCCGGGCGAGTACGTCGCCGACGGGGCCGCCTTCCAGGCCCGCTGGGTGCTCGATCCTGACCACAAGCCCCCGCCTTGGCCCTCGGACGGCGAGCAGCGGTTCGACGCCGAGCCGGTGCCCGAGGTCCGGGCTCGGTACGCGGAGGTCCGTGACGAGTACATCGCCGGTGCGCGCCTGGACAAGAGCTAGCCCCTATGGCCAGGGGCACCTTTGACTTTGCCCGCATACCAAGCCAGCCGGGACGCTCGACTCCCGCCGTGCCAGCTCGCCAGCAGCTGCTGAAGCGGCACAACCTCGCTCTCGTGCTCCGCCAGATCGCGGCGTCGCGGCAGCTGTCCCGTGCGCAGCTGGCTTCGCGCACCGGGCTCACGAAGGCGACCGTGTCGACACTGGTGGACGCCTTGATGGACGCCGGGCTCGTCGTCGAGCGCGACCCGGAACGGGGCCTCATCGGCCGGCCGGGCAGCCCGCTCAGCTTGAACCCGCAAGGGCCTGCCGGCCTTGGCGTAGAGATCAACGTCGACTACGTCTCGTCCTGCGTCGTCGACCTCACCGGCGCCGTTCGTTGCCGACGGACGATCGCCGGCGACAACCGCCTGCTTCGGCCCGAGGTCGTGCTACAAAGGGCGGTCCGCGCCGCAAGTCGCCTCTGGACCGAGGCCGAGGCCGCCGGGCTCACCATCTCGGGCCTCGGCGTCGGCGTGCCGGGACTGGTCGACTTCGACGGCGTGCTCCACCGGGCCCCCAACTTGCTGGAATGGGAGGGCATCTCGGTGGCCGATCTCGTCGGTGAGATGCTCGGCCGGCCCTTGCCCTCGGTGTACTGCGACAACGAGGCCAATCTCGCCGCCCTCGGCGAGCACTGGTTCGGTCGCAGAGGCGAGCTACGGGATTTCGTCTTCGTGTCGGGTGAGATCGGCGTCGGAGCCGGGATAGTCATCGGGGGCGAGCTGTTTCGTGGCGTCCGGGGCCTCGGGGGCGAGCTCGGTCATGTCACCGTCGAGGCGATGGGACCCGCGTGCAGCTGTGGCGGCCGCGGCTGCCTCGAGACGGTCGCCGGCCAAGAGGCGCTGCTCGAGTCCGTGGGCCTGCCGGTAAGGGCGGGAACCACCATCGGCAATCCCGCCGGATCGGTGGCCGAGTTCCTGCGGCGGGCGCTTGCCGGCGAGCCGGCGACGGTTGGCGCACTGGAGAAGGCGGGCAGGGCGCTCGGGATCGCCCTATCTGCGTTTCTCAACGTCTTGGACCTTCCGGTTGTGGTCCTGGGCGGCTTTTACGCACAGTTCGCTCCCTTCTTGATCGGTCCGGTGACTGCCGAGCTGCACGATCGCGTCGTGAACCATTCCTGGTCGTCCACCGAGGTCGTCGTGTCCTCGCTCGGCGCGGAGGCCTCGGTCAGAGGGGCGGCGGGCATCACGATAAGGCGGATCATCGACGACCCCGCGGCCTGGTTCCCGGCGGTCCTGGCAAAGTCCTGAGCCCTGGGCAACGGCCGGTCCGGCGAGGCCCGTTCTCAGCTGGTCTGGTACGAGCCGTACCGCTTTGCCGATTCGACGAGGGCATGGATGTTCTCGGCCGGGGTGGCGGGCGCCATGGCGCAGCCGGGGCCCAGGATGAACCCGCCACCGGGCTTGCAAACCTCGATCAGCTCGTGGCAGGCGACGTCCACCTCTTCGGCCGACCCGAGCGCGAGCAAGCCGGTGTCGACATTGCCCAAAAGGCACGTGGTCCCGAGGGCTGCGGCCTTCAGGCGGGCGGCGTCGGTCTTGTGGTCGATCTCGAGCACCTGGGCCCCGGTCGCGAAGAAATCGTCTGTGATCCGCCCGGTGTCCCCGCAGATGTGCAGGTGCAAGATGATGCCGTGCTCCTTGAGCTCGGTCACCATCCGGCGCTCATGGATCCAGGGATAGCGGCGGTAGTGCCTCGGCGAGATCATGGCTGGCCCCGCCATCGGCTCACCGATGGAGGTGGACCGGCCGCCGCAGTCGATCAGGGCGTAGGCATAGCGCGTGGCGACGCGCCTCGAATAGTCGAGCAGGGCGTGGACGAGGTCCTCCTCTTCGCCTGCAGCAAGGTCCGTCATGAACTCACTCATGCCCCGGAGCTGGGCGGCCAGGTCCATCGGCCCCTGGTCTGCACGGGCGCAGATCCAGGCTTTGTCACCTATCTCGCGATCGAGGATGCGGGTCGCCTTCAAGATCTCCGACATGGGGAAGGTGGCATAAGGATCCGGCACCTCGAGATCGGCCACCTGGGCCAGGGACTCGAGAAGGGGCCCGCCGGCCACCGGCGCCGTGTCGTCGCGATAGTGCACCTGGGCGCCGCACGCCTGGGCGTTGCAAGCCGTGCCGTTCTCCAAAAGGATCATGTCGTGCCCGAACTCGCGCCAGGCCACGAGCATGGCTTCGGCGAGCAGCTCCCCGTCACGGAAGACCTCTGACATGGGCAGGCCAGAAGCGCGGGCGGCCACCTGGAAGTCGTGCAGGTCCACCGGCACCCGGTCCGGCTCGCGCAGGTCGATGACGGCCCCCACCCGTTCGATCGAGTTCACGTCGTCTCCACGCGGGCGCGGCCGGTGACCGCCTCGACCATCGCCCAGAAATTCTCGAGCGGCGTGTCGAGCTGCAGGTGATGGGTGGGCGCCAGGATGAAGCCGCCACCGTCGCCGAGCGTGGCGATCCGGTCCAGAACCTCTTGGCGGACCTCGGCGGGGGTGCCAAAGGGCAAGGTGTACTGCTCGTCCATCGAACCCCAGAAACAGAGCTCCTTGCCGTACTCGCGCTTCAGCCGGGCCGGGTCCATGGCGGCGGGCTGGATCGGGTTGAGGACGTCGATCCCGATCTCGATCAGCTCGGGGATGACGGCGTAGACACAGCCATCGGTGTGGTACGCGATCTTGAGCTCCGGGTTGATGGCCTTCAGGCGCTCGATGATGACCGCCATCTTCGGCTTCAGGAAACGCCGCCAGTGGCGGGGCGAGATGAGCATGCCCTGCTGGTGCCCGACATCGTCGCCGAGCCAGATCATGTCCACGCCCATGCGGACGAGTCTCTCGGCCGCGGCGAGGTGGTAGCGGTAGGGGATCTCGAGGACGGCGTCGGCCAGGTCAGGGTCTTCTATGAAGTCGGTGAGCAGCTGCTCGAGCCCCCGCAACGCCCACGCCGTTTCGAAGATCGTGGTGACGGTGGACCCGACGATGAAGTACTCGGCCCCATGCTCCGCGAGGAGTCGCTCGGCGTCGCGGTAGAGCTCCGGCCGGTCAGGATCGGGCGGCCTGTAGCCCGCGATGGCGTCGGCGTCGGCGAGGGGGTGCCCGCTCGGCTCGGTGTAGCGACCAATGCCGTAGGGCGTCTTGTAGGACACCGACTGCCAGCCCACCCCCCACTCGTCGACGTACTGGCTCCCCTCGCCGTAGTAGGAGTTCGCCCAACCCACAGAGGTGATGAGGATATCCTGATCCAGGGCGATCTCGAGGTCGCACGGATTGCCCGCCCCGTGCGGATTGTGGGCGCCGGGCACCGCAGAAAGGCTCAGGTCCGCGCGGAGCCGGTCCGCGAACTCGGGTGTGAAAGTGGCCTGCCACGGGCAGCGCTCGGGCATCTCGTGACTCAGCGCCGCGCGCACACGTTCCCGATGCACGCTCGGCGCGCCCCCCGATTCGCAGAGGGTCATCGGCAGCCCCGAGGCATCAGGTGCTGGACGCCAGCACGGCGAGGCGGATCTTCTTCAGCTGGTGCAGCCACTCGACGTGAGTCCGGCCGAGCTCGTCGTGCAGCGAAGCGAAGACCGAGTAGACCTCGTCGTAGGTGGCGTGGTCTTGCGGCGACGGCTCGTAGCGACGTGACACCGCCGGCGTGAGGTCACCAACCGCCGTCGCGAACTCGTCGTAGCCGCCCCGCAGGGAGCCTGCGGCGAGCGCCCCGCACAGGGCGGCGCCGCGGGCGGGGATCTGGCTCGAGTCGGGGATCGCCACCGGCAGCCCGGTCACGTCCGCGAGCAGCTGCATCATGAGCGCGCTACGCTCGGCGATCCCACCGCAGGCGACGATCCCGTCGATGGCGACGCCGTGATCGACGAAGTTCTCGATGATGCGTCGTGTCCCGAAGGCGACGGACTCGAGCAACGCCCGGTAGATCTCCGTCGGCGTCGTGGCGAGCGTGAGGCCGGCGATGACCCCGGACAGATCGGCGTCGCCGAGGATCGTGCGGTTGCCGTTCCACCAGTCGAGAGCGACGAGCCCGCTCGCGCCGGGGGCGATCTTGGCCGCCGCCCGTTCGAAGTCCTCGTACCAGCTCGCTCCGGTGCCCGAGCCACCGCTTTGCAGACCGAGGAGGCGACCCCCGAACCAGGCGAACATGTCGCCGACAGCTGCCTGGCCCGCTTCGTAGCCGAAGAACCCGGGGAGGATGCCGTCCTCGACAACGCCTGTGATCCCCGGCATCCGGATCTCCTGCCGGTCGATGACCAGGTCGCAGATGGAGGTGCCCACGACCATCAGGAACACGCCAGGATCCTGGACACCGGCTCCGGGGACGGACACGAACGAGTCGACGTTGCCGACCGCCACGGCCACCGACGTGCTCAGGCCGAGGCGGGCCGCCACCTCGGCTCCAAGCGTTCCCGCGCAGTGACCGGGGGGTGAGAAGGTGGTCCCCAGTTTCTCGCTCGGGTCAGGGAAGCCAGGATAGGCGGCCTCGAAAAAGGCGCGCGACGGCAGACCCTCGGTCGCCGACCAACACGCCTTGTAGCCCGTCGAGCAGCTGGCGCGCACGAGCGAGCCGGTGAGCTGCCACACGATCCAGTCCGTCGCCTCGACGAAGGCGCTCATGGCGTCGTAGACGGCGCGGTCTTTCTGCCAGATCTCGATCAGCTTCGGGAAGTACCACTCGGAGGAGAGGCGCCCTCCGTAGCGGGCGAGGAAGCTCTCGCCGCGCTCGACCGCGACCGCGTTCAGGCGGTCTGCGACCGGCTGGGCGGAGTGATGCTTCCAGAGCTTTACCCAGGCGTGGAGGCGATCTCTCCACTCCTCGAGCTGGCAAAGCGGCGTGCCGTCCTCTGTCACCGGCAACACGGTGCAGCAGGTGAAGTCGACGCCGATGCCGATCACCTCTTCCGCCACGACATTGCCGGCCGCGAGCGCCTCGGGAATCCCGCTGTAGAGCACCTCGAGGTAGTCGGCCGGGTCTTGCAGCGCCGTGTCGGGCGGAAGCTCCTCGCCGGACGAGGGGAGCCTCTGATCGATGACGCCGTTCCGGTAGTGGACTTCCGCCACGGCGAGCTCCTCGCCGGTGCGCACGTCGAGGAGGAGCACACGGCCGGACTCGGTCCCGAAGTCGACTCCGATCGTCACCCGCCGGCCGCCCGGCGAGGCGGGCAGGCTCACGCCGCGGCCGCCACGGCGTGGTGCCCCGGGGTCTGCCCAGCTCTCGCAGGGATCTCAGGCTCCGCATGGGCGCAGCACGCTAAAGCAAAGGGGGTCATGGCGTCATTATGCCGCTTCGCCGTTGTGCCGCGCCCATCCGCTCGTCGAGGTGACGACGCCGGCGCCGCCCACTCGGCGCCAGCCCTTCGCCACCCGGCGCCCGTGACCTCATGAGGCCGTGGACAGCGGGGGGAGCACAGCCTCTATGGCTTCGTCGAGCCTGCCTTGGCCTTCCAGGAAGTCGAGCACGGTGTAGCGGGGCCGGATCCGGTTCGCCCATCGAAAAGACGCCCTCAGCATGGCGGCGTCAACACCGAGGAACCCGGGCTCGGGCGGGATGCCCGCCACCGACAGCGCCTCGGCGACGAGGGGGAACACGTCCATCGCCTGGCCGACCTGGTCTTGCACCGACTCCCAGTCCGAGGCCGTCTTGGGCCAGGCGGAAGCGTGCTCGGCAAGGAACCGGCGCCGTTCTTCCATGACGGCTTCGACCTGCGCTCCATGGCCGGCGAACCACGCGTCCATCTCTCCGTCGAGGGTGACGGGCCGGGGTGCGATCAGCTGGCGTATCGCCCCGCCAAAGGCGTACTGCTTCAGGTCCATCGCGAAGTGGGTCGCGTATCCCACCTGGAGGCCGTGCGACGCGTGAGGACGTCGATGGTTCGCGGCGAGAAGGTCCCAGAAGTGCGACACCTGGTGCTCGCAGCCGCTCGCGGGCCGGGAGTTACCGACCATCGCTATGGCGATGCCGGACTCGACGAGCCCCCGCAGCAGCCCCGAGACCGCCTCCGGAGAGCCTCCGAGGATGTCTGTGACATGGGTGGCGGCCTCGACGAAGGACTCCGTCATGCGGCGCTCCACCTCGGGGCAGAGATACTCGCCGTAAAGGGCGTGGGACGCCAGCCAGTCGGTGCGTGCCGACGCCTTGCCGAGCAGGTCGCCAACGCCGGCTCGAGTCATGTCGAGCGGTGCGCCGGCGATGGTGCGCGGGTCGGCGAAGATCGCCACCGGAGAAACGGCCGGGTAGGTCGTCTTCATGCCCCCGAACTCCATCGCCGCGGCGCTCGAGGCGTACCCGTCCATCGAGGCCGCAGTAGGAAGGCTCACGAAGTCACGCCCCATGCGATTCGCGACGTACCGGGCGAGGTCGGTGATCACCCCGGAGCCGACTGCGAAGATCGAGTCGCTCTCCCCTTGCTTCAACGCCGCCTCGAGATGCGACACGTTCGCCTCATCGGCGAGCAGGCCGCTGCGCTCGGGAAAGCACAGCATCGTGACGCGCATGTTCGCGCTCGACAGCTCCTCGACGACGCGCGATCCGGCCACCTCCTCGGTGTTCGCGTCCATGACGACGAAGGGCCTCGACCACCGCCGGTCCTCGGCGTAGGCGACGAGCCGCTCGAAGGCGTGCTCGTCGATCACGACCTCGTCGATCGGGACGCGATGGACCGCACCGCAGACGCAACGTTCCTCCGGCGGGGACCCCGGTTCGATTCGAGTGACCATGGACCTCACTGCCCCAAGAGCAACTCTCGCGCGGAGCGGGCGGATTCAGCGGCCCAACGCCGGCTTTCCTGACCCGCGCAGGGCGCGCGGCAGCCACATCATAGGAACGGACAGCCGTCATCAAGAAGCTTTAGGGTCGGCGGCTGAGAGCTCCTTGTCGGTGACCTTGCCGCCGGTCGGGTAGTGGCGCTGGTCGAGTTCGGCTTGGACCTCGAGGCCCTTTTCCGTCGTCGTGTTCGCGATGAGCTGGCCTATGACGAGGAAGGAGGTGAGCGGTCGGCCGCGCCAGTCCCTCGTGATGAAGCTGAACAGCCGGTGTTCGATCTTGGCGGTTCGGGCCTTGCTCGCCGGCGAGGGCCGCATGCCGGGTGACACCGCCGAGCTGTCAGCAGCAGGCCGCCAGATGGTGGATAGCGCGCTCGTGACCATCGACTCGCTCACAGAGCTGATCGAGCCGCTGCGCGCTCAGCTACAAGCGATCGGCCGGCGCGAACCCGGTGCCCGAGCGCTCATGAACCACTACGGGATCGCGGCGTTGTGCGCTGCGATCATCCGGGCCGAGGGCAAGCCTCCTGCCCTCCCGGTCGCCTCAAACTGGTGCCTCGCTGCCACAACACCCTGTGCGCCCGCCGTGACGAAGCCTGGGTACCCCTCCGATCCGATCGCCCGCGGAGAATCTGCACCACTATTGCTCTCGTGTGCTCGCTTGCCTCACCGCACGTTCGCACGACCGCCCTGGAGGTGTCTCAAGTCGTGATTGCAAGACAAACTTCTCCTCAGCTGGGTTCCATTCGATGCGCTGGTTTGCACACTGTCTGCATCCGTCCAACTTCTCTAAGTGATAGCTAGAGCCCAGCACGGTTAGCCATTTGTAGCGTCCGATTTCGCCCTACGGCTACGCCACTCTTCTAGTCGCGCCGTAGCTGCGTGGTCATTTGGGCTGGTCAGAAGCGTATCTCGCTCAGCAAGCTGAGGTCGAGCTGCGGACGTCTGACCAATTGCGGCGAAACCACACCGTAGGCATTACATAATTGTAACAAAATAAAGAGTTGACTGGCGGCAAATTGCCTTTACCATGCTTCTTGCACCGGGCACCCTGGTGTAAGGGGGTAGTAGCGCGCCACACTTGGTTCGCTAGAGGTAACGCAGCTTTCCAATGGTGGGGCGACCAAATTAATTGTGGAGCTAGTCTGAGCTTATCGTCAGCAAACAAATGAAGAACAGTAACAAAAATGAAACCCACGCCGGATCGCCGGTATGTGGGCGGCCGATCTTTGTCCGGTCCCGTTTAATTGCGGGCGAAGGCAGGGAGATAATGATGCGAGGAGAACTATTGTGAAAAAGAGAACGCGGAAGCATTCCGCTCTATTGCTGCTCATGGCGCCGATCATCGCCCTCGGCAGCAGCGCCCTGGTAGCTGGAACCGCAGCTAGCGCAGGCGCCACGGCAAAGAAGTTAGCCGCCCCGACAATCACGATTCGCGAGGTTGCTCCCGGAGCATTCCGCTTCACGCTGAACGGAAGTGTGGTGTCGTTAAAGGGCTCGTCTGGAGTTTTCAAGGCCAGGATTGGGATCAACACCGTGAGCGAGTTCTACGCGCCGGCGTTGTACCGGGCCGTTTCCAAGATCTCGGTGGTCCCGCCCGCGGCTCGTTTGGGCGCGTCTCTGAGGACGGCGAGCGCCACTTTGAAGCTTGGGGCAGGTAAGTCTGCGACCGTCACGTTCACCAACACCGAGGTGGCGGTTACGGAGCCTGTCACCGCTCCGAGCAACCCAGAGCCTGCCACCCCCCCTCCGGTCACCCCGGCTGCGGGCGGCTCGGCTCCGGTCACCCCGGCTCCGGTCACCCCGACTGCGGGCGGCTCCGATCCGACGGGCACCACGACTGGGTTAATCGAGATCTGCAAGAGCGCGGCTGACCCATGGGTCGAAGGCACCTTCAACTTCACGGTCAACGGCGGCACCACCGTCTACCCACTGACATTGACACCCCCCGCTTTGTGGTCGATCACCGACCTAAGCTTCGGTATAGGTAACATCGCGCCCACTGTCTGCACTGGCGGCATCTCGGTGCCGGCAGGCACCGTGACGGTGGTTGAGGGATCAGGATCAGAGCCGGGGTACGGGCTCGCCGACGTGTATTCTGCGCCTGGTATTGGGCCTGATAATAATGAGCCGGCCAGTGTTGACCTGGCCACCCAAACGGCCACCTTCACCGTGACCGCGGGCTTGGAGACGACTGCCGATTTCGTCGATGCCACCCAGTTCAACTTCATCAAGGTCTGCAAGGTCCTCGCGAACAACTTTGGCACGGCCAATGACACCGTGTCCGCGGACTTGGCGGGCACGACTATCGACTACGACGTCTCTTGGACGTGGGCGCCCTCGACCCTGAACCTCACAACCGCGTCCTACGCCGGCTCTGAGCCGGCCAGTGTCGTGGCTGTGCCGGCGCCCGGAGTAGCATGCTCGCTGGTTCCTTGGGCTATTCCAGCAGGTTCGGCGGTCACGATCACCGAGCCCCAAAGCGTGGCAATAGGTGCCGTGCCGAACAGCGCTCCGCCGTACATTTCAGTGTCGAACGTTTCCATCGTCCCAGACACATTCAACAACGGCACCACGGCCACTTCCACTGAGGCCCTCCTCACCGTGCCACCGGTAAGCGACGGATACGCGGACGCGGTCTTCACGAACATCCCGCTGGGTGCCATCGAGGTCTGCAAGTACTTCGACCCCGCGACTTACAACAACGGGAAGTACTCCGCGACCTTCACGGTCGCCGAAGGTTCGTTCACTCCTCCGCCGTTCACGCTTACACCCGGGTTGAACGGGTGCACGCCCGAGATGGCGGTCCCGGTAGGAACGGCGGCGGTTGACGAAACAACAGCCAACACGGGGAACTTCCTCCTCGAGAGCGTCTTGGCGTACGGTCCGGAGGGCGCGGTGGCATCCAACCGGCTCGCGACTCCCGTGGTCCCTGGGTCGGGCATGGCGTCCGTCTTAGTGCCTTACGGCGGCGAGGGGAACATCTCGGAAGTGGCCTACACGAACGAGGTGGACCCGACGCAGTTCAAGATCTGCAAGCAAACGACCGACTCTAGCCTCGCGGGTGACACGTTCACTTTCACCTGGTCGTACCCGGAGACGACTTGGCTCGCCGCTGCCAGTGGCACGGTGACCCTGACGTTGCCAAAGGCCGTAGCCGGCGTGTCGTACTCGGCACTGGTCTGCTCCGACTTGACCTACGGTCTGTTCGACGGCCCGCCTGCGGTGAACCCGGACGGTAGCGTGACCCCGATTACGGTCGTGGAGGCAGCCACGCCGAATGTGGAAGCCACTGCGGGCACGTGGTCGGGCACTACCGGCTTTGGTGGTGGGTTGTTGTGGGCAGGTACCAGCAGATTCCCAACCGGACCGGACAGCTCTGCGACGGTGAAGTTCGATCCCGGTGCTGGCACCAACGCCGTGACCTTCACCAACCAATCGGAGTGCGACTGCCTCGGCTAGTCACTAGCAACATCCCTTAACGGCTCGAAGTTCGGGCCGTCGGAAGCAGGGAGAGAGCCCTCGTACTTGCGGGGGCTCTCTCCCACATCTTCTGGGCCTAGGCGTCGTGTCGCACCGCCAGCAAGTAGGCATTCGCGGAGGGTGACTTGCGACGGTACTCAGCATTGATGCGGAAGACGGCGGGGGATGGCGCGGTGAGATCAGAGTCCCAAGATGACACGCACGACAGCGACAATTCTCCGTCCGGGAGAAGTCAACACGATTCGCACCATGGTCGTATGCGACGACCGGGATGTCATGAGGCTTGGCCTTGTGGAGATGCTCCAAGCGATGCATTGGGCCGCCGACCTGAAGGGGTTCAGTTCGCTCCCCGCCGCGTGGACATACCTGGCCGCCAGCTCCGCCACAGATGCGATTGCGATCCTCGGCGGGACTTCTGCGGCCGAGGAGCTGAAGGCGACAGGCCGGCCGGAAAAGCCCACCACCCGGATCGTGTTGATGTTGCGCGACAGTGAAGCCGCCCATCTGGCCGTCGCTGCGGGGCTGCCGGTCGATGGGTTCTTCCTCGAAGAAGACCTTTCTGTATCGATGCTCCGGGCGCTTTTGGCTCGCCTCGACGAGCGGGAGTTCCCCATGCCGGCTCCCATGGCCGAGTTCCTGCTCGGTCAAGTTCGCGGTTCTCCAAGCTCGCGTTTGGTCCGGCTCAGCTCGCGCGAACAGGCGGTGCTACAGCTCATCTCCGACGGCGCGACGAACAAGATCATCGCCGACGAGCTCGGGATCTCCGTGCACGGGGTCAAGCACCACGTAGCGAACCTCCTCAAGCAGCTGAACTGCGCCAACCGGACAGAGGTGGCTTCCACTGCGATGCGGCGTGGCCTCGTCTCTGCCGAGCCGGCGCGCTCGGCTGACGGTCGCTGAAGTCCGGCTATGACCGATGTGCCGTCGCGCCTCTTGAACCCCACCACAGAGGCACTCGAGAGCTTGAGGAAGAAGTGACCCAGGGGAGCTCCGACATGCGGAGGGTGCTCCGTGCTCTTGTAGCAATGGCGGTTCTCGCCGCTTTCGCCGCTCCCTCGCTGGCAGATGCTGCGAGTTCCGCGACTGTCCCGACTCGCCACCTTACCGCCGAGGGCGGCAACGTCGCGTTGTCCGCCACGGTGAAGTCGGCTGGGTGGTGCGTCTGGTCGTCGTCGCCGAAGGTTCCCAAGTTCAACAAGAGCGAAAGGTGCAACGCTGGCAAGGTCACCCGCTTGGCGAAGATCGGTGCCAACCTGTCGGCCAACGCGAAGGACTACACGCTCAGCTTGAAACTGGTCGCCAAGTCCACGGTGGTCGATCAGCTCAACGTCGTTGAGGCTGCCGGAAGGCCGACGCCCACGACCACGACGACGACGACTTCTACGACGGTCCCCCCAACAACGACGTCGACCACCACGACGACTACGACCACCATGACAACTGCGACGGTCCCCCCGACGACAACGTCGACTACGACGACAACGCTGCCCCCAGCACCGTTCCCCGGTACGACCTCGCCCAACTGGTCAGGGTATGTCCTTGCAGGAGGAGGCGGCGGGTATCAAGCGATAAGTGCTGACTGGACGGTGCCGACGGTCGACTGCGCCTCGGTGCCAGATGGCAACACAGCAGATTGGGTAGGTGTCAACGGTTGGAATGATTCCCCTGGTCTCTTTCAGGACGGAACGATGTCGCAGTGCGTCAACGGGCAGCAGAACGACTATGCCTGGTGGACGGACGAGGCTGAGAACTACTCAAGTATCGAACTTTTTGCGGTCACGCCCGGCGATGTCATCGACGCCGGGGTCTACCAGGAAACGTCGGGCTACTGGGCCTATTACGTCACGGATCTGACGAGTAAAGCATCGTCGTCGGCTCAAGAGTCCTTCTCTGGTCCTGGAACGACCGCTGAGTGGATAGCAGAGGATCCCGGCGATCCGAGCAACTACGGGCTGCTCTACCCACTCGCGGACTTCGGCTCGGTGACCTTTACGGATCTGGGCTTGACAGTGCCGTCCGGTACCTGGACGGTCCCCCCCTACTCTGATGCAACCGAGATGGTGGCGCCTGACGGATCGGTCGAGGCGCTGCCTAGTTCGATACAAGGCTCGGGCACATCAGCTGACTTCACCGTTACCTATGAGACGCCCGGCGCGCTTGGTTCCACGGGCGGGACTGCCGTTTCGAAGCACTCTCAGTCGACGTTCGTGGCACCAGTGCCTGTGAACATCCCAATCGTTCCGCAACATCGGGTAGGTCAATCAGGAAGTCGATCGATTCCCGGCCCGAGGTAGGGGCTGGCTCGCCTTTTGGTGCGCACGTGCGCAGGTGCACAGGTGCACCAGGCCGGACTGGGCCGGGACAGCGAGGGGAAGGACGGACCCGCGGAGATTCCGTTCATCGAGCTTTCACCCATTGATCACCGCGTCGTCGAACCAGATTCAGTTTCAGGACACTCGAGTCCCGTACCTTCTTCTGAGGGGCTCACTCTTACGTCCCCGGGGGGGAAAGTACAGGGACAGGAGCGGTCTAGCCCTGCCGACTCCCCGAGCGCGTCAGCGCCGCGCCAAAGGAATGTGGATAGTCCTCGCAGTCCGTGACCTTGGTCGTCGGCTGTGGGGCTGGTCGCTCGCGCACAGCCCGGGACGAGAACCCGAGGTGGCCGAGGCCGCTGTTCTGTCGTCCTGCGTCCGTTCCCCAACGCCGTCGAAGCCGGCGAGCTGAGCATCCAGCCGGGTGCCGCTGTTCGCCTCGAAGGCGCTGGGCTGGCGCTGGAGGCTCCAGGCGGCCGCCAGATCGTCTCTCGTCGCGTCGGAGTATCGGAGGCGGCGCGCTCAAGTGCGCTCGATCCTGAACGCCAACGGTCGCCGCGCCACGGACCACGACTCGCCCACGCACATTCACGCGCAGGAGGGCACTCGATGATCTGGGCAGCTACCGGCCACTTCGCGCGCCCCGAGACATGCGCAGCCACCTAGCCCTAGCCCGGTGTCTGCCTGCAAGAGGTTAGGCAAAACGAACTGTAGAGGAGCACGAGATGGCGTACGGGGTTGTGGACACAGAGGGCCCTCGGCTGACGGCTGGACGGTCGTCCCGATCGCCGACTCGAAGCAAAGCTGGGAACGGTTCCGTGAAGGTGTCCTGATGCCAAAGATGGCAGCGGGGCATCAAAGGTGGCCTCACGGCGCCACCGCAGGAGATCCCGTTCGAGGTCTACAACCAGACCAGACGACCCGCCTGACGCGATGTGCAGCCCGGCGTGAGCGCCCTTCCCTTGGCAGGACCCGAACAAACCTCAGTCGGGAGCTTGCGATCGCGATCCTCGGTCAGCTCGTGCGGGATTGCGGGAACTCCGGCGGTTGCCCCGCGGTCGCGCATAGGGGTCGGTGAAACGGACAAGGTTGGAGAGCACGAGCGCGGCCAGCCAGGCGAGACCGGCGAAGACGTACGCCACAGGATGCTCATAAGACATCAGAAACAGCACCCCCAGCACTGTGAGCAGAACGATGTTGGCCACAAGGATCACCCGGAGCCCAAGCAGGGCGCCGATCGAGCGGTGCCGCATGGCTTGAGTGTCAATGGTCATTGAGAACCGCGCGCTGACGGCCACGAGAACCGCGCGCTGATGGCCAGGAAAGTCGCGCACTGGCGGCCAGCAGTTCTGCCGTTCAGCATCAGGTAAGTGGCTTCACCCC
>JBEKBT010000014.1:0-44519 GCA_050015255.1 Acidimicrobiales bacterium
GAGTACCTCGAGCAGTGGGTAGCCGGCCTACCCGTGACGGGACTGCGCCCGTCAACGATCGACGGTTACAGGCGGAACATGGACTACGTGATCCCCGTCTTGGGCGGCCTCCGTCTCGAAAGGATCACCTCGCTCGACCTGGACCGGCTCTATTCCCAACTGCTCGTCTCAGGACGCCGGCAGAAACCCGGACCGCTCTCGAAACGGACCGTGTTCTACATCCATTCCGTTCTGCACCGGGCTCTTTCGGACGCAGTCAAGAAGGGCATCCTCTCCCGGAACGTGGCAGATAACGCCTCGGCCCCGTCCGCGAAGTCCACGCGTCCGCCGGAGGCTTCCTGGTGGACCCCGGCCGAACTCCGCACGTTCCTCTCCGCCACAGCGGACGAGCCGCTCGGCCCGCTGTTTCGTGTGGCAGCGATGACAGGCATGCGGAGGGGCGAAGTTTGTGGGCTGCGCTGGTCCGACGTCGACCTTGATGGCGCGCGTATCGAAGTCCGTCAACAGCTCAACGTGGTCCGCTCACCCGGTGCGCCTGACGGCGGTCTCGTCTTCTCTGCACGTACCAAGACCGACCACGGGCGACGGTCAATCGACATCGATCGGGCGACGGTCGCCGCCTTGCGGACCCAGAGGAAGCGCCAAGCCGAGCAACGGCTGCTCGTCGGCGCGGGCTGGTCGAACGATCACGACCTTGTCTTCACCGACCCCGCCGGTCACCCGCTCGATCCGGAGTCGGTCGCCAAGGTGTTCGACCGCCGGGTCCACCGGCTCGGTCTGAAGCGGCTCAGGTTCCATGACCTTCGCCATACGCATGTCGCTCATCTGATCGCGGCCAAGCAGCAACCGCTGAAGATAGCGAAGCGGCTTGGTCACGCTTCCGCGGCCTTCACGCAAGACCGCTACGGCCACCTCTTCGAGGATGCCGACTCGGAGGCTGCCGCCGCGGTTGCCGCAATGGTCGACGAGGCGTTGTGATCAGGCGAGGCGTTGTGATCAAAATGTGATCATCGGGCCGTTTTTGGCCTCTCGCAACGGCTTACGCAAGCCTCTCACGTGCGACTTTGTGTCGGCGTCGGAGTGCCCGGAGCGGGACTTGAACCCGCACGCCCTCTCGGACAACGGCTTTTGAGGCCGCCGCGTCTGCCATTCCGCCATCCGGGCCGTTGGTTGAGCGTAGCTGGCCAGCTGCGCACCGGGCACCCTCTGGACCTGCAAACCTGAAGGCGATGGGAGAAGTCACGGCCGACGGTCCGTTGCGTCGCTCAGGATCCGCTTCCTTTGAGACGACGGCAGGCAGCCAACCGCGTGCCGAGAGCGGCACCGGTGCCGAAGCCGAACCGTCTCGTACGTCCGTCGACGACGTCGTGCGCCACGAGCTGCGGGGTGCCCTGAGGCCGTCCGAGCTCGCCGAGGCCGCCGTGCTGGGTGACCTCGCACTCGTCCTCGAGGTGCTCGGCTGGTTCGTGCCGGTCGTCGGCGCGGCGTTTCAGGGCCTGGCCGTCGTCCCGTTCGCGGCGCTCGCCGCGCGACAGCGGGCGCGGACGACGGTGGTGGCCATGCTGGCGGCCAGCTCGGTCTCGTTTCTCGTCGGAGGAGTGGGGATCGTGCTGGAGACTGCGATCGCCGGAACCCTCGGGCTGGCGGTCGGCACCGCTTACCGACGGCAGTGGAACCCGGCCAAAGCGGTGCTGATGGCCACGCTCACGACCGGAATACCGGTGGCCGGGATCTCCCTCGCGACCGAAGCGCTGTCGCCTGGTCTTCGGCGATTGGCCTTCGCGCAACTGCAGATCTTGTGGCGCGACGTGCGGGCCGTTCTCCTGCTCGCCCGTTTCGACTCGTTCGCTTCGTGGGGCAACAGGGCGATTCGATGGATCATCGTCCAGTGGTGGCTGACCGTGCCGTTGTTCGAGCTCCTCGCTGTCGTACTTGCAGCGGCGCTTTGCGCCCGCTACCTCTGGCCGCTCCTGGTTCGTGTCGAGCGCGATCAGCCCTCAGCCGCCGAGGTGGTGCCCTGGCGCGCCCAGGACGGCGGCGCCAGTCTCGGGCGTGGAGTGATCATTGCCTCCCGGGACAGGGCTCCGGTGCCCGTCGAGCTCGACCGGGTCTCGTATCAGTACCCGGGCAGCATGGCCTGGGCGGTCGCAGAGGTGTCCTTGAGCGTACAGCCGGGGTCGTTTCTGGCCGTCGTCGGCCCAAACGGCTCGGGCAAGTCAACCCTGGTCCGTCTGCTGGCCGGGCGGCTGTCGCCGACGCTGGGCACAATGAGCCGGGCGGGCGATCCTGGCTTCGGAATGCCCGGCGGAACGTCGATGATCTTTCAAAGGCCAGAGAGCCAGGTGCTCGGTGTGCGTGCGCGCGACGACGTCGTCTGGGGGCTTCCGCCGACGCCGCGCCCGGACGTAACGGCGTTGCTCGCCCGTGTGGGGTTGGCAGGCTTCGAGGAACGGGAGACTGCCGGGCTGTCGGGTGGCGAGCTCCAGCGTCTCGCGATTGCTGCTTGCTTGGCCCGCGAACCGCGACTGCTCATCTCCGACGAGGCGACCGCGATGATCGACGGGCCGGGACGGGCCGATGTCGTGGCGCTGCTCGAGTCGCTTGCCGCGGCCGGGATCACAGTCGTTCACGTCACGCACCGTGAGGCCGAGGCGGCCAAGGCGGACAAGACGATCCTCATGCTCGGGGGTCGGCTGGTCCCTCCGCCGTCAACGGCTGGGCCAGACGTGTCGCCGGGGCCAGACGTGTCGCCGGGGCCAGACGTGTCGCCGGGGCCGGGCGTCCCAGCGCCCATCGGCGTCCAGGATCGGCCCGGCGCCCCGACGCCGCCCGGCGCCCCGGCGTTCACCGGCGCCCCGGCGTCCCGCTCCGAGCCTTTGCCGGCGCGGGCGGAATCCTCGGCCCCTGGGCGGCGACGTCCGGTACCCGGGTGGGCCCGCCCGTCCCACAGGTCGTTGCTCCGCGTACGGGAGCTGGGCTTCGTGTACGCGAACGGCACGCCATGGGCCCGTCGTGCGCTGGACGGTGTCGATCTCGACCTCCGGCGCGGTGAGGGCATTGTTGTCACCGGGGACAACGGGTCAGGCAAGTCGACCCTTGCCTGGATCCTCGCCGGTCTCCTGGTCCCGACTGAAGGGGAAGTGCTGCTCAACGGTCAGGAAGTCACTGCCGGGACCGGAGCGGTCGGCATCTCCTTCCAGCACGCTCGCCTCCAGCTCATCCGTCCGACCGTGTTGTCCGACGTCGCTTATGGCGCCGACAAGGACGGGGCGGTCGCCGCGTTGCGATCGGTCGGGCTTGACCCTGTGACGATGGGGCCGAGGCGTGTCGACGAGCTTTCCGGTGGCGAGCAAAGGCGCGTCGCCCTTGCCGGGCTTCTCGTGCGCGATCCAGTGCTGCTCGTGCTCGACGAGCCCTACGCGGGCCTGGACGACGAGGCGAGGGCGGGGCTTGCGGCGATTCTCGCCCGGCTGCGCGAGGAGCGCGACATGGCCACCCTTGTCGTCTCGCATGATCTCGACAACGCCGAGCTGCTCGGTTATCGCATGGTTGTTCTCGAGGCCGGGCGCGTGACCGGCGAGCGAAACCTCAGGAGCGGAAAGTGACGACGACCGAGCCCGGGCAGCCAAGTGGGCTCCTCGGGACCGAGGCTGATCGGTCACGCCGGCGCGCCCGCAGCCTGCGGCTGGGCGAGATACACGTCGTGCGGTTCGTGCCTGGGACGAGCCAGCTCCACCACATGTGGGCGGGGACGAAGCTGGTCACCCTTGGGGCGCTGTCGATCGGTCTTCTTCTCTGGCCATCGTGGCGATCGATAGGCATCATGGCCGTGCTGCTGTTGGTTGCGTTCCTCGCGGCTCATCTCCCAAGGGGTATCAGCCCGAGGCTCCCGTGGTGGGTTGGCGGCGTCCTCCTGGTCGGGGCAGCCCTCGCCCTTGTCGCCGGTGGCGCGCCAGAGGTCCACCTCGGCTCGCTGAAGGTTGGCTTCGGCGGCCTCGACAACTTCGCCCGTTTCACGATGGTGGGCGTCGACGTGCTCGCGGCAGCGGCGTTGCTCGGTTGGACGACGCCCTTGGCCGACCTGTCGCCTGCTCTCGGCAGGCTTCTTGGCCCGTTGCGCCGCATCCGCGTGCCCGTCGACGAGCTCGTCGGGGCCGTCGCACTTTCCATCCGGTGCCTGCCGCTGCTGCTCGAAGAGGCGCAAGTGCTCCGAGCGGCCCGGAGAGCTCGACGGCCGGCCAACCCGCGGACGTTCCGGGAGCTCGGTGACGAGGCCGTCGAAAGTGTCTTCGGAGCGCTTGCCAACGCCATCCGGCGAGCGCGTGAGATCGCCGAGGCGATCGAGGCGAGAGGCGGCGTTCCGACTGTTGCTCTCGAGACCCATCCATTCGCAATGATCGACGCCTTCAGCCTCATGCTGAGCGCTCTAGCCGTGGCGGCCATGGCCATCCTTCGCTGAGGCGGCACCAAGCCGAACAGGCCCGCGCTGGCGGGGCAGCCGCGGCCGACGGGGATCCATGCAGGCCGCGTCCAGATGCTGCTGCGACCTGGCCCTAAACTTTCTGGTATGAAGCGGGACGTGGTGGAGCGCCGCCTCTTGGAAGTCCACGAGCGGCTCGTGCGTGCGCGCCAGGAGCTGGCTGTAGCCGAAGAACAGCTCGACTTCTTTCTCGAGACCGCGGAGGAGACACGGATTCGGGCACTGGTGTCCGAGACACCCCTGGCCGATCGCGACTGGCAGGATGCGCAGCGGCATGCCGAGGTGATGATGCGCGCCCGGGACACGGCCAGTGCCCGTGTCGTCGAGTTGGAACGTGCGCAGGACGAGCTGCTAGGCAAACTCGTAGTCTGATCAGCGTTCGGCCGCGGAGAAGCCAAGCCGACCGCCGGCCGCAAGCAAGTGCCATGAGTCGACAAAGGAGCGGACCCGTTGGCCAGAACCGTCGTGATCGCGGAGGACGAAGCGATCGTTCGCCTTGACCTGCGCGAGATACTCGAAGAGCAGGGCTTTGACGTCGTCGGCGAGACCGGACGCGGTGACGAGGCGGTAGAGCTCGCCAAGCGTCACAAGCCTGACCTGGTGATCCTCGACATCAAGATGCCTGGCCTCGACGGGCTGTCGGCGGCGAGCGAGATAAACGTCGACCGGTCCTCAGCCGTGCTGATCCTCACGGCCTTCAGCCAGCGCAACCTGATCGAGCAGGCCCGCGATGCCGGGGCCCTCGCATATCTGGTCAAGCCGTTCCAACAGGACGAACTGCTGCCGGCCATCGAGGTCGCCCTGGCGAGGTTCAACGAGATGCAGGCGCTCGAGGCGGAGAACGCCGCGCTCGCCGACGACAAGCGCAATCTCGAGGAGCAGTTGGTCACGCGCCGCTGGGTCGACCGAGCCAAGGGCAAGCTCATGGACGAGAAGGGGATGCGGGAGGCCGACGCATTCACGTTCATCCAACAGACCGCCATGAACCAGCGCACGACCATGCGGGAAGTGTCGGAAAAGATCGTCGAGGGCGCGATCGTCCCATAGCGCGTCCCATCGACACCCTGGGGGCTGTGCGGCGCCTCGGGCCCCTGGTCCCGGGAGCCCGACCGGCTGCCAGCCGAACCCGGGGCTGGGTGCGGCCCGGCCGCTGACCCCGAGGGCCCGACCCGTCACGTCCGGCCGTGCTCGCCTTAGCATGCACACAGTGGCTCGCGACCTTCTCCTGGACGGCCACTCCCTCGCGTACAGGGCGTGGTTCGCCTTGCAGGAGGCACAGTTGTCGACGGCCTCCGGCCAGGAGACCCAGGCGGTCTTCGGCTTCGCCTCGATGCTGGCGAGGCTGCTCGAGGACCAGTCGCCAACCGGGATGGCGGTGGCGTTCGACCGGCGCGAGCCGACGTTTCGTGACGCCCTTGCCGCGACCTACAAGGCGGGCCGGCCGGTGACGCCGGAGCCCCTTGTGGAGCAGATCGACCTCATCCGCAGGCTGGTAGAGACCCTCGGCGTCCCAGCCGTGGACGCCGAGGGTTACGAGGCCGACGACGTGATCGCAACACTCGCCACCCGGCTTTCGGCCGAGGGTCACGAGGTTGTGATCGTGACCGGCGACCGCGACGCCTACCAGCTCGTGCACGACCCGCTCATCAAGGTGCTCTACAACCGCCGCGGTGTGACCGACTACGTGCTCTACGACGAAGCCGGGATCGAGGAGAAGACTGGTGTGCGTCCGGAGCTGTACCCCTTCCTGGCGGCGCTGCGCGGTGATCCCTCCGACAACCTCCCAGGCGTCCCCGGGGTCGGCGAGAAGACGGCGGCGAAGCTCGTCAACACCTACGGCGACGTGGACACGCTCTTCGCGCATCTCGATGAGCAGACGCCGAGGCTCATGGCCTCGCTTGCCGAGCACGAGGCGCAGGTGCGGCTCAACCTGCAGATGACGCCGCTTGTTCGCGACGTGCCCTTGTCGTGCGTCCCCGAGGATCTCACCCTGGGCCGGTCCAACCGTGAGGAGATGCGCAGCCTTCTCGACCTCCTCGAGATCCGAGGACCTCGCGATCGCATCTTCAAGCAGCTCGATCGTTTGGAACCCCTCGCATCGGGGTCCTCCGAGCCGGGCGGCGAGAGCTCGGCCGGGATGGGCAAGTCGGCCGCCACCGTCGCCGCGCCGGCCCGGGCAGTCCAGGTCGTGCCCCTGGCACAGCTCGACGATGCCGGCGCATGGCTGACCTCGTTGGCGGTCTCACCCAGCCAGGTTGCGATCGAGGCCGTCTGGGTGGGCGCTCCAGGCCGGTCCGAGCTGGAGGGGCTCGCCTTGGCGGCCCTCGACGAGCACGAGCCGCCCGCCGGCGAGGGAGGCTTTCCGGCCAGGACTGGGGCGGAAGCACGGCCTCTCGTGGTGGGCTGGCTGGACGGTGGGCAGATCCCCGAGCCACAAATTGGCGAAGCTCTCGGGGCTGTTCTCGGTGAGGGCGCAGACGGCACGCGACGCATCGTCGCCCATCGTGCAAAAGAGCTCATGCGCGCCCTCGAGCCACAGGGGATCCGCTTCACCGGGCTCGATCTGGACACCGCCGTCGCGGCCTATCTCCTCGATGCCAGGGAAGGCCAGGCCTCCCTGTCGGGGTTGGTTGGCCTCGTGCCGACACTCGGCACAGGCGAACGCGGGGCGCAACCAGTGCCGGTCTCCGAGCAGCTGGGATTCGACCTCGGGGGTGCAAGCGAGGCGAAGCCAGAGCCGGCGGAGCCCGATGGCGTGCCGGCGGACGCGAGGACGGCGGCGGCGCAAGTGGCCATGCTCGGACGCCTCGCCCCGGCGATCCGCCAAGCCCTGGAGGAGACCGGCGCGACCCGCCTGTATGAGGACGTGGAGCGTCCCCTCATCCGTGTGCTCGCCAAGATGGAGGTCGCGGGCATCGCCGTCGACATCGACCGGCTACAGGCCATCAGCGCCGAGCTGACCTCGGAGGCTCGAAGCCTCGAGACCGAGGTCCAGCACCTGGCGGGTGAAGAGTTCAATGTCAACTCGACCCCGCAATTGCGGCGCATCCTTTTCGAGAAGCTCCAGCTCGTGCCGCAAAAGCGCACGAAGACCGGCTATTCCACCGACGCCCAGAGCCTGCTGCGCCTGCGCGACGCCCATCCCCTCGTGGACACTCTGCTGCGATACCGGGAGGTCGAGAAACTGCGCTCCACCTACGGGGAAGGCCTGCTCGCTGAGGTCGCACCCGACGAGCGCATCCACGCCTCGTTCAACCAGACCGTCGCCCGCACCGGCCGGCTCTCCTCGGACCAGCCCAACCTGCACAACATCCCGGTGCGAAGTCTCATCGGCCGCCGGTTCCGCGAAGCCTTCGTGCCGAGTGCCGGCGCGGAGCTGTTGATCGCGGACTACGACCAGATCGAGCTTCGCGTCATCGCCCACCTGTCGGGCGATCCGGGCCTGGTCGAGGCGTTTCGCTCCGGGCTCGACATACACAACACGACGGCGGCAAGGGTCTACGGCGTCGAGCCCGAACAGGTGACCCTGGCGATGCGTTCCAAGGCGAAGATGATCTCCTACGGGCTCGCCTACGGGATGGAGGCCTACGGCCTGTCGCAGCGTCTCGGCGTCGGCGTCGACGAGGCGGCCGAGATCCTTGCTCAGTACTTCGAGGCTTTCCCGAACGTGAAGCAGTACATGGAGCGCTCCGTGGCCGAAGCGCGGGCCCGCGGGTACACCGAGACGCTTCTCGGACGGAGGCGCTACCTGCCCGAGCTCGACTCGAGCCATTTCCGTGTTCGCCAGGCAGCAGAGCGCCAGGCGATGAACGCAGGTATCCAGGGCCTGGCGGCCGACATCTTCAAGGTGGCGCTCGTTCGCCTCGACGAGGCGCTCGAGGAGCGGGGCCTGTCCAGCCGCATCGTGCTCCAGGTCCACGACGAGATCCTCGTCGAGGTGGTTGCCAGCGAACGCGACGAGGCCATCTCGCTCACGGCCGAGACCATGGAGCACGCCTTCGAGCTGAGGGTCCCCCTGGCCGTGCACCTGGCCGTCGGCGACAGCTGGGCGGCGGGCAAGGAGCCCGCGGTCGACACGACCACGGGCTTCGAAGACGTCGACCCTCTCGAGGCGGGGGAGCCCTTGGCCTGAACTTGTGGGCTTCGGCCCATCCGAGGGGTACAATTGTTAAGCGACCATGACGGCGGTGGTCGAGTTCATGATCAGCTGTGCCAAACGGCGCAGAACACCTACATCCCTATAGCCGGCGGCGGCCAAGCGCGGCCCGCCGTTGGTTGACCTGTCCGAAAAGAGAGCGACCTACCCCAAATGTCCGACACTATGAGCACCGTAACCGCGGATTCCCTTGCAGAAGAAGAGCGTCATGGCACCTTCGACGCCGAAGGGGTCTACGTTCCCCGCAAGATCGTCGAGGACGACCTTGGCGACATGTCCTTCGAGGACGCGATCGACCAGACAATCGTTGCCTTCGAGGACGGAGACGTCGTCACGGGCAAAGTGGTGAAGGTCGACAAGGACGAGGTGCTCCTGGACATCGGCTTCAAGTCAGAAGGCGTTATCCCGGCGCGTGAGCTCTCCATCCGCCACGATCTCGATCCCCACGAGGTCGTCTCGGTCGGGGACGAGATCGAAGCGCTCGTGCTCCAGAAGGAGGACAAGGAAGGCCGCCTGATCCTTTCGAAGAAGCGGGCTCAGTACGAGCGCGCCTGGGGCACGATCGAGAGGGTCAAGGAGTCCGGCGGCGTCGTGCGGGGCCTTGTGATCGAGGTCGTCAAGGGTGGGCTCATCGTCGACATAGGCCTGCGGGGGTTCCTCCCGGCCTCGCTCGTCGAGCTCCGGCGCGTGCGCGACCTTCAGCCTTACATCGGCAAGACGCTCGAGGCCAAGATCATCGAGCTCGACAAGAACCGCAACAATGTCGTCCTGTCACGGCGGGCGTGGCTGGAGGAGACCCAGCGCGAGCAGCGGGGCGAGTTCCTTGTGAACCTGAAGCCGGGCGAGATCCGCAAGGGTGTCGTCTCCTCGGTGGTCAACTTCGGCGCATTCGTCGACCTCGGCGGGATGGACGGGCTCGTGCACGTCTCGGAGCTGTCCTGGAAGCACGTCGACCATCCCTCCTCGGTCGTCGCAGTCGGCGACGAGGTGACCGTGCAGGTGCTCGACGTCGATCTCGACAAGGAGAGGATCAGCCTGTCGCTGAAGGCGACCCAGGTCGATCCCTGGCAGGAATTCGCCACGAACCACCGGATCGGCGAGCTCGTCTACGGCAGGATCACAAAGCTCGTGCCTTTCGGTGCGTTCGTCCAGGTGGGCGACGGTATCGAGGGACTCGTGCACATCTCTGAGATGGCTGCGCACCACGTCGACCTTCCCGAGCAGGTCGTCACACCAGGCGAGGAGCTCTGGGTGAAGATCATCGACATCGACCTCCAGCGCCGCAGGATCAGCCTCTCCATCAAGCAGGCCGCTGAAGGTGGGGAAGTTGCCGAGGAGTACCGCGAGGCCTTCGGCGAGCACGCGTATGACGCGGAGGGCAACTACATCGGCTACGACTACTCGGCAACCGACTTCACCCCGGAGACCGAGAGCCAGGCGGCGTGGGCCGACCTCGTGGCGGCCAACGAGGCCGCGATCGCGGCCGGTTCCGAGCAGGCCGTGAGCGCACCCAGCTTCGAAGAGTCCTTCGAGGACTTGACCACAGCTCAAGAAGCTGCCGGGGGCTCGGGCGACGGATATGGCGACGAGAGCGCCTCGAGAGCCGTAGACGCCGGCAGTGGCCTGCCAGAAGAGCCAGAAGAGGTAATTGACACGGTGCAGTATGCGGCCGCCGGTCCGGTGCCAGAGGTGAACGCCGAAGCCGAGGCTCCGATTTCTCCGTCCGACGAGGCCGTCGCGGAGTAGGTACCCGGTGACGGCGCTGGTCCGGTCACCCGAGGTGCCGACGCCGCCCCCACACAGCGTCGGGACGCGCCGCGGCCTGCGGGGCAGAACCTTCGAACAGACTGCCGTCGCGCTGGCGACGGGGGCGGTGCTCGCCTTTTCGGTCGTGCTCCGCTTTTGGACACCGTCGCCCATGTGGCTGGATGAAGCCCTCACGGTCAACATCGCCCGCGCGCCCCTGCACCTGATCCCAAGGCTGCTGCGCGATGACGGGGCGCCGCCGTTGTACTACGTGCTCTTGCATTTCTGGATGAGGGCGTTCGGACCAAGCGACCTCGGGGCGCGTTCGCTCTCCGGGGTCATCGGGGTTCTCACTCTGCCTGCGGCGTGGCTCGCGGGCTACCGGGTCGGCTCCCAGTCGTGGCGAGGCGCCGGCACAGCCGGTGCCGGGACGGCCGTTGCTCGACCGGGGGCCGGCGCGACCGAAGCCCAGCTGCTGGATGCCAAGGCCCTTGCTCAACCGGGGGCCGGCGCAGCCGAGGGGAGGGATCGGGACCGTACCGGCCGTATCGCGGCCTGGACGGTGACGCTGCTCGTGGCGACGTCGCCGTTCGCCGTGTACTACGACACCGAGGCCCGGATGTACTCGCTCGTGATCTTGCTGTCCACGCTCGGAGTCCTGGCCTTTGTCGCCATCTTGCGCAGGCCGACGGTCTGGAACGCCCTGGCGCTGGCGGCTGTCACTTGCGCCCTGGAGTACAGCCACTACTGGGCATTGTTTCTCGTGGCGACGGCCGCCGCAGGGACCGCTTTTTTCGCCAGGTCCGGCCCGCACGCACGTAGTTGCCGGGTCGCCCTGCTGGCGCTGGCCGCCGGGACGTGCGCCTTCGGACCGTGGGTGCCGACGTTCCTGTTCCAGCTGCGCCACACCGGGACGCCTTGGGCGTCCCCGGCGGACTTCACGGCTCTCGTGTACACATTCACCCAGTTCGCCGGTGGTGACTCGGACGCGGGCCGGGCACTTGCCCTTGTGCTGGCCTTCCTGGCACTGCTGGGGGTGGCCGGAAGTGCCTTGGACGGCCGTCGCGTCGTGCTCGACCTGCGGACGCGCCCGGGAGTGCGCGCGCTCGCATCGCTGGTGGTCGGGACGCTTCTTGTCGCCCTCGTCGCCGGCAAGCTCAACGGCAGCACCTTCGCCGATCGCTACTCGGCCGTCATCCTGACGCCCTGCCTGCTCGTCGTCGCCTACGGCGCGACGATGCTGGCCGACCGCCGCGTGCGCCAAGGGGTCGTCGCCGTCGCGGTCGTCTTCGGTCTGGCGGCGTCGATCCCGAACGCGTTTCTCACCCGTACGCAGGCGGCGCAGGTCGCGTCCGCAGTCCTGGCCGGCGCTCATCGTGGTGACGTCGTGGCCTACTGCCCGGACCAGCTCGGCCCAGCTGTGAGCCGTGAGCTCGACGACCGCTTCGACGAGGTGGCCTTCCCGCGGGCGGACCCCCCGGAGATCGTGAATTGGGTGGACTACGCCGCCGTGGTCGATCACGCGAGCGCCAGCGCTTTCGTGAGGCTCCTCGAATCTCGGGCCGGCTCGACAGAGGTGATTTGGTATGTCTGGGCGCCCGGCTATCTCAACTTCGGGGCGGACTGCCAGGCCATCGCGAACGATCTCGCCGCGAGCCGTCCCCAACAAGGCGTCGTGGCCGAGCGAGCCTCCGACACGCCGTTCGAGATCTTCGAGGGCGAGAACCTCTACCGCTACCCGCAGCCGTCGTGAACAGCCGGACGATCAGCCCCGGCACCGCCAGGACCCAGTGGGCGCTCGCGGTTCCGGCTCTGCGGGCGTCCGCGCTCCCGTTCCTCGCCTCGAGGGCGATCGTTCTGCTCGCGCTCGGTGCGGCACGCCTTCTCACGAGCGAGTTCCGACTGGGAACAGCCGCCCACAACGCCAGCCATGCCGGGCTGCTCGGCTGGGATGCGACCTGGTACGAGAGGATCGCGGCCGACGGCTACGCAGGTCTGGGAAACGGGGCGGTGCGCTTCTTCCCGCTGCTGCCCGTGCTGGCGAGGTCATTGCGAGCGGTGCCCGGGATGACGGCAGGGATGTCGGTGGTGATCGTCGCCAACGCGGGCGCCCTGGCGGCTTTCGTCCTCCTCTACCGCCTTGTCGTCTTCGAGCTCGGCGACGAGGCGTGTGCCCGCCGGGCTGTGTGGCTGCTGGCCCTCGCGCCGCCGGCCTTCGTGCTCGTGATGGGCTACGCGGACTCCCTCTTGCTCGTGACCTCGCTCGCCGCCTTCCTCGGCTTCCGGCAGCGCCGCTACGGGCTTGCCATCTGCGCAGCCTTCCTCGCCGGCTTGTGCCGGCCGGTGGGGATGCTGTTGGCGGTCCCGGCGGCGATCGAGATGGGCGCGAATTGGTTCTCGTCGTCGCCCCGCGAGCGCGTCTTCGCCGCCGGTACGGTGCTGGCGGCCCCAGCCGGGGCGGCGGCATATCTCGTTTGGGTGCAAGCCATCTTCGGCACCTTCTGGCTCCCGTTGCGCGAGCAGCTCGCGGTCTCGCACCGGGGAGGGCTGACCGACCCGATCATGACTCTTGCCCGTGATGTTGGCGACGTGCTGAGCGGCAGCCATCTCGGCGTGGCCGAGCACGCCTTCTGGGCGGTGCTGGTGGTGCTGCTGGCGGTGTACATCTTCTGGAGGCTCCCCGCGGCCTACGGGTGGTACGCGGTGGCGTTGCTCGCCGTGGTGCTGAGCGCCGCCAACCTCGCCTCGCTCGAGCGCTACGGGCTCGGCTGCTTCCCCTTCGTCATCGCCGGCGCCATGCTCACGACGCGCCGCAAGGCTTATCGGGCCGTGATCGGGCTTTCCGGCCTGCTGCTGGTGGCCTACGCCATGCTCGCCTTCCTGGGGATCTATGTGCCCTGACGTGCCCTGACGCAGGTGTCGAGACGCCGGGACGCGAAGTGCTCCGGGGCAGGAAAGCGGAGGGCGGCTCCGCTCCCGTGCGATGATGCCGTGATGGCCACGTCGGACGACTCGAGATCCGAACCGCTCGGCCGACGGGGCCACGGGCCCGAAAAGGGCGGGCACGAAGGCGCTGGGCCCGGTGCGGTCCTCATCGTCGGCGCGGGCCCGGCCGGCCTCACTGCCGCCTACGAGCTGGCCAAGCGAGGTGCCACCTGCACGGTCTTCGAGATGGACACCGTGGTGGGCGGGCTCTCCCGCACGGTCGAGAGAGAGGGATGGAGGTTCGACATCGGGGGGCATCGTTTCTTCACGAAGGTGCCCGAGGTCGAGGACCTCTGGCGGGAGATCCTCGGCCCGGAGGACTTCCTCCTCAGGCGGAGGCTGAGCCGGATCTACTACGAGGGGACCTACTACGACTACCCGATCCGTCTGCAGAACGCGCTCCGGGGCTTGGGAGTCGTCGAGTCGATACGGTGCGGGCTGTCGTTTCTTTGGGTGCGGGCGCATCCGCCGAGGGACCTCGACACGTTCGAGGGCTGGACGGCCCGTGCGTTCGGGTGGCGCCTCTACCGGAAGTTCTTCAAGTCCTACACCGAGAAGATCTGGGGAATGCCGGCGACCGGCATCAAGGCGGACTGGGCAGCGCAGCGGATCAAGAGCCTGACGCTCGGGAAGGCGATCAGGAACGCGTTCGCCCCGAACGGCACCCAGACGCGGGTCACCTCGCTCATCGACGAGTTCCACTACCCGCGCCTCGGCCCGGGGATGATGTGGGAGCGGGCCCAAGAGCTCGTGGAAGCCCAGGGATCAAAGGTGTTGCTCGGCACCAGGCTCGAGTCGATCCGTCGTTCCGGCGGGCGGGCGGTGGAGGCGGTTACGTGCGTGGTGCCGGCGGGGGGGACGGGTCTTGCGGGCGCGTGCGAGCCCGGCGACTCGCAAGCCCGGACGACTTGGCCCTTCGACCATTTGATCTCCTCCATGCCGCTCTCCGAGCTGGTTCGGGTGATCGACCCACCCCCGCCCGCGGATGTCCGAGAAGCCGCGCGCGCTTTGCGCTATCGGGACTTCCTCACCGTCGCCTTGGTGTTGCCGGCCGAGCGCGGGTTTCCCGACAACTGGATCTACGTGCACTCCGACCGGGTGCGTGTCGGGCGCGTGCAGAACTTCGGCTCCTGGTCGCCCGACCTCGTCAAGCAAGGCCGAACATGCCTCGGGCTCGAGTACTTCGTCTTCGAGGGTGACGGGCTGTGGTCCATGCCAGACGAGGATCTCGTGGCCCTCGGGACCCGGGAGCTGGTGACGCTCGGCCTCGCACGGCCGGGAGACGTCGAGCGGGGCTACGTGGTCAGGATGGCAAAGGCCTACCCGGTCTACGACGAGGGCTACGGCCTCAAGGTGCAGGCAATCCGGGAGTGGCTGGAAGCCGAAGCGCCCAACATCCACCCGGTCGGGCGCAACGGCATGCATCGCTACAACAACCAGGACCACTCCATGCTGACCGCGATGCTGACCGTGGAGGGCCTCTACGGAGAGCCTTACAACACCTGGGAAGTGAACGTGGAAGCTGACTACCACGAGCAGCAGGTCGGAAGGCAGCCCGTGGCGACACCCTCAGACGGTGCCGGAACCGGCCGGGCCGTGCCCATGCCGGTCGGATCATGAGCCGTCGCCGGTGAGAGCCCGCGCCCACCATTCGCCCAAGAGACGGGACCTCGGACCCGCGTGGCCCAAGAGGGCCGCAGGTGGAGTGACTGTTGCCTGGGGCCGAGCGAGCGCGGCCAGCACGAGCGACGCGACCGTTGCAGGCCGGGCGACGCTCACCTCGGGCGACGCCGCCTCCCTGGCGATCGCCGAGCTCGGCGAGCTTGCCCGTGAAGCCGGCCTGCGGCGCGTGGCCATGCTCGCTTGGCGGGACCTCGACGACGCGGAGGCAGGCGGGTCCGAGCTCCACGCGCACGAGGTGGCGACGCGGTGGGCAGCGGCGGGGATCGACGTCATCTTGAGGACGTCCTCGGTGGCCGGCAGGGCGGTCCTGGTGGAACGGGGCGGCTATCGGGTCGTGCGCCGCTCCGGTCGTTACGCAGTGTTCGTGACGGGGCCGATTGACATCGCGGGCAACCATCTCGGCCCGCTCGACGGGCTGGTCGAGATCTGGAACGGCATGCCGTTTCTGAGCCCGCTGTGGTCCTGTTTGCCGAGAGTCGTCTTCTTGCACCATGTGCACGGCGAGATGTGGCCGATGGCGCTGCCCTCGCCGCTCGCCGAGGCGGGCAGGTCACTCGAGTCGCGCCTGGCGCCGCCTTTTTACCGGAGATCGCAGATCGTGACTCTCTCCGAGTCGTCCCGGCGCGAGATCGTGGCCCTGCCAGGAGTGCGCGCGAGCCGCGTCAACGTCGTGCCCCCGGGAATCGACCCGCGTTACTCCCCGGGCGGTCACCGGGCTGATCGGCCGCTCGTGGTCGCGGTCGGCCGCCTCGTGCCCGTCAAGAACTTCCCGAGGCTGATCGGGATACTGGGGCGAGTTCACGACAAGATCCCTGAGCTGGAGACGGTCATAGTCGGCGAGGGCAGGGAACGCTCCAGCTTGCAGGCGAGGATCCGGGAGCTTGGCGCACAGCGCTATGTGTCGCTACCAGGCCGGCTGAGCTCGGACCAGCTCGTGGACTTGTACCGCCGGGCCTGGGTGGTCGCGTCGACCTCGACGCGTGAAGGCTGGGGCCTGACCCTGAGCGAGGCCGCCGCATGCGGGACGCCGGCGGTCGCCACCCGGATCCCCGGACATGTCGACGCCGTAGACCACGGTCTCACAGGCATGCTGGCCGATTCCGACGAGGACTTCGCACGGCAACTCGGGACCGTCCTAGGTGATCCGTTGCTCCGGCGGCGACTTGGTCGAGCGGCCTGCGAGCGTGTCGCCCCGCTCACCTGGGAAGCGACGGCGCGAGGCACCTTGGCGGCCCTCGTGAGCGCTGCCCGGGACAGGGCACGGGCCGTCTGAGCTGGTCCGCGCGGCGCCGGTATATCCGGGCCGCATCCGCTCAAGGGCGCACTGAGCTCATGGCCCTCCGGCGCCTCTCGGCGACGATCAATGCCATGAGCGCCGCGGCAGCGAGCAAGAGCAGCTGCGGGTAGTCCGGGAAGCCCCGGTAGACGAAGCGAACCGTGTGCACGCCCGGTCCGAGACGCACCCCGACGAGCGCCGGCGCGACCATCTCGGTGGCCGCGGGGCGCCCGTCGACGAGGGCGTCCCAGCCTGGGTCGTAGGAAGCGGACAGCAGCACGATGGCGGGCCGGGCGAGGGAGACCTTGGCGAGGACGGTGCCGTCGGCGAGATCGGCCCGTTCCGAGAGCACCGTGCCAGGAGGCCCGGACGGGTGCTCTCCGGCGGCAAGCGTCCCCGGTGCCGCCTTCCCGCCTTCGTAGGCGACGGTCGGGTACACCGGGTCAGCCGACGGGAGCCCAGCGAGGAAGGCGACCGAGAAGGAGCCCAAGTCGCCTGAGTTTGCCGCCACGCTGCCGCGCGTGTCGACAACCTGGACGTAGCCGTCACGAGGGATCTCCCACAGGGCATAGCCGTCCCGGCTCGTCACGGGTTCTGCCGGCACTGAAGGCCGCATAGCGGACGGAAGGATCAACCAGCGGATCCCGAAGGCGGCGTAGTCGGCCGGATCCTCCTCGTCGAACTCCACCTCCGGGTCGCTCATCAGCGACGCCGTCCGGAGCGTGAAGCCGACCTCGTCGACGTCCTCGGATGCCAGGTACTTGAAGACCGGCACCTCCCCGACGGTGAAATAGGCGCCCCAGTCGGACGGGTCCCCCGCGAAGGTCCGGCCGCCGCCCTGCCTCGCGATCGTCGCGACGAGGGCGTCGAGCTGCGCCCCTGCGGCACCGGCGGCGGACTGCTCCGAGACGAACGACGCGTCGAGGTCCGCCTGGCCGGCGACGAACGACCAGGCCGGCACGAGCGCCGCCACCGCCAGGCACCCGGCGGTGCAGCGGCCGGCGACGGTCCCCAGCCGTTGGCCGCCGTCGCCGAGGGCGCGGGCGAGTCGCTTTGCCCCGGCGACGGTCCAGGCCCCGAGTTGGGCGGCACCGACTCCGGCGAGGAGCAGGCCAGCGAGCTGCACGCCGACGATGAACCGACGGAGGAACAGGTCCCTGGAACCCGGCAGCAGGTCGAGCAGGGGGCCGAGCGTGGGACGGCCGAAGAAGAGCACCAGGCTGCACGCGAAGACGAGCACAAGGGCGCGCCCCGCGCCGGCACCGACTGGTCCCGGGCCCTCCGGCCGGCGCCAGGCGGCGAGGCAGAGCGCGAGCCCGACGATGAACAGCGCCGTGATCAGCGCCAGATGGTGCCAGTCGAGGACGTTCCCCTCGAAGAGCGCGACGAGGACCCTTCTCGCGCCGTAGGAGTTCGCGTCGACGCCTTCGGGGCCGCTCTGCAGGAACTGGTTGACGGCCACCCATCGCCCTTGGGAGACGAGCGGCACGATCACCCAGGCGGAGAGCGCTCCCGCGGCGCCGACGACAAGACAGGCGCGACCCGCGCGTCGGAGGAACCCCGAGGGGCGGGCGAGCACGAACACGCCCGCGCCGGCGAAAGCGAGATAGCCGGTCTCGAAGTGCAACGCGGCCGTGGCCGCGACGAGCACCGCCGCCGGCACGACAAAGCGCCGGTCCTCGACCGCCCGCCACGAGAACGCCCAGGCGAACGGCAGCGTCCACATCGCCCAGAGCTGGCTCCACAGGCCGTAGCCGCTCCACAGGTAGCTGATCTGCTCGTAACCGACGTGCGTGAAGCTGGAGACGAAGGGGGAGAGCACGGCGGCCGCCATGGCGGCGCCGCGGCTCAGTCCGAAGATGCGGGCCGCGCCGTAGACGCCCAGCGGCCAGCAGCCGACGAGGAGCCAGGTCGAGAGCGTGAAGGCGCGCCCGACACCGATCGCCCAGCCCACCAGCGCGGTGAGCATCGCGCCCAGGCTCTGGTACTGCAGGTACTGAGGCGAGCCGAGGTTGAGGAAGGGGAACCACGAGTCGGGCGGGAAGTGACCGGCGCGGATCTTCGCCAGCGCGAAGCGGACCATCTCTTCGTGCATCGCCGAGTCGTTCAGGTACGGCACCTGCACGAGCTGAGGGCGAAGCAGCACGAGCGAGACGACGCAGGTGGCCAGCACGGGCACGAGCGGGAAGAGACGCAAGGCCGCGGCGCGCAGCGTCCTGCGGCTCACCTGACGCGTACCCGCATCACTCGCAGCCTCAGCCTCCGGAGTCACGCACCCCACAATGCCTCCCCCTGTCATCGAGAACGTCCCGAATGTCGGGTGCCGTATCATCGCCGACTCCTCTGGTTGAGCCAGGGGCGAGAGGCTACGGTATTGCCCCGTGACCCTGCTGGAGGTCTTGACGAAGACTCCGAGAGTTGTGGCCGTGCCTGTGACGACAGACAGTACCGATGCCCTTGGCAAGGAGACCGAGCGGGTCGCAACTCCATGAGCACGGGGTCCGCTCTCGCTCACTTCGAGCGCGCCAAGCTTGACAACGGCCTCCGGGTGCTTGTCGCCCCCGACCACTCCAGCCCTCTCGTCGCTGTCGCGGTCGTGTACGACGTGGGTTTCCGCTCCGAGCCGGAGGGGCGGTCGGGCTTCGCCCATCTTTTCGAGCACCTCATGTTCCAGGGGTCCGCCCATGTCGGCAAGATCGAGCACATGCAGCTGGTCCAGGGCGCCGGCGGGGTGATCAACGGGCAAACGATGGCCGACCTGACCGAGTACTACGAGGCGCTTCCGTCCGGGGGGCTCGAGCTCGTGCTCTGGCTCGAAGCCGACCGCATGGGTGCCCTCGCGCTCACCGAGGAGAACCTCCGCAACCAGGTCTCGGTCGTCGAGGAGGAGATCAAGGTCAACGTCCTCAATCGACCCTACGGTGGCTTTCCCTGGATCCCGCTGCCCGGCCTCGCCTTCGACACCTATCCGAATGCGCACAACGGCTACGGAGACTTCGCCCATCTCGAAGAAGCGACGATCGAGGATGCCAAGGACTTCTACGACCGCTACTACGCGCCCGCGAACGCGGCACTCGTGGTTGCCGGCGACTGCACCCCCGAAGATGTGGTCGACCTCGCAAGCCGGTACTTCGGGCGCATCGAGGCACGCCCCGCGCCCGTCCGCAGATCGTTCGCCGAGCCGCGACCCTCCCAGGAACGCCGGAAGGTCATCCACGACGCGCTCATCCCCCAACCGGCCTTTGCGGCTGGTTACCGGGTGCCCGACCCTGTCTCGAAGATGGAGGACTACGTCGCCTATTTCGTGTTGGCGAACGTCCTTTCCGACGGTGACGCGAGCCGCCTCCGTTCACGCCTGGTCCATCACGACCGCAGCGTCACAGACCTTGCCTGTTACCTGGGTGTCTTTGGCAGCGACACGTTCACGATGCGAGACCCGGTGCTGTTCCAGGTGGTCGTGTTCCACCCGGGCGTGGCCAGCACCGACGCGCTGCTCGCCGTCATCGACGAGGAGCTGGAACGGCTTGCGGCCGAGGGCCCGAACGAGGACGAGCTCGCCCGCGCCTCGGCGTCGGCGGCCTCGAGCCACTGGCGGGGGCTCGACCCGGTGCTGAACCGTGCCCTCGCCCTTGCAGGTGCCGAGGTGGTGCACAACCGGGCCGAGCTCGTTCACGAGCTCCCCGGGCTGGTCACAGCGGTCGGTCGGGAAGCGGTGGCGGCGGCAGCCGCAGACTTGGTCCACCAGCACCGAGCAATCGTCGAACTGCTGCCAGGGGGCGGCTCTTGACTCCCCCGGCGAAGGCCGCGAGCCGACTTTCAGGGAACGGGCGTCAGCAGCCTCCGGGCGACGACGCCGCTCGGCGACCCACCATCGGGCCGATACGAGCTCCAAGGATGTCCGGGGTCGTCGAGGACAACCTCGCCGGAGGGCTCCACGTCATCGTTGCCCGCCGGCCCGACGTCCCGATGGTCGAGATACGGCTCGGGTTCCCGCTTGCCGGTGAGCTCATCCGCAAGCCCGCTGCCCCTGCGGTGCTCTCCGAGTCGCTGCTCGCCGGCACTGCCCGGCACGACAGGGCGGAGCTCGCGTCGGCTGTGCAACGCATCGGGGGCCGCCTCTCGGCAGATGTCGCCGGCGACTGGTTCCTTGTTCGCGGCTCGGTTCTCGCCGCGCACCTCGTCGAGATGCTCGGGATCGTCGGCGAGGTGCTAGTCGGCGCGTCCTATCCGAGCTCGGAGGTGAGGGCGGATCGCGATCGGGTGGCCGAGCAGGTCCGGATGGAGCTCAGCCAGCCGGAGGTCATCGTCGACGAGGAGCTGAGCAGGCGGCTGTACCGCGGACATCCCTACGCCTCAGGGCTCCCGAGCCCGGGGGCACTGCGACAAGTGAGCGCGGCCCATCTGCGCCGGATCCATGACGACATCCTCGTGCCGGCTCTGGGCCACCTGGTGCTCGTCGGCGACGTGACTCCCGGCAAGGCGCTTGCCGCTGCCACCGGGGCCCTTGAACAGTGGCTCGCGAAAGCTCCTGCCGGCGCCGGGGCGCAGCTCGATCCGATTCCCGCCGTGCACCTCGGCCCCATCATGTTGTTCGACCGCCCGGGCGCCGAACAGAGCAACATCCGCATGGCGCGGCTCGCCCCAAGCCGCAGTGACCCCACCTGGCCGGCGACTGCGCTCGCGAACATGATCTTCGGCGGGATGTTCTCCTCGCGCCTCGTCGAGAACCTCCGCGAGCGGAACGGCTACACCTACTCTCCGGGGACGTCTTTCGACCACGGCCGGGCGGGCTCGTCGTTCGAGATACAGGCAGACGTGGCGACGGCCTCCACGGCGGCCTCTCTCGTCGAGACAGGCTACGAGCTCGGGCGGATCGTCACCCACGGCGTGACCGCGGACGAGCTCGAGTCCGCTCGCCGTTACGCACTCGGGACGCTGTCGTTCGAGACGGCCACTCAGCACGGGCTCGCGAACAGGCTCGTCAACCTGGCGATCCTGGGTCTGGACCCGGGTTATGTGGGTCGGTACTCAGCTGCGTTGAAGCGTGTGAAGCGGGACGAGGTCGACGAGGCCGGCCGCCGCCTGCTTGCACCCTCGCAGATGGTGACCGTGGTGCTCGGCGATGCCGGCCTGGTCGGCGACTCGCTCGCCCTTCTCGCCGACGTACAGCCCAGCCCGCTCTCGGTGCCCCACTAGCGCGACCGTCAGGCCTGCGAGCCCTTCGCGGGGAGTGCCTTCCGCCGGAGCCGGCGCGCCAGTTCGACCGTCGTGTCGCTTGCGAGCGCCACGACCCCGACAAAAGCGAGCACTCCAGCGGACTCGAAGTTGTGCGGCCAACCGCTGCCCGCCGAATAGTGGTGACGGACCTGTTCGATCACCGTCAGCAAGCCCGCCGCGACAAGGCACCCGAGCGCCGTAAGGCTGAGCAGCGAGCGTGCGGCCGACCACCGCAGGCCGGCGAGCGCGCCGAGCGCGATCGCGCAGGCGACCCAAGGCGCTGACGGCGGCGGCAGCACCGCCGCCGAGACGGCGCCGCAGGCGGTTGCGACCAGGATGCAGGCGAGCCACCCGGGCGATCTTCCCCCGTCGGCGAACGGTACCCCCAAGAGCGGCGGCTCCTCGAGGAGGGGGGCGAGGACGGCCCTGGCCTCAGCTTTGCGGCGGTCCGCGTCGAGCGCGGCCGTCCCGCCGCGGTCAGCTGCCACCTCAGCCGAGTGGGCCCCGCGGCGGCGCAGCCTCCGCCGGATGGGCCCAAAGGGCACGAAGCCGAGAACGAGGCAGACGGCCAGGGTCGCCCCCGAGACGAGTATCGCCGGGGTCACCATCCTCTGCGGCCCGAACCGGAGCGTCACGATGAAGCTGGCGCTTCGCGGCGGCGTGACGTACCAGCCGTTCGCATAGCCGTCGATGAGCTGAGGCGCCCCGAGAGACCGCCCGCCGGGCCCGCTGGCCTCCCAGCCGGCGTTCAGGCTCTCGCCGAGAACGAGCCAGAACGGTCGCGTGGCGCCTTGGACCTCGAGCCTGGCCGATGTCGCAGAAGACCCGAGGACCCGGACCGTAGGGGTCGCAATCGGCGGTGTGCTCGAGGTGCCGATCGTCCCCGGCGCCGGGGCCGCGTCGCCGTTGACGAGCGGAGGCAGGGCCGCGCCTCCCGGGGCCGAGTCGAGCACGAGCCGGTCAAGGTTCCACCCGGTGATCTTTCCCCACGTGGCGTCCACGGTGTGGTTGCCGGGCCCGAGGACGATGCCTTTCGCGTCGGGCCCGCAGCCGGAGACGGTCAGGTTCTGTAGCTTCTCGGCCGCGCCGACAGTCCCCGACACCTTCAGCCAGACCGGCCGCCCGTCGATGCGCAGCAGCTTCGAGGTGCAGACCGCAGGGATGCTGTCGCTCGCCGTCTCGGGGGAGAAGCGGACGCCGGGAAGACCGATCTCGGCGATCCCGACCGGCATGACGATCGGCTTTTGTGTGTACCAGTTGATGGTCGTGACTTGGCGGACGGCCTCGATCGTGAAGCGGATCGTGCTTCCGGTCAGCTTCGGGAAGCTGACAGGGACGCTTACAACCGAGTCGATGGTCTTGCGGTCGCGCACGGGCGGCACAGTTACGAGCTCGTCACCGCCGGTGTTGGTCGTGATCCTGATCTCGGTGGGGACGGAGTGCCGGCCGTCTGCGATGAGCTGCAGGTCGAGGTGGTCGAAGGTGACGCTGTGGGTGAGCGATGCCTGCATCCAGGCGCCGATCTGGGCCGGGCCGTCGAAGCCGGGACTCCAGAAGGTCTTCGGGTCGCCGTCGAAGGCGAACACGGCCCGGGCGTCGAGATCACCGGGAAGCCTTTCGTTCGAGCCGATCACCGCACCGCCGAAGGCGTCCGGGCCCGCGAGGAGGGTGTCGATCACGTTGTCGGGGATCAGGGCGGAGACACGGGCGGTCCCACTCAGCGAGAAGGTTCGGGCGGTCGGGAGCCATAAGGTCCGGCTCATCGCCGGCTCTGGGTCGGAGCGAGGCGGCGTGGCGCCCACGCGATCTCTGGTCATCACAATGGTGAGGCGGTGCGAGAGCGAGGAGGCCCCGAGCGCCCGCAACAGGTCCGAAGGCATCTGGATCGTCTCGGCGATGCTCACGCCGGGAATCCGGACCTCGGAGAAACCAACCCCCGACGAGCCGAGCATCGACTCACGCCCCGACCAGGTGGTGCCGTCGATCGTGATCCGAAGCGTCGTGAAAGAGCGCCTCGGGAACCGGATCGTCTGGCCGGCGGCCGTCCGGGACGCAGAGCCCAGTTTCTCGGAGATGGCGGGCCTGCCGTCGAAGGCGATGCTCACTCGGGTGATCCACCGGTTGACCGTGGAGCCGAGCACCTGGACGAGGTTGATGTGATCGGTCGTCACACGATGATCGAGGCGGACCTGGATCCAGTTGCCCGTGGCGTTGGAGAAGGCGCCGACGCTCCAGGCGGTGTCGATGTTGCCGTCGAAGGCTTCCGCCGCCCGGTCCTCGGGGGTGAAGCTGACGGGGTTGCCGTAGGCCGAAGCCGTCACGTAACGGGCCTCGCCGTACACGGCGATGCTCTGACCGTCCACACGGACGTGGGAGAAGATCGGCAGGGCGACCGCGGTCGGGTCCGCTGGGGAAGGCTCGGGCACGACCGGGAGGGTCTCGCCGATGTTGTCGCTCACGCTCGACCAGCGCTCGAGATCCTTGCGGTTCGTGTCGGTGAGGACCAGCTGTGCCCCCCGGGTGACCGCCTCGCGGAGCAGTTTTGCATCGCCGTCGAGAGTCCCGGCGTAGAAGATGGTCGGGTTGTCGTCGAGCAGGCCGGTGGCAGCGGCGGCGACGACACCGGCTCCGCTGCCGTCGAGGACAACAGGTGCGGAGGCCGGCTCGGCCCGGTAGATCGGGCGGGCGTCGGAGACCGGGAAGATCGCGATGGGCGGCGGCCACGGGGCGTTCGCCGGCTCCGCCAAGGCTTCCTCGTCCGTGAGGCTGTACTTGGCCGGCGCGACGTTCGGGACGGGCTTGCCGAACTCGACCGGTTCGCCGATC
Organism: Acidimicrobiales bacterium; assembly: GCA_050015255.1. Classification (GTDB taxonomy): domain Bacteria; phylum Actinomycetota; class Acidimicrobiia; order Acidimicrobiales; family Bog-793; genus Fen-455. The sequence continues at coordinate 24,370 of JBEKBT010000014.1, forward strand.
CCCGCCGGTGGCGGGTCGAACAGGGCCCAGGTCTCCTGCGGGCGCGGGGTGTTGTAGCGCCAGTAGGCGAGGTTCGACTGCAAGACGACGTCGCCGGCGCTCAAGAGGCGGGCGATGGGCGCCAGCGTCGAGGGCTCGTAGGTGCCCTGCTGGAGCGTGAGGTCGAAGGCCTGGAGGAGGTCGGTCGTGGGATAGGAACCCTGGACCGTCTGCTCACGGAGGATCTCCGGCCGGGTCATGATGCCGGGCCAGATCGTGTCGAACAGGGTGCCCCAGTCATAGGCGGCAAAGTTCTGGCCCGGCTCGATGAGCACCCGTGTCGAGTCGCCCTGGGCGTCGAGGTAACGGGCGACCTGGGCGTAGTACGACGGAACGTTCTCGGGGCGCTCGAAGTTCTGCGCGACGGCGCCTCCTTCGAGAAACGGAGCGCTGTTGGCCACGACCACCGCCGCCAACGCACAGGCGGTGCCAAGCCCCAAGCGGGGGAATCGTGACCACAGGGCGCTGGCTCCGACACCGAGCAGCATGGCGAAGCCGAGCACGACGAGGGGAGTGGCGCGGTCGCTCGAGCGCAGGGCGAGCCCCACCGACGATCCGGACATGAACGCCTTCAGCCCCCGGCCGACGAGCGACGGGTCCGAGTACGGGTGCAGGCCCACCGCCAGGACGACTCCGACGAGTACCAGCAGGACGAAGAACGCCTTCGCGCGCCAACGCGACACGAACGCACCGAGCACCGCAAGGGCGGGCACGGCGAAGCTCGTCGCCAGCAGCCAAGCGGTCTCCTCCAGCTTGACGGCCGCCTGTTTCCAGGGCCCGAGCCGGTCGCTGCCGTAGAAGTACCAGTAGCCGAGCCCGCGCACGACCTCGGAGGCGAGCGAAGTCCCCGCGATCGCAGGCAGGGTCTCGGTGTACTTGAGGATGGCGACGCCGTAGGCGCCTTCGATGCGGAGCCCGGCAATCCAGAACAGCGAGACCCCGAGCGCCAACAGGCCCATCTTCCCCGCGGCGCCAAGGGCACGGCGCGCCGGCGTCTCATGGAGCACGAGGACGCCGTAGAAGAGCCAGGCCACCGGGGCGATGCCCGCATAGATCAAAGAGGTGGCGTTCGTGGCCCCGACAAGGGCGACCACGAGACCGAAGAGGGCCGGATAGCGCCATCCGCCCCGGCGAACGGCAAGCACAGCGAAGGCGACCAGCCATCCGAGACCCGCCCAAGGAAGCAGGATGGCCGAGGTCTGCTGGATGTACTGGAGGAAGTAAGGGCTGAGCTCGTAAGCCAGCCCTGCGACGACGACACCGGGACCATTGACGCCGAGCGTCCTCGCCAGGTAGCAGACCCCGGCGCCGGCCGCGAGGAGCACGGTGCCCATCCAGAGCCTTTGCGCCACCCACATGGGCACGCCGAGCTCGGCGAAGAGCCAGTAGAAAGGCCCTTGCGGGAACAGGTAGCCGATGTTCTGGTGGGTGACCGTGCCCCCTGCGACCGAGGGGTCCCACATCGAGACGGCCGAGCTCAAGAGCCGGCCGGGATCGAGATATAGGTACTGCTTGGTGTCGTCGGCGAGGATCCCCGGCTTGGTGCAAAGCAGCGGGACGTAGGCGAGGGCGGCAAGGAGGCCGGTTCCCAGGACTCGCATCGGAAAAAGGCGGGTCCTGCTCGCTCGAGCCACGGCCCGGTTAGTGTAGGCGCCCATGTCACGGGCCGCCGAGGCACTCGAGGCGCTCCGGGCCCCGGCTGAGCTCCGGTTGCGGCCCCTGGTGGCGGCATGATCGTCGTCGGCCTGACGGGCGGCATCGGCTCGGGGAAGTCGACCGTCGCCGCGATGCTCGCCGAGCGTGGCGCGGTGCTCATCGATGCCGACGAGTTGGCGCGAGAGGTGGTCGAGCCGGGGAGGCCGGCCTACGCGAAGGTGGCGGAGCGTTTCGGTGCCGGGGTCGTCGCGCCGGACGGGAGTCTCGATCGCCCGGCGCTCGCCGCCGTCGTCTTCAACGATCCTGCCGCTCTCGCCGACCTCGATGCGATCGTCCATCCCGAGGTGCGTGCCGAGATCACCACCCGGCTGGCAGCCGAGTCGGGCGGTGACGACATCGTCGTTCTCGACGTCCCCCTGCTGGTGGAGGGTGCCGGCCCGGACCAGTACGGGCTCTCGGGCGTGCTCGTCGTGGACGCGCCCGAGGACGTCGCGCTGGAACGGCTGGTGAACCTGCGGCACATGGACCGCTCCGACGCCGAGGCGCGCATCGCCAACCAGGCCAGCCGTTCCGAGCGAGTGGCCCGGGCGGACTTCGTGATCATGAACATGGGCACCCTCGACGAGCTCGAGGAGATGGTCGGGCGGGCATGGGACTGGATCGAGGGACTCCGATGGGCGGCGGCGGGCGGCCGCGGTTGACGCCGCCGGGATGGGAGTCGGGATCAGCAACGTCCGCTTCGACGTCGAGCTCGTCGAGGGTGGGGGAGGGCGACGACCGCCCCCAGGTGGCCCGGTCCTGATGGCACGACGGCGCGCACCCCCCGCTTGCCAGCGCGCACCCTCTCGGTACCATGCCGATAGTGCCTCCGTTCCGGGTCGTTTCTGACTTTCAGCCGGCCGGTTCCCAGCCGGCCGCCATCGACGCGCTCTCGCGGGGGATCGAGCGGGGCGACCGGTTCCAGACCCTCCTCGGGATCACCGGGAGCGGCAAGAGCGCCACGATCGCCTGGACCCTGGAGAGGGCCCAGCGCCCGACCCTGGTGCTGGCGCCCAACAAGTCGCTCGCAGCGCAGCTCGCCGGCGAGCTGCGGGGCTTCTTCCCGGACAACAGGGTCGAGTTCTTCGTCTCCTACTACGACTACTACCAGCCCGAGGCCTACCTGCCCTCCTCGGACACCTACATAGAGAAGGACTCGTCGATCAACGACGAGATCGACCGGCTCAGGCACTCGACTACCGCCAGCCTGCTCACGAGGAGAGACGTGATCGTCGTGGCGTCGGTCTCGTGCATCTACGGGCTCGGGTCACCTGAGGAGTACCGAGACCAGATCCTCGTGCTCTCGCCCGGAGAGACGCACGACCAGCGGTCGTTGCTCTTGCGGCTGGTCACGATGCACTACGAGCGCAACGACGCCAATCTCGTCCGGGGGAGGTTCCGGGTGCGGGGCGACACGATCGAGGTGCATCCCGCCTACGAGGAGTACGCGGTGCGCATAGAGCTGTTCGGCGACGAGGTCGAGCGCGTGAGCCGCTTCGACGTCCTCACGGGCGAGCTCCTCGGTGATCTCGAGGAGCTGATCATCTTTCCCGCCACGCACTACGTCGCCGGGGACGAGCGCATGCGGCACGCCATCGCCTCCATCGAGGTCGAGCTCGGCGAGCGCCTGCGCGAGCTGGAGGAGGAGGGCAAGCTGCTCGAGGCTCAGCGGCTGCGGATGCGCACCGAGCACGATCTCGAGATGCTCGCAGAGCTCGGGAGCTGCAACGGAGTGGAGAACTACAGCCGGCACCTGGACGGGCGGGCGCCGGGCCAAGCGCCCTACACGCTCCTGGACTACTTCCCCGACGACTGGCTCCTCGTCATCGACGAGAGCCACGTGACGGTGCCGCAGCTTCACGGGCAGTTCGCGGGCGACCGTTCCCGCAAGGACATCCTCGTCGAGCACGGGTTTCGCCTCCCGTCGGCCAGGGACAACCGCCCCTTGCGTTTCGAGGAGCTCGAGGCACGCATCAACCAGTGCATCTTCCTTTCGGCGACGCCTTCCGATCACGAGATCTCGGTCTCGAGCCAGGTCGTCGAGCAGATCGTGCGGCCGACCGGCCTCGTCGACCCCGAGGTCGTCATCAAGCCGACCAAGGGCCAGATCGACGATCTGATCGCAGAGATCAACACGACCGTGGGCCGGGGCGAGCGGGTGCTGGTGACGACGCTCACGAAGAAGATGGCCGAGGACCTGGCCGACTACCTGCTCGAGACCGGGCTCAAGGTCCGGTACCTGCACTCCAACATCGACACCATCGAGCGGATCGAGATCGTTCGGGACCTGCGCCTCGGCGAGTTCGACGTGCTCGTCGGCATCAACCTCCTCCGCGAGGGACTCGACCTTCCGGAGGTGGCGCTCGTGGCGATCCTCGACGCCGACAAGGAGGGCTTCCTCCGCTCCAAGACGTCGTTGATCCAGACGATGGGTCGTGCCGCCCGGAACGTCTCGGGTCGGGTCATCCTCTACGCGGACGTGATCACGGACTCCATGCGGGGGGCGATCGCGGAGACCGAACGCCGCCGCCTCGTGCAGCAGGAGTACAACCGCGAGCACGGCATCGACCCGCAGACGATCCGCAAGGCCGTGACCGATCTCGTCGCTCAGTTCCGCAGCGCCGCAGGAGCCGGAGGGGACGGGTTCGGGGCCGGGGCCCCTCTCCCGAGCCGGGCGGGGTCCGATCGGTCCCGTCGCGCCGGGCGGCGAGCAGTCGAGCGGGTCGCCGAGCTCCTCGATGTGTCCGGGAACGGACGCGCCGGCAACGACGAGCTCCCCGCGGACGAGATCGGAAGGCTGATCGCCACGCTCGAGCGGGAGATGGAGGCTGCGGCCGCCGAGCTCCGTTTCGAGTACGCGGCGAGGCTGCGAGACGAGATCCGTTCCCTGCGCCGCGAGCTCAGGGAGGTCGGGTGAACATCCACAGCGCCCCTTACGCCACGATCGGGCCGATCCGCCCGGGCGAACTGGACAGTGATCGGCACGCGCCGGTCACTCGGTAGTCTGCGGCCGTGCCCAGCACCCTCGTTGTTCGCGGGGCCCGCGAGCACAACCTAAAGAACGTCTCCTTAGAGCTGCCGCGCGATCGGCTCATCGTTTTCACGGGGCTGTCGGGCTCGGGGAAGTCGTCGCTCGCGTTCGACACCATCTATGCCGAGGGCCAGCGGCGTTACGTCGAGTCGCTGTCGTCCTACGCCCGGCAATTCCTCGGGCAGATGGACAAGCCGGACGTCGACTTCATCGAGGGGCTGTCACCGGCCATCTCGATCGACCAGAAGTCCGCCTCCCGCAACCCCCGTTCAACGGTGGGGACCATCACCGAGATCTACGACTACCTGCGCCTCCTCTATGCGCGCATCGGCCAGCCCCATTGCCCCAACTGCGGCAGGCTCGTCACGCGCCAGAGCCCCCAGCAGATCGTCGACCGCCTGAGCGACCTGCCCGAGGGCACCCGGTTTCACGTTCTCGCCCCGGTGGTGCGCGGCCGCAAGGGCGAGTACTCGGCCCTGCTCGACGACCTCGCCAAGCAGGGCTACGCGCGGGTGCGCGTCGACGGCAAGCTCATGGAGCTCTCCGACCGGACCTCGCTCGAGCTCGCCCGTTACGAGCAGCACACGATCGAGGTGGTCGTCGACCGCCTTGTCCGGCGCGACGGCATCGAACGCCGGCTCACCGACTCGATCGAGACAGCGCTCCGCCTCGGCGATGGGGTCGCCGAGATCCTGCTCATGCCGGAGGCCGATTCGTCCCCCCGGGGCGCGGCCCGAGTGGCCGCGAAGCCAGCGGGTGCCAAGGCAGCTGGCACCAGGACCGCTGCCGGCAAGGCCGTTGCCGGCAGCGCCGAGGCGACCGCCGCCGACAGGGCTGCCGACGTCGCCGAGGACGGGATCGCGGATGTGGCAGAGGACGGCTCGCAGGACGCGAACGGCGAGCAGTTGCTCACCTTCTCCCAGCACTTGGCCTGCGTGCACTGCGGGATCTCCCTCGACGAGCTGGCGCCGAGGAGCTTTTCTTTCAACTCGCCCTTTGGTGCGTGCCCTTCTTGCAACGGGCTTGGGACCCGTTTCGAGGTCGATCCCGATCTCGTGGTGCCCAACCCGGATCTCTCCCTTTCGCAGGGTGCCATCGCGCCGTGGGCGGGCGCTCGCACCGAGTACTTCTCGCGTGTGCTCAAGGCGGTCGCCGACGCGTACGGCTTCAGCATGGACAAGGCCTGGTCCAAGCTCTCAAGGCAGCAGCACAAGATCCTCCTGTACGGTGCCGGCACCAGGCGCGTGCACGTCCAGTACCGCAATCGTTACGGCACGTTGCGCAGCTACGACACCCAGTTCGAAGGTGTCGTGCCTTGGCTGCAGAGGCGCCACAGCGATGCCGACTCCGACTGGGTGCGCGAGCAGGTGGAGGGCTACATGCGCGAGGTGCCCTGCCCGGACTGCGGTGGGACGCGGCTTCGCCCGGAGTCGCTCGCCGTCAAAGTCGGGGGCAGGAGCATCGCCGAGCTGTCGGCGCTTTCCATCCGAGCGGCTCACGATCTGCTCGAGCACCTGGAGCTGAGCTCGAGGGAGGAGATGATCGCTGCCGGGGTCATGAAGGAGATCCGCGCCCGGCTCCAGTTCCTCGTCGACGTCGGCCTCGACTATCTCAGCCTCGACCGCTCGGCGGCGACACTCGCCGGCGGGGAGGCTCAGCGGATCCGCCTCGCCTCGCAGATCGGCAGCGGGCTCGTCGGTGTCCTCTATGTGCTCGACGAGCCCTCGGTGGGCCTCCATCAGCGGGACAACCGCAAGCTCGTGGAGACCCTCCTGCGTCTGCGTGACATCGGCAACACGGTCCTTGTCGTGGAGCACGACGAGGAGACGATCAGGATCGCCGACTATGTCGTCGACATCGGCCCCGGGGCCGGCGAGCACGGCGGCGAGGTGGTCTGTGCCGGCTCGGTCGCCGATCTCGTGAAATGCCGGGGTTCGATCACCGGCCAGTACCTCTCGGGAAAGCGCTCGATCGCGGTGCCCAGCATGCGGCGCGAGCCCCGGGGCGAGTGGCTCGTCGTGCGCGGGGCTCGGGAGCACAACTTGAAGGGGATCGACGTGGAGATCCCCCTCGGTTGCTTCGTCTCGGTCACGGGCGTGTCGGGATCGGGCAAGTCGACCCTGATCAACGACATCTTGTTGCGGGCCCTCATGCAACGCATCTACAAGTCCCGCGTCGTCCCGGGGCGGCACCGCACGATCGAAGGTGCGGAATCGCTCGACAAGGTCATCGACATCGACCAGTCACCGATCGGCCGCACACCACGCTCGAACCCGGCCACCTACACGGGCATGTTCGACAACGTCCGGAAGCTGTTCAGCCAGACGGCGGAGGCGCGCTTGCGCGGCTACCAGCCGGGGCGTTTCTCCTTCAACGTCTCGGGCGGCCGCTGCGAGGCGTGCGCCGGCGACGGGACTCTCAAGATCGAGATGCACTTCCTCCCTGATGTCTACGTCCCCTGCGAGGTTTGCAAGGGCGCCCGCTACAACCGCGACACGCTCGAGATCTCCTGGCGCGGGAAGAACATCGCGGAGGTGCTCGACCTGTCCTGTGAGGAGGCGCTCGAGTTCTTCGCGGCGCAGCCGGTCATCTCGCGGCACTTGAGGACGCTCGTGGACGTGGGCCTCGGTTACGTCCGCCTCGGCCAGCCGGCTCCCACGCTCTCCGGGGGAGAGGCCCAGCGGGTCAAGCTGGCTTCCGAGCTCGCCAAGCGATCGACCGGGCACACGCTGTACGTGCTCGACGAACCGACCACCGGGCTTCATTTCGAGGACGTCCGCAAGCTCTTGGACGTGCTGCAACGATTGGTCGACCAGGGCAATACGGTCTGTGTGATCGAGCACAACCTCGATGTCGTGAAGTCGGCGGACTGGGTGATCGACCTCGGCCCTGAGGGCGGCGACGGCGGCGGAGAGGTGATCGCGGAGGGCACGCCCGAGAAGGTGGCCAAGACCCACGAGAGCTACACGGGCCGTTTTCTCGCTCCTTTGCTCGGGATGTGAGCTCGCACGGGGTGGCGAGGCCGGCCACCAGTCAGATGGGGAGACGGAGCTTGCAGAGGCGCGTCGTTGCTTGGTGGCTGACCCGTTCGCCAACAGCCTCGAGCTGATCGCGGCAGAGCCCGCTCAGAAGGGCTGCAGGACGACTTCCCCGGGCTCGGCGGCGCGGCCGTAGACCCAGGCCAGGAGCGCGGCGCGCTGTCGGGGATCCTCGATCCGCTCCGGCAGGCGGTCCAGGGCGAGCGGCAGGTCCGCGCTGACGAATTCGGCCGGCCAGTCCGAAACGCCGTAGCCGAGGCCGAGGTCGACGTGGTGCACCTCGACCTCGCGCCAACGTGACATGGGCAAGAGGCGGCAAGGAAGCGGCGAGCCGTCGCCGCGCAGGCCCTGGCGTTGCCACACGACAGGTGGCATGTCGATCCAGGCGGCGTCCAGGCGCATGGTCGAGTCGCGCACATCGTCGAGGATCTCCAGCGCCGGCCGTTTCGCTCCCTGCTCGATGTCCCGGTTCCGCTCGGCGCTCCCGCCCGGGTACTGGCGCACCTCAAGGCCCTCCGCCGCGCCGGCGAGGACCCGGACGAACGAGTCGGCGTTGCGGGCGAGGTGGGTCAGGACATGGGCGACGCTCCAACCGGGCAGTAGGCTCGGGCGAGCGGTTAGCGCATCGTCGATCTGCTCGATCGTGGCGAACAGCCGGCCGGTCGCCTCGCGGCTACCCGCGATCGCGACGGCGATGTCATCTTCCATGGCCCCTCGCTCTCGTTGTCATGGGGCCTCGCTCGTCAGTCGTCCAGGCCCCGGCTCGTCGGTCAGGTGGGCGTGGCTCATGCGATGGCGAGCATGCGCTCGAGTGCCACCCGGGCGTCGGCGGCCGTGGCCTCGTCGACCACGATGCGATTGCGCACCTGTCCCTCGAGGAGGCCGTCGAGTACCCAGGCGAGGTGCGCCAGGTCGATCCGGAACATCGTCGAGCAGGGGCAGACGAGCGGGTCGAGGGAGAGCACGGTCCGGTCGGGATGCTCGCGTGCGAGCCTGTCGACGAGATGGATCTCGGTCCCGACCGCCATCGTCGAGCCGGGCCGTGCCGCCGCGACCGCCGCGATTATGTAGTCCGTGGAGCCGACCTGGTCGGCGATCTCGACGACCTCACGACTGCATTCGGGGTGCACGATCACGATGCCCTCCGGGTGCTCGGAACGGAATGCCTCGACGTGCTCGGTGCGGAATCGCTGGTGAACCGAGCAGTGGCCCTTCCACAGGAGCAAGGTGGCTTCCTTCACCTCGGCGTCTTGCAGCCCTCCGAGGCGCCGGTGCGGGTCGACGACCTGCATGTCAGACGCGCCGTAGCCGAGCTGGAAGCCGGTGTTGCGGCCGAGGTGCTGGTCAGGAAAGAAGAGCACCTTGTCAGCGTGGTCGAGCGCCCAGCTCAACACCGAGCGGGCGTTGGCCGAAGTGCAAACCGCTCCTGAGTGCCGACCCACGAACGCCTTCAGCGAAGCCGCCGAGTTCATGTACGTGATGGGCACGATCGCGTCGATGTCTGTCACCTGGGAGAGCTCGTCCCAGATCTGCTCGACACCTTCGAGGTCGGCCATGTCGGCCATCGAGCAACCGGCGTTGAGGTCGGGGAGGATCACCTTTTGGTGAAGTCCGGTGAGGATGTCCGCCGACTCGGCCATGAAATGGACGCCGCAGAAGACCACGAACTCGGCCTCGCGCTGGTTCGCGGCAAAACGGGACAGCCCGAACGAGTCCCCCCGCATGTCAGCGAACTGGATGACCTCCTCACGCTGGTAGTGGTGGCCGAGGATGACGAGGCGCCTGCCGAGGCGCGCACGGGCCGTGGTGACGCGTCGAACGAGCTCGTCGGCGGTTGCCGTCGAATAGTCATCAGGTAACGGCGGCTGTAGGCGGAACATCAGATGACCCCCTATAGGACGCTTCGTTGATCGGCCGGCGGGGACAGCCTGGTCGCCCAACCGCGGGTATGTCGGCCACGAAGCGAATATGTCAGCCGGGGTACCAGGCCGGCCGTAACCTGCACTCTAGTGCTCGAACGACCGCAATCGGTTCCCGACGCCCCCGGCTCGTACCAGTTCAAGGACGCCGCCGGCCGGATCATCTATGTCGGCAAGGCGCGGTCCTTGCGCAGCCGGCTCTCGAACTATTTCCAGGACCCGGCGCACTTGAACCCGCGCACCGCCCAGATGATGGAACGGGCCACCTCGGTCGAGTGGATCGTCGTCGGGAGCGACGTCGAGGCCATCATGCTCGAGTACAACCTCATCAAGGCGCACCGGCCCCGTTTCAACATCCGCCTCGTAGACGACAAGAGCTATCCCTACCTAGCGGTCACCGTCGGCGACGAGTGGCCCAGGGCGACGGTCATGCGAGGCGCGAGGCGCAAGGACACGCGTTATTTCGGGCCTTACGCGCACGCCTACGCCATTCGGGAGACGCTCGACCTGCTCCTGCGGTCGTTCCCGATCCGGACCTGTTCGGATGCCAAGCTACGGCGCCACCAGCTCCTCGGACGGCCCTGCCTCCTCTACCACATAGAGCGGTGCTCGGGCCCCTGCGTCGGCGCCGTCGAGCCTGAGGAGTACGGGAGGCTCGTGTCCGAGCTGATGGCGTTTCTCGACGGCGACACCAAACCGGTCGTCGACCGCCTCGAGGCCGAGATGCGCGAGGCGGCCGGCGCGCTCGAGTTCGAGCGGGCGGCACGCCTGCGTGACCGGTTGGCGACGGTCCGGCTCGCCGTCGAGCGCCAGCAGATGGTCACCGACACCCCTGAGAACCTTGACGCCATCGCCATCGCAGAGGACGAGCTGGTGGCGGCGGTGCAGGTCCTCCACGTCCGCCGCGGCCGGGTGGTCGGCCGGCACGGCTTCGTCGTCGAGAAGGTGGAGCCGCTGACGTCCTCTCAGCTCGTGGGCAGGGTGCTCGAGCAGCATTACGCCGAGACTCCGATCGGGATCCCCCGGGAGCTGCTCGTCCCCGAGCTGCCGGAGGACGTGGCCACCTATGAGGCGTGGCTCTCCGAGCTGCGCGGCGGCAAGGTCACAGTGCGCGTTCCCCGGCGAGGCCGCAAACGCGAGCTTCTCGCCACGGCTCTCCAGAATGCGGAGGACCAGCTGAAACGTAACCGGCTGCGGCGGGCGACCGATCTCACGAGCCGTGCGGCCGCCCTCGAGGAGCTCCAGCAAGCGCTCGGCCTGAAGGAGGCACCGCTGCGCATCGAGTGCTACGACATGAGCCACATCCAGGGCACCGACTACGTGGGCTCGATGGTCGTGTTTGAGGACGGGCTGGCAAAGCGAAGCGACTACCGGCGCTTCAAGGTGTCAGCCGTTCAGGGAAACGACGACTACGGAGCCATGCACGAGGTGCTCACCCGGCGTCTTCGGCGGCTCTCGGAGGCCCCTTCGAGCGGCGAGGTCGGCACGGACAGGCCCGAGACCGTGGCGGGCACCCACGGCGCGGCGGGGACCGAGGTCGACGCCGAGCCGAGCCTGGACGGGCGCCGCCGGCGTAAGGCGCGCTTTGCCTACCCGCCCCAGCTACTGCTCCTCGACGGAGGAAAAGGGCAGCTCGGAGTCGGTGTGCGAGTCCTCGAGGAGCTGGGTCTGTCGGACAGGATCGCGGTGGCCTCGCTTGCCAAGCAGTTGGAGGAGGTTTTCGTGCCCGGCCGACCGGACCCGGTTCAGATACCGCGTGACAGCGAGGCGATCTACCTGTTGCAGCAGGCTCGGGACGAGGCGCACCGATTCGCCATCGGCTTCCACCGCGAGTTGCGGGGCCGGCGAATGACCCGGGGCGCGCTGGACGGCATCGCCGGCCTCGGGCCGGTGCGGCGGCGGCGGCTCATCTCAGAGATGGGGGGAGTGCGAGCCGTGCAGGCGGCCTCTCTGGAGGACCTCCTCGGGCTTGGCTGGTTGCCGGAGGCCGTTGCCCGCGCCGTTTACGAGCATCTGCACGCCCGGCGAACCCCGAAGGCCGGATGAGCGAGAGCGAAGATCCCTGGGAGCGCTACGCCACCTGGTGGCGCGAGACGTTCACGAACGGAGCGGACCTCGAGTACGAGCTCCAGATCCTTCCCCTCGCCGAGTCGCACCTCGAGGGCGCCCGTCGAGTGCTCGACCTGGGCAGTGGTGAGGGCCATCTCGCCCGTCGCCTTGCCCGGGGGACCGCGGCAAGGTCGATCGTCGTCGGGCTCGATCCCTCCGCCGCGCAGCTCGCCGGCGCCGTCGCCCAAGAAGCCGACGCCGTGGCCCAAAGAGCCGGCGCCGGCCCTAGGTACGTGCGCGGGGTGGGGGAGCACCTGCCGTTCCGGGACGGTGCGTTCGACGGTGTCGTCTGCTGCCTGGTGATCGAGCACGCGTCCGATCCGGACGCCTTGCTCGCCGAGGCGATACGCGTGCTCGCCGTGGGTGGCCGGTTCGTCCTCCTCGTCAACCACCCCGTATTCCAGGGAACGGGGAGTGGTTTCGTGGACGACCGGATCCTGGGCGAGCACTACTGGCGGGTCGGCCCGTACCTGCGCGAGGACTTCGTCGTCGAGGAGGTCGACCCAGGCGTGCGGCTGCGTTTCGCCCACCGCCCCCTGTCGCGCTATGTGAACCCCGTCACCGCCCTCGGGTGCGTGCTGACGCGCCTGGAGGAGCCCGAGCCACCGCTCGCGTTCTTGGAGGGCTCGGTCGATCTCGAGCTCGAGTCCGCCATCCCGCGCTTGCTGCTGCTTCGATTTGAGCGGTTGGGAGCGGGCCGCATGGGAAGATAGGGGCCGATGGCCGAGTACCTGATCCTCGTCGGCATGTCCGGAGCCGGACGCTCCACCGCAGCCGCCACCTTCGAGGACCGTGGCTGGTTCGTCATCGACAACTTGCCTCCAGCTCTCATAGGCAAGATCGCCGAGCTCACGAGCCAGGCCGGCGCCGAGTACGAGCGGGTGTGCCTCGTTTCGGGCCGCGGCGGCTACGAGGGCATCGCAGAGCTCACGCCGGAGATCCGAGAGCTGCGCTCGACCGGCGCCCGCGTGCGAGTGGTGTTCCTGGACGCTGCCGACGAGGTCCTTGTCCGTCGCTACGAGGGCACCCGCCGACGGCACCCGGTGGAGGCCACCAGCGTGCTCGCGGCCATCCAGCAAGAGCGTGCGATGCTCGCCGCGCTGCACGACGAAGCCGACGTCGTGGTCGACACCGCAACCCTGAACGTGCATCAGCTGCGTGACCGCCTTATCGAGCTTGTCGACGGCGTCAACACTTCGGCGGGCATGCAGACTGCGGTCGTGTCGTTCGGTTTCAAGCACGGGATCCCGCTGGACGTCGACCTCGTCTTTGACTGTCGGTTCCTGCCCAACCCTCACTGGGTGCCTGCGCTGCGCAATCTGAGCGGGCTCGACGCGCCGGTGCGCGACTACGTGCTCGACAACGAAGAGGCCACGGAGCTCCTAAAACGCCTCGACGATCTCTTCGCCCTCTTGCTCCCCGCCTATGTCCGTGAGGGGAAGTCCTACCTGTCGATCGCCATCGGCTGCACCGGAGGCCGGCATCGCTCCGTCGTGCTGGCAGAGGAGATAGCCGAGCGGATCGGCCGGCGCGGCTACACACCGGTCGTCCACCACCGGGACATCGACCGTTGAGCGAACGGGGGACCGTCATCGCCCCGAAAGTGGTCGCGATCGGGGGCGGTCATGGGCTCGCCCAGACACTCAAGGCAGCTCGGCAGTACGCGTCCCAGCTCACGGCGGTGGTCTCGGTCGCCGACGACGGCGGCTCTAGCGGCCGGCTGCGAGAGCTTCTCGGCATTCCCGCCCCTGGTGATCTCCGGCGTTGCATCGGAGCGTTGTTGCCCGAGCCGTCCCCGCTCGCCGAGGCTCTCGAGTATCGCTTCTCCCGCGGCGAGCTCGCGGGCCACGCCTTCGGCAACTTGTTGATCGCCGCCATGGCGTGCGCCACCGGAGACTTCGTGTCCGGGGTTGAGGAGGCGTGTCGCGTTCTGGGAGCAGTCGGCCAGGTGCTGCCGGCCACCCAGCACCCGGTCGTGCTGAAGGCTCAGGCTTCTGGCGGCGAGCTCGTCGGACAGGTAAGGGTCAGCAAAGGCGAGGAGATCGCGACGGTGTCGCTCGTTCCGCCGGAGGCAGTCCCACCGCAAAGCGTTCTCGAGGCGATCGGCGAGGCCGATCAGATAGTGCTCGGCCCCGGGTCGCTGTTCACAAGTGTGCTCGCCGCCTGTGTCGTGCCAGGCATACGTGAAAGCCTCCTATCGACCCGCGCGCAATGTGTCTACGTGGCGAATCTGCGCGAGCAGCAACCCGAGACGGCCGGGTTCGACGTCGCGAGGCTCCTTCGGTCGCTTCGGGACCACGGGGTCCCGGTCGACGTCGTCGTGGCGGACGGGGCCGGGCTGCCGATCGGCGACTTGCCTGACGGTGTCGCGCTAGTTGTTGCAGATGTGGCAGCGCGGGGACTTCGCGAGCACGACCCTGAGCTGCTCGCGGCAGAGCTTTCGCAACTCGTTTCGAACCGGGGATGACGTTTTGCAGAGGCGTCGCCAGGTGAGCGATAGTGGTTGCGGCGGCCGTGAAACTGCTCGAAAGAGCGCCTGCTAGAGAGGTGATCGACTTGACCATTCGTATCGGCATCAACGGCTTTGGACGAATCGGGAGGAACTTCCTGCGATCAGTTCTCCAGCTCGAGAAGGGTCCAGGTGCAGGCCCGGGCGTCGACATAGTCGCCATTAACGACCTTGTCTCGCTCGAGGCGAACATGCACCTGCTCCGGTACGACTCCACGTTCGGCCGCCTTGGTGCCGAGGTGACCAAGACCGACAAGGGCTTTCGCGTAGGCGATCGTGAGATAACGGTCTTCGAGGAGAGGGACCCGAAGGCTATCGGGTGGGGTGGGTTGAACGTCGACGTGGTGATCGAGTCCACAGGGCGGTTCACGAGCCGGGAGGCCGCGAGCGGCCACATCGAGGCAGGCGCCAAGCGGGTCATCATCTCGGCGCCAGGCAAGGAGGTCGATGCCACCTTCGTTGTCGGCGTGAACGACGACACTTTCGACCCGGCGCATCACTTCGTCGTCTCCGCCGCCTCGTGCACGACCAACTGCCTCGTGCCGATGGTCAAGGTGCTCGACGACGCCTTCGGTGTTCGCCAGGGACTCATGACGACAGTCCATGCGTACACCAATGACCAGTCGCTGCTCGACCTCGGCCGCGACAACCTTCGCCGGGCTCGGGCGGCGGCGGTCAACATCATCCCGTCGTCTACAGGGGCCGCCCGATCGACGAGCCTTGTCCTCGAAGCGATGAAGGGGCGCCTCGACGGCCAAGCCCTGCGGGTGCCGGTGACGGATGGCTCGATCACGGACCTGACAGCCGTTCTGGGTGCCCAGGTGAAGCCAGACGAGATCAACGAAGCCTTCCGGGCCGCTTCCGAGACCGAGCGTCTCCGTGGGATCCTCGTCTACAACAAGGACCAGATCGTCTCGACCGACATTGTCGGCAGCTCTGCGTCTTGCACCTTCGACTCGACGCTCACAATGGCCATAGCCATCGACGAGTCGACCACGCTGGTGAAGGTCATGGGCTGGTACGACAACGAGTGGGGTTACTCTCACCGCCTCGTCGACCTCGCACGGATCATCAGCGCAGCATGATCGGGCTGTCATGATTCGGGGCGTACCGCTTCTCGAGGATCTCGGGGACGTCAAGGGCAAGCACGTCCTTGTCCGCGTCGACTTCAATGTGCCGATCACCAAGACGCCGGCGGGCGAGCGGATCGTCGCCGACGACTTCAGGATCCGCGCGGCCCTTCCCACCCTCACGTGGCTGCGCGAGCACGGAGCCGAGATCACCGCCTGCACCCATCTCGGCCGTCCCGGTGGCAAGCCTGACCCCGCTTTCGATGTGAGTCCGGTGAGGGCACGCCTCGACGAGCTGATGCCCGGCATCAAGCTCCTCGAGAACCTGCGCTTCTCGCCAGGCGAGGAGGGCAACGACCCCGAGTTCGTCCTCGAGCTCATCGAGGGCCAGGACGCCTATGTGAACGACGCCTTCGGATCCTCGCACCGGGCACACGCCTCTGTGGTGGGCCCTCCCAAGTACCTGCCCTCAGCGGCCGGACGGCTCATGGCCCGCGAAGTCGAGATCCTCACGGGCTTGCTCGACGCCCCGGCGAAGCCATTTGTCGTCGTCATGGGAGGGGCCAAGGTCAAGGACAAGCTCGGTGTGGTGCGCTCGCTCGCCGCCCGCGCCGACACCGTGCTCGTCGGAGGGGGGATGGCTTACACCTTCCTCCAGGCGCTGGGCCACTCGATCGGAGCGTCCATCGTCGACCCGACCCGCCTCGAGGACTGCGCTGAGCTCATGCGTTCTCCCGGGAACCTGATGCTGCCTGTCGACTCGAAGGCACTTGCCCCGGGTCGAAAGCTCAGCACCGAGAGCCAAGGTGATAGCTCAGGGAGCGGGGATGGCAGCGACGCCGACGGGACCGACGTCAAGTTGTGCGGCCTGGACATACCCGATGGTTGGCGCGGAGTCGACATCGGTCCCGCCACCATCGTGCTGTTCTCGGATGTCATCGCCTCGGCCGGCACGGTCCTGTGGAACGGCCCGATGGGCGTGTTCGAGGACGAGCGCTTTGCCGCGGGAACCAAGGCGATCGCGGAGGCCGTGGCCCGCTGTCCCGGTCGTACCGTCGTAGGTGGGGGTGACAGCGTCGCCGCAGTGTCCCAGCTCGGGCTCGAGGACAAGATCGGCTTTGTGTCCACGGGCGGCGGTGCCTCGCTGGAACTGCTCGAGTTCGGTGACCTGCCAGGCCTTGCCGCGCTGCGCGCTGCGCCTAATGCGAGACCTGACTCCCACAACGAGCCTGAAGTGGCGCGGTGAGACTCCCGCGGGAGCCCTAGAGCCCATGACCCCAAGTGGCGTCTCATGAGCACTGATCGCAATGGCCGCAGGGTGCTGGTCAGCGGCAACTGGAAGATGCACCACACCCATTACGAGGCGATCCAGGTGGTGCAGAAGCTTGCCGCGCTCTTGCGAGCCGCGCCGCTCCCCGATGGCACAGACGTCTCGTTGCACCCGTCGTTCACTTCCTTGCGCTCCGTGCAGACCGCGCTCGAGTCCGACGACGTTCCCATCGCTCTTGGCGCTCAGAGCTGTCACTTCGAGGACAGCGGTGCTTACACCGGCGAGGTGAGCGCGGAAATGCTGGCGAAACTGAACGTTCGCTACGTGATCGTCGGGCATTCGGAGCGCCGTGCGTATTTCGGTGAGACCGACGAAGTCGTGAGGCTCAAGTTGGACGCGGTCTTGCGCCACGCGATGACTCCGATCCTGTGCGTGGGCGAGACGCTCGAGCAACGAGAAGCCGGAGTGGCCGAGGCGACCGTGTCCGCCCAGCTCACCGCAGCCCTTGCGGAGCGCGGTTCTGAAGCCCTCGGCTCGATCGTCATCGCCTACGAGCCGATCTGGGCAATCGGGACGGGCCGGACGGCGAGCGCGGACGACGCCCAGGCGATGTCGGCGATGATCCGTGGCGAGCTCGAGCTGCTCGGGGGGGACGTATCGCGCTTGATGCTCGTCCAGTACGGAGGATCTGTCACCCCGGACAACGCCCGCGAGCTCCTCGCCTGCCCGGACGTCGACGGTTTGCTTGTCGGAGGGGCGAGCCTCGACGCGGACAAGTTTGTTTCGATCGCGAGGTCGGGCATCTAGGGCGGCGACAGGCCCTTCCACAAGGACAAGCGATCGACGGGCAGCCCAGGCGAGGCGGGAGAGGGGTTTCGGCGGTGGTAACCTGCTGCCCGGCAGTAGGGCCATAGGAGGTTGTCCGAAGTGCTGACCGATGCTCTCGTCGTGATTGACATGCTGGTCGCGTTCGGGCTCATAGTTCTCGTCCTTCTCCACAGCGGACGAGGTGGCGGGCTCTCCGACATGTTCGGTGCCTCGACGGGCTCGGCTGCCGCCGGCTCGACCGTCGCCGAACGCAATCTCGATCGGATAACCGTGGTGTTCGTGCTGATCTTCGCGTTCGTCACGGTTGCCCTGTCACTTCGGTGGAGCTGAGGCGGGCCGCACTCGCCCTCCTCGGCGTCGCCGTCGCGGCGTCAGCCTGCAGCGCGTCAGCCTCGGGCTCTAATTCGACGAACCAGGCGCCGCCGACGAGCTCCGTGTTCGCAACCGGCGGGACGGTCACGGTGGCGGTGCCCTATCTGCCGACCAACTTCAACCCGTCGACGCCTGAAGGCGCGAACAGCGTGACTCAGATGGTGATGGAGCAGGTCTGGCCGCAGGCCTTCGTGATCGACCCCGAGTTCGAAGCGGAAACGACGGGATTCATCGACAGCGCGGAGGTCGTCAGCCTGACCCCCATGACGGTCAGCTACCTGATCGACCCGAAAGCGACGTGGTCAGACGGCTATCCGATCACGGCGACCGACTTCGAGTACAACTGGCAGCAGCAGCTGCGCAATGGACCGCGGTTGGCGCCGGTCGGTGTCCTCGCCGGTTACCGCGATATCGAGTCAGTCTCGGGCAGCAACGGCGGAAAGACTGTGACCGTCGTCTTCAAGAGCCCGTACTCAGACTGGGAAGGGCTTTTCGCGAATCTCATCCCCGCCCATATAGCCGAACGGGCAGGATGGGTCTCCGCGTTCGCCGGCTTCCACACTTCCGAGGTCATATCCGGCGGCCCGTTCATCGTCAGCTCGATGGAGCCTGGAAAGCGGCTCGTTCTCACGCGCAACACCAGGTACTGGGCCACGCCGGCTCACTTGCAGAGCATCGTGTTTCTCGTCGAGAAGTCGGAGCGGGCGTCCCTGGTCGGATTGCAGCACCGGAGCATCTCCATCGCCGAGCTCCAACCCAGTCCGGCCCTCAGCGGCACGATCGCCCGCGACAACGCGCTCGGGGCTGATCTCTCGGTCGCCACATCACCTTCGCCTGTGCTCTGGCAGCTCGTGTTCAATCTGAACAACCTCACTCTCGCCAACCCGCTGATGCGTACAGCCCTCGTGCTCATCACCGACCGGGACCAGCTCGTGGCGGATTCGGCCGGGTTCGACGACCCGGGCACCTCGGGCACGAACAGTCGGCTGTTCGCACAGAACCAGCCCGGATTGGGATCCGAGACCGGGTCCCTCGGATACAACCCAGTCGAGGCGGCGACGCTGTTCAAGTTGCTTGGTTATATCCCCGATCAGAACGGAATCCTCCGTGACAACGGGATCGGCGGTCCGCTGAGGCTGACCCTCACCGGCCCGAAAGGCAACAGCATCATCGAGGCGCTCGAGCAGCAGCTCCAAGCCGAGTGGTCTGCCGGTGGCGTTTCTTTGATCGTCCACAACGTGTCGATGAAAGATCTCCTCAACAGCGCGCTGCCTGAAGGGGACTACCAGCTCGCGCTCGCTCCGTACCAGATGCCGGTTTTCCCGAGCTGGAATGCCATCATCTACACCGATCCGGACATGACCTCGCCTCTGTCGCCGCCGAGCCTCAGCCTCCACGGCGGGTCGAACGTCGCTGTCACGCCGTCTGGCGGTCCTGCGACGGGCACTGCTTGGTTGTGGAACGCATCCACGCCCGCCGGCACCGAGCCCGGGGCGGTCGCAATAAGGTCGGTGACCAGGGATGTCACAGGTCTCGACGACCCGGCTGTCACGACTCGGTTCGAGCAGGTCCTCGCTGAGCTCAACACCAACTCGCAGATCTTGCTCTTGTCGAAGCTGGACAGCTTGCTGACGCGACAGCTCCCGACCTTTCCGCTGTTCCAGGCGCCCGTCAGTCTCGTCGAGCAGGCCGACATCGTGAACGTGAGTGAAAGCCCGACTTCGGCAGGCCCCTTCTGGGACGCGGAAGACTGGGTGATCGAGCTCACGTACCCGACCGGTTAGCTTCCCAGCGCGTACGGACCGGGCTCCTCGCAGGCGAGACGCCAACGATGGCGCGCAAGGTGTTTGCGGTACAGTACGAGACGCCTTCAGGGCTCGTTGAGCTCCGGGTGGTGGCCACGTCGGAGTGGCGGAATAGGCAGACGCGCTAGCTTGAGGGGCTAGTGCCCGCAAGGGCGTGGGGGTTCAAGTCCCCCCTCCGACACCAATAAAAGTCCAGTTCAGAGGCCATTTCGGCGGGGTGCCGGAATGGCCTATATTTTTGCCTCCGTGGATTATCGCGCGTTTATCGCGCGTCGCGTTTCTGGAGGCCTTGGAGGATGACGTCGAGACCGGCGGCGATGGCCCGGTCCCGGTCCCTGGCGGCGTGCTGGTAGCGGCGGCTGGCGGCGGGGTTGGCATGGCCGAGGCGGGCCATCAGCTCGCGCTCGGTGGCGCCGGTCCAAGCGGCAAGGGTGCCGGCCGCGTGGCGAAGGTCGTGGAGGTGCA
>JBEKBT010000015.1:0-72557 GCA_050015255.1 Acidimicrobiales bacterium
ACCCGTTCGCCACTGAGTTTTCACCGGTGTTGCCACCAGATCGACTCCGTTCGACTTGCATGTGTTAAGCACGCCGCCAGCGTTCGTCCTGAGCCAGGATCAAACTCTCCATCGAGATCTCTGCGCCGGTGAGACCGGCGCTTCAATCTGGAGAGCTGGTACCTCGATACGGTGAACGAGGTACCAACTGGCACAAGAACAGTTTGTTGTCCGTTCTAGTGCATTGACTTCGTGACCATCGGCACCGTTGAGGTCCCGACAGCCACCCGCACTGGCTTTTGGCTGTTCCTATTCCGTTGTCAAGGAGCGACGACGGAGCACACTTCCTCTCGGAAGGAGGTGCTACCGCGCATTGCGTGCGTTGCCCTCTTGGGGCGGCGGCGCACGTCACCCTCCCAGGATGCGGGCCCGAGGGCCCACCCTGGAGGTCGCTCAAAGCGGGTCGACCCCGTTCTGAGCGGCTCTTGAGCGTAGCACGATTGCAACCTGTGTCAAGCTTCGAGACACAGCCCCGGAGCCGGCAGGCCAACCGTGACGCCAGCAGCTTGACCCCCAGGTCGCGCTGCCGAAGGCAATACTAGCCGCCCGTCCGTGGTCTTGACACGTTCGGCTCACCTGGCACCCACCACCGCCAGGGCTCCTCGCGGGTCGCGCACTGGGCCCCCAGCCCGATCCTGGTCCCGACCGCGGGGGCGTCGGGCGGTGGCGTCCCGTCGTCCAGGAGGACCAGGCCCTGCGCGCCGCTGATCAGGTCGTATCCGTCGGCGGTGCGATCAAGGGCGAACGCCTGGCACAGCTTGGCCGGGCCTGAGCAGAGGGTCTCGGAACGCCGGCTCGTCGCGGGCTCCCGTCCCCCGCGACGCCGTGCCGCCATCTCGTCCAGCCCGCTCACCGGCGCCAACGCACGCAGCAGGACCGCTCCCGCCTCGCCGTCGGGCCAGCACACAACGTTCGCGCAGTAGTGCATCCCGTAGGTGAAGTACACGTAGAGGTGGCCCGCGGGTCCGAACATCGTGGCGTTCCTCGCCGTCTTGCCCCGGAAGGCGTGCGACGCCGCGTCAGAGGCCCCCCGATACGCCTCCACCTCGACGATGCGCGCCACGAGCGGCCCGCGTCGCAGGAGCTTTCCCAATAGCTCGGGTGCGACCAGGACCGGATCGCGCTCGGCGAACGAGCGCGGAAGACGCTTCGCTCCCCGAAGCTCAGGCACCCGGAGGCGCTCGGTGATCGAGATCACGCCTCCCGCTCGGCGAGCCTGGCCGTGTCGCTCACGAGCCGGCGGCGAAAGCGGTCCAGTTGGACGGCAACAGCGCCGGGGCCTGTACCCCCCGGTGTGGTGCGGCGACGGAGGGCGGCGGCCGCGTCCAGCACCTCCAGGGCCTGCTCTCCGAACTCCGGGCGGGCCTCGACGAGCTCGCCAAGTGGCACCCCGCGCTCGACCGACTCCCGCACGAGGGCGCCCACCAGGCCGTGCGCGTCACGAAAGGGCACTCCCGCGGCCACTAGCCACTCGGCCAGGTCGATCGCCGCCAGCCCGGGCCCGCTGGCGGCGGCCTGCATGCGCTCGAGGTCGAACGTAGCCGTGCCGAGGAGGCCGTCGAGGGCGGCGAGGGCGAGCACGACCTGGTCCAAGGCGTCGAAAAGCGGCTCCTTGTCCTCTTGGAGGTCACGGTTGTACGACAGCGGCAGGCCTTTGAGGGTCGTGAGGAAGCCGGCGAGGTGCCCGACCAGCCGGCCCGCCTTGCCGCGGGCGAGCTCGGCGACGTCGGGGTTCTTCTTCTGCGGCAGCATCGAGCTGCCCGTCGCCCAGGCGTCGTCCAGGCAGACGAAGCCGAACTCCTCGCTCGAGAACACCACGATCTCTTCGCCCATCCGGGAGAGATGGATGGCGACGAGGGCTAGGTCGAAGAGGATCTCCGCGACGAAGTCGCGATCGCTCACGGCATCGAGAGAGTTCTCGAAACGGGCGTGGAAGCCCAGCTCCTCGGCCACGAGGTCCGGGTCGATCCCGAGCGACGACCCCGCCAGCGCCCCGGCACCGAGCGGCGACACGTCGAGGCGCCGCCAGGTCGCGAACAGGCGGTCGGTGTCACGGGCGAGGGCCCATCCGTGGGCCAGCAGATGGTGGGCGAGAAGCACCGGCTGCGCCCGCTGCAAGTGCGTGTACCCGGGCAAGAAGGCGTCGCCGACCTCTGTCGCACGCCGTTCCAGGGTCCGTTGCAGCTCCAGCACGTGAGCGATCACGCCTGCGAGCTCCCCACGGGCGAAGAGCCGCAGCGCGGTCGCCACCTGGTCGTTCCGGCTCCGGCCGGTGTGGAGCTTTGCCCCGCTGTCGGGAGCGAGCTCTGTCACCCGCCGCTCGATGGCCGTGTGGATGTCCTCATCGGTGGCGACGAACTGAAAGCTGCCGTCCGCCAGCTCCGCACCAGCCTGCTCGAGGGCGTCGACGAGCGAGCCGGCCTCTTCGGCGGTGAGGATCCCGGCTTGCAACAGCCCGTGGACGTGGGCTATCGAGCCCTTCACATCGCTCGCAGCCAGCCGCTTGTCGAAAGCCAGGCTCGCGGTGAACGCCATGAGAGCGTCCGCTGGGGCAGTGCCCATCCGGTTCGCCCAAAGCGTCACTCGGCGCCTCCCTGGCGGGCCGCCCATGTCTGGATCCCGAGGCCGAAGAGGCGAACGAAGCCCTCGCCGTCCTCGTGCTTGAAGGCATCCGCCGCGTCGTAGGTGGCGAGGTCGTAGACGTAGAGACCGACCGGGCTGCGGCGCCCGACGACTTCGGCACCTCCGCCCGGGCTGAAGCGGATCCGGACTTCGCCGGTCACGCACTGCTGGGTCGAGGCCATGAATGCCGACAGCGCCTGGCGCAGGGGCGAGAACCACATGCCGTCATAGACGAGCTCGGCGAAGCGCGGCTCGAGGCGCGCCTTCTCGTGCGCCACGTCGTGCTCCAAGGTGAGACCCTCCAGGTCGGCGTGCGCCATGATCAGCGCGAGCGCGGCCGGGCTCTCGTACACCTCACGGCTCTTTATGCCCACACGGCGCCCTTCGACGATGTCGACGCGCCCGTAGCCGACGGACCCGGCCAGGTGCCCGAGCTTGCCCACTAGCTCGACCAGGCCGAGCTCGGTCCCGTCGAGGGCGACCGGCACCCCACGCTCGAATCCGATCGTCACCTCGAACGGCTCGGTGGCTGTGGGCACCGTCAGCGCGAAGACGTCCTCGGGCGGAGCCTGCCAGGGGTCCTCGAGGACGCCGCACTCGATCGCCCGGCCCCACAAGTTGGCGTCGATGGAGTAGATCCGGTCCTTGCTCACCGTGACGGCGATGTCGTGCTTGGCCGCGTAGTCGATCGTCTGTTCCCGGCTCATCCCCCAGACGCGCACCGGCGCCAGGGTCTCGAGCTCCGGGGCGAGCGCCCTGGTCCCCACCTCGAAACGGACCTGGTCGTTGCCCTTGCCTGTCGCTCCGTGGGCGACCGCGGTTGCTCCATGGCGGCGTGCCGCGGCTACGAGATGACGGACGATGACCGGGCGCGACAAGGCCGAGATGAGCGGGTAACGACCTTCGTAGAGCGCATTTGCCGCAAGCGCGGGCATGGCGAAGTCCGCCAGCAGCTCCTCGCGTGCATCCACGACCACGACCTCGACCGCGCCGGCGGCGATCGCCCGTTCCCGCAGGGCATCGAAGTCGACATCCTGGCCGACGTCGACTATGACCGCCACGACCTCGTAGCCGAGTTCGATCCCCAGCCAGGCGACGGCTACGGAGGTGTCAAGACCACCCGAATAGGCGAGCGCTACTCGCTTTGTCACTTGATTCCTGCCTCTCCTGTTTGTCGCCGCAGTCACGTGGGGAGCCGCCGGCGAGCGTACCTGCAGTCCGTTAGGACCGGGCTCCCCTGATCTGCTCGAGCCGCTTGCCGAGCTCTTCTCCGCTGAGGTGGTCAGCGGCCACGACCAGCACCGTGTCGTCGCCGGCGACCGTGCCGATCGCCCCCTCGAGGCCGGCCCGGTCGAGCGCCGACGCCACGACATGGGCCGAGCCGGGCGGTGTCCGCAGCACGAGCAGGTTGCCCGAGCTGGCGACGTCGACCACCCATTCACCGAGCACGCGCCGCAGGTGGTCCAGCGGAGCGACCTGATCCTTAGGGAGCTCCGGTACCGCGTAGACCAGCCCCTCGACGCCTGGAACCCGCACCTTCACGGCCCCGATCTCCTCGAGGTCCCGCGAGACGGTCGCCTGAGTGGCAGCGATGCCCTCCCGGCCCAGGAGCTCCACGAGCTGGTCCTGGCTCGAGACGGGATGCTCGGCCAGCAACCGGGCGAGCAAGTGCTGGCGGCGCTGCTTTGGAGGTCTCGGGGTCGTCGTCACGGGACCACCATGGTGCCGACGCCTTCACTGGTGAGAAGCTCGAGCAGGATCGCATGAGCGACCCTGCCGTCGAGCACGTGGGCGCTGCTCACGCCGTGGCGCACGGCATGGGAGCAGGCCTTCGCCTTTGGCACCATGCCCTCGCCGATGGCACCAGAAGCGATCAGCTCGTCCAGGTCCTTGGCCGCGAGCTGATGGAGCAGAGTCGCCGGGTCGGCCGCGTTCGCGCGGATGCCCGCCACGTCGGTGAGGAACACGAGTTTCTCGGCCCCGAGCCTCTCGGCGATCGCTCCCGCCACCGTGTCGGCGTTGATGTTGTACGCCTGGCCGGCACGGTCCGAGCCGATCGTGGCGACGACGGGCACGAGGCCCTCGGCGAGAAGGTGATGAACGATCGTCGGGTCGACGGCGAGAACGTCGCCGACGTAGCCCAGCTCAGGGTCGCGGGGAGTCGCCGTGATGAGCCCCGCGTCCTCCCCTGAAAGCCCGACGGCAAGCGGGCCGAGCACGTTGATCATGTCGACGATGTCGCGGTTCACCTTGCCCACGAGCACCATCCGTGCGATTTCGAGGGTCTCCGAGTCGGTCACCCGAAGCCCGTCGCGGAACTCGGGCACCTTGCCGAGGCGCGCCATGAGCGAGCCGATCTGCGGGCCCCCGCCGTGCACCACGACCGGGAGGATCCCGATCGAGCGCAGCAGGACCACGTCCTCGGCGAACCGCTGAAGCGCCTGGGTCCCTGCTTCGGCCGCCTCGTCATGGTCCCCCGGTGTCGCCGCGGGGAGGACCTGCACCGCGGGGCCTGCGGCGGAGGCGAGGACGTTTCCCCCGTACTTGACGACGACGGTGCATCCCTGAAAGCGCCTGATGTAGGGCAGCGCGTCGCAGAGCACGGCGGCCTTGACCGCCGCTGGCAGCTCGAGCTCGCTCATGACCGCCCCATGTTGAGCTCGACGTATGAAGGCGTGAGATCGGCGCTCAGCATCGTGGCCGAGCCCGTGCCGAGGCCGAGATCGCAGGTGATCTCGAACTGCCGGGCGGCCAGTACCTCCTTGAGCGCCTCCTCGTCGTGGTCCACCCCGACCCCATCGCGACAGACCGTCACCTTGCCGTACGCGACCGAGACCCGATCCGGATCGAACGGGGTGCCTGCGGACCCGAGCTCGCTCACGACCCGGCCCCAGTTCGCGTCCTCGCCGCACCACGAGCTCTTGACGAGCTGGCTCTCGGCCACCCGGCGGACGGCGCGCCGTGCGGATTCGCCGTCGGCCGCTCCTTGAACACGGACGCGCACCACCTTGGTCCCGCCCTCGGCATCGGCGACCATCTGCGAGGCGAGGTCAGCACACGCCGCGCTCAGCGCCTCGGCGAGCGCCTCTTCTCCCACCTGGCGCCCGCGGCCGCTCGCCAGGAGGATCACCGAGTCGTTCGTGGACGTGCAGCCGTCGACCGTCATCTCGTTGAACGAGTGGCCCACGGCAGCGGCCAGAGCCGCGTGCAACGCCTGTGACGACGCCGAGGCATCGGTCGTGAGCACGGCGAGCATCGTCGCCATGTTCGGCGCCAGCATCGCAGCACCCTTCGCCATCCCGCCGACGAGGAAGCCTCTGCCGTCGACGACGACCTCCTTGGTCCTCGTGTCGGTCGTCAAGATCGCGTTTGCCGCCGCCTTCGCGCACGCGGGCGACGCACCGCGCCCGCTCAGGAGCAAGGGCAGCGCCGCCTCGATCTTGCCCACCTCGAGGGGCAGGCCGATGGTGCCGGTCGAGCAGACGAGGACGTGCTCGGGGCGGACGCCGAGCGCTCGGGCCGTGACCTCGCAGGTGAGCTCGGCGTCGCGGCGACCCTGCTGGCCCGTCGCCGCGTTCGCACAGCCGCTGTTGAGGACCACAGCCGCCGACGTCCCGCCGCTCTCGGCCAGGTGCGCCCGGCAGACATGTACCGGCGCGGCCGCCGAGAGGTTCGAAGTGAACACCGCTCCGCTCGGCACGGGTCGGGAGTCTTCCGTGGCGACGAGCGCGAAGTCCAGCTGCCCGTCGGGCTTGATCCCGGCCGCGACGCCCGAGGCGACAAAGCCGCGCGGCGCGAGCACCGTCACGGCACGAGCCCGAGCGTGGGCAGCCCGGCGGTCTCCTCCAGGCCGAGGGCGATGTTCGCCGCCTGGATCGCCTGCCCGGCGCCCCCTTTCACGAGGTTGTCCAGCGCTGCGAGCGCCACGACGTAGCCGGTTCGTTCGTCGTAGCGGGCGGTCACGCGAACGGTGTTCGAGCCGTAGGTCTCACGAGTGGCACTCGGCTCGGGACTCACCTGGACGAAGGGCTCACCCCGGTAGGCCTCCTGCAGCACCTCCAAGGCACGCGACGGCTCCCGGCCACCGGCGGCGCGGCCGTAGCAAGTGGCGAGGATGCCACGCGTCATCGGCGCCAGATGCGGAGTGAACAGGATCTGTGCCCCGATGGCCTGCTCCATCTCTGGAGTGTGGCGATGCTCGAGGAGCTTGTAAGCCGAGAAGCTCTCGTTGACGACCGGATGATGGAAGCTCGCCGACGGTGCGCGCCCGGCGCCCGAGCTCCCGCTCGCGGCGTCCACGATCACCCCGGTCGCCTCGATCACTCCATTACGGACAAGAGGCTGCAACGCGATCGTGGCCGCGGTGACATAGCACCCTGGAGCCGCGACGAGCCGCGCCGTGGCGAGCTCGCGGCGGAACAGCTCGGGAAGCCCGTACACGAACTCGCCGAGCAGCCCGGGGGCTCGGTGCTCGAAGCCGTACCAAGCCGGGTAGAGCGCCGGGTCCCGGAGCCGGAAGTCGGCCCCCAGGTCGACGACGAGCTGAACACGATCTAGAAGGGCCGGGACGAGGTCCTGCGATCGACCGGACGGGAGAGCCACGAAGACCGCGTCCAGACCGTCGAAACCGCTCGGGTCGAGGGCCGTAAAGGCCAGGTCGCCGTATGCCGGCGCCAGGGAGGGATAGAGGTCGGCGAGGGCGACTCCTGCCGAGCTGTCACCTTGTGCCACCGTGACCTCGAAGCCGGGGTGGCCCGCCAGCAAGCGCAGCAATTCCGCCCCGAGATAGCCCGATGCTCCGGCGATTCCCGTCTTCACAGCATGATAATACAGTCCGTCGAGTAACTATGCAAAAGATCCGAGCAACGGGCAGCCCGGGCCCTCAGGCCGTGACGTCCCGGCGGACGAAGACGAGCATCGCGATCGCGACGGCCCCGGCAAGGTATGCCGACACGGTTATCACCGCCGCCGTGAAGGGAGCGCTCGCGGAACCGCCCTGGGCGATGGCCTCGAGCAGCTGTGCCGGCAGCCAGCGGCCTGTGCCGGGAACGGCGTCGGTGAGGATCGTCTCGAAGGGGAGCAGGACGGCGAGCCCTGCCGCGATCGCGATGACCGACGAGCGAAACAGCACGCCGGCGATCATGCCGATGACGGCGAACCCGCACGTGGAGATGACAAGGTCGCCGAGCAGGTTCCCGAGGTCGCTCATCCCTGCTCCAGAGGTCCACGCGCTCGTCGGGATGCTGCGCAAGTGCGCCATCACGAACGCGGCACAGATGCCGAACACCGTCGCCAACACGACGGCTCCGACGAGGAAGGTGAGCACGGCGAAGCATTTGCCGGCCATCAGCACAGAGCGGCGCGGTTGGCGGACAAGGAGATTGCGCAGTGTCCCGTGGGAGAACTCCCCACCGAACTGGAAGGCCGCGACCGAGAACGACACGGCTCCCAGCAGCACGCCCGACTGGGTGAGCCCCTGGCTGAGCCCAGAGGCATGGGCCAGCTGAGCAAGGGTCAGTGCACCGTGGGTGCCGGGATGGCGGAGCGCGCCGGCAATTGTCACGATCGTCGTCAACATGACCACTCCGGTGATGGCGCCGTAAGTGCCGTACCAAAGTCGCCTGCGGCGCATCTTGACCCACTCGCTCACGAACGAACGCCAGATCATGGTCGTCGCCCCTTTGCGGCCCACGAGCCGGCCTTGCGCCCGAAGCCGGTCGGGCCGGATGAAGGTCCAACCTGCCCGCTCTTGGCCCTGCCGCCGGTCCGGGTGATCTCGAAGAACGCCTCCTCGAGGGTCGAGCGCCGCTCGGCCAGGTGGACCAGGGTGATGCCGTTCGCCATCGCGAGCCGGTTCAGGTCGCCCGCCCAGCTGCAGTCGGCCACGATCTCCAAGGTCGTGCTCTCGTAGTGCCCGATCAGGCGCGCCCTCCGGCCCGTGCCTTTCACGAGCGCCAGAAGGTACCTGGCGTCTCCCGGGTTCTCCGTCCGCACGATCAGCTCGGGGGCACGGGCTGCAAGCAGCTCGTCGACTCCTCCCTCGAAGAGAAGCCGACCCGCCTCGATGACGACGAGGTGCTCGCAGATCTGCTGGATCTCGGCGAGCAGGTGCGAGGACACGAAGACAGTCATGCCGTCATCCGCGAACGACCTCAGCATGGCACGAATCTCGGCGATCCCATACGGATCGAGCCCGTTGGTGGGCTCGTCCAGCACGAGCAGCTCAGGGCTGGGAAGCAGCGCCGCCGCGATGCCAAGTCGCTGGCGCATCCCGAGCGAGTAGGTCCGGAACGGGTCCAGGCCACGCTCGTGGAGGCCGACACGCTCCAGCACGGCGTCGACCCTCTGCGGGCGAAGGCCGCCCAGACGAGCGAGCACCATGAGGTTCTCGCGTCCCGACAACGCCGGGTAGAAAGTAGGACCTTCGATCAGGGCGCCGACGCGTGGCAGGTAGGCACGCGAGTGGCCGAGGGGATGGCCGAGCACCGTTCCCGTGCCGTCCGTCGGGCGTATGAGACCGAGCAGCATCCGGATGGTGGTGGTCTTCCCGGCGCCGTTCGGGCCCACGAAACCCGAGATCGAGCATGCAGGGATGCGGAGATCAAGCCCGTCAACCGCCAACCGCTTGCCGAAGCGCTTCGTGAGCCCGCGCGTCACCACGGCACAACTCTCGGTCTCTTGACCGATAGCCTGCGCGACCCGCTCGGTCGCGACTGCGGCCGCGCTCACCTAATGATGAAACCACAATTCTCACCCCCGGTTGGATCACCCGCCGATTGCGGCCCGAATCTCGCTCACGAATGCAGCCGCGCCCTCGGGGCCGGCACCCTTGAGGAGCCGATGGACGAGCGCTGATCCGACCACGACGCCGTCCGCGATCGCGACCACCTCCCGAGCCTGCTCCGGATTCGAGATCCCGACCCCGACGAGCACCGGGGTGTCGGTCGCGTCCTTGCACCGAGCAGCGACACCGAGGGCGGACTCCCCCAGCGTTGCCCTCTCACCGGTCACACCCATCACCCCGACGCCGTAGACAAAGCCGCGCGATCGGGCGCAGATCGCCCTCAGTCGGGCCTCGGGTGAGCTCGGCGCGACCAGCAGGACGGTCTCGATCCCGGCGAGGTCCGCTTCGTCTCCCCAACCGTCGAGCTCCTCGAGCGGCAGGTCGGGCACGATGGCCGCGGACACCCCGGCATCGGCGAGCGTGCTCGCCATCCTGCGGTGTCCCGCCCTGAACACGATGTTGTAGTAGGTCATCACCGCCAGTGGCACGCCGGCGTCGGCCTTCGCCAAAGCCGCGATGATCCCCGAGGGCGTCGCTCCGGCGCTGAGCGCCTCGGCCGACGCCTGTTGGATGACGGGCCCGTCCATGGCCGGGTCCGAAAAAGGGATCCCGATCTCGATCGCGTCGGCCCCGGCGGCGCCGAGTGCCTGGACGACCTCCAGCCAGTCGCGCCCGAGACCCCCTGTCACATACGGGACGAGCAGCTTGTGGCCGGCATCGCGGCGCTGCCTGAGAGCCTTCTCCAGAGCGCCGCGGGCAACTGCGGGTCCGGCTGTCACAATGCCAGCTCTCTTACCAGTGCCACGTCCTTGTCGCCCCTCCCGGAAAGTGTCATCAACACCGTCGAGCCACGTGGGAGCGACTTTCCTGCCTCTCTGATCACCCAGGCGAGGGCATGCGCCGGCTCGAGAGCGGGGATGATCCCCTCGGTCTCGGCCAACAGGCGGAAGGCGGCGAGCACCTCTGCATCGTCCGCCGAAGGGTATTCGGCCCGACCTGTCGCGCCGAGGAAGGCGTGCTCGGGACCGACCCCCGGGTAGTCCAGACCGGCAGAGATCGAGGTGGCCTCGAGGATCTGACCTTCCTCGTCCTGCAGGAACCTGGACCGCATGCCGTGGACGACTCCCTGAACGCCGTTGCTCAGCGCCGCGCCCCCTGCCGCCTCGACGCCGACGAGGCGGGCACTGGTGTCGACGAAGCCTGCGAATGTGCCGGCCGCGTTCGAGCCCCCGCCGACGCAGGCCACGACGACGTCCGGATCGAGGCCACCGAGCAACTCGCGGCACTGGTTGCGCGCCTCGTCACCGATGACACCTTGCAGCTCACGGACGATACGGGGAAACGGATGCGGGCCCACGACCGACCCGATGCAGTAGTGGGTCGTCTCCACCGACGCCACCCAGTCGCGAAGCGCCTCGTTGATGGCGTCTTTCAGCGTCCGGCTGCCGGACTCCACCGGGTGCACCTGTGCGCCGAGAAGCTCCATGCGGAACACGTTGAGGCCTTGGCGCTCGACATCGACCGCACCCATGTAGACGAGGCATTCCAGCCCGAGCAGCGCCGCCGCGGTGGCGGCGGCGACGCCGTGCTGCCCGGCCCCGGTCTCGGCGATCAGGCGGCGCTTTCCCATCCGTTCGGCCAACAACGCCTGTCCGAGGACGTTGTTGATCTTGTGCGAGCCCGTATGTGCCAGGTCCTCGCGCTTGAGGAGCAGCCTCAGGCCGAGCCGCTCGCTCAGACGGCCGCACTCGGTGACCGGCGTGGGGCGACCCGCGAACTCACGCAGGAGGTCGTCCAAACGCCTCCTGAAGGCCCTGTCCGCCCAGGCGGACTCGAAGCTGGCCTCGAGTTCCTGGCAAGCCGGGACGAGCGACTCGGGCACATACCGTCCACCGAATTCGCCGAAGCGTCCCGGGCGCCCTGGATCACCCATCAATGCACCGGGTGCGCTCAATCCTCCTCCTGCCAGTCGTAAGGGCCCTCGTCATCGGTCTCGTAGGGCTTGGGCTCGGCGCCACGAGCCGCTTGCACGAAGGCACGTACCTTGCGCGGGTCCTTTTTCCCGACGCTCGCCTCCACACCGGTGGAGACATCGACGCCCCAGGGGTGGACCGTGCGGATCGCCTGGGCCACGTTGTCGGGGTCGAGGCCTCCGGCGAGCACCAGCAGGCGTCCTTTCGGCGCACCCTCGGCGAGACGCCAGTCGAAGACCTTGCCCGATCCCGGGGACGGGGCATCCACGAGCACGATGTCAGCGCCGTACTCGGCCGCACGGCTCAGCCGCTCGTCGCCCGCCGGGAACGCCTTTATGACAAGTGGGACCCGGACCGAGACGTACCCGCAGTCCTCGAAGGTCTCTCTCCCGTGCAGCTGGGCGGCATCGAGGCCGGCGTGGTTCACGATGTCCACGACCCTGCGTGGCTCCTCGTCGCGAAACACGCCGACGGTACAGATCTCCGGCGGCAGCCGCCGAGTGATGGCGGCCACCGCGCTCGGGCTCATCTGGCGCGGCGAAGGCGCGAACACGAACCCGACGGCGTCTGCCCCCATGGCCACCGCCAGCAGAGCGTCCTCCTCACTTGTGATGCCGCAGATCTTCACCCACATGACACGGTCCGCCCCAAGAACCCGGTGACAGCAGCCCGCCTGTCGCGCGAGCGCAGCAGGGCCTCACCGACAAGAACGCCGTCGAAGCCAGCTTGCGCCAGCGCGGTCACGTCAGACGCCGACTCCACGCCGGACTCGGCGATCTTCACCACACCAGAGGGGACGTGACTCGCGACTCGCCGGGCCCGGGCCTTGTCCACCTCGAAGGTGTGCAGGTCGCGTTGGTTCACGCCCACGAGCCGAGCCCCGATTCCGAGCGCTCGTTCGAGCTCGTCCTCGTCGTGGACTTCGACAAGGGCAGCCATACCCAACTGAGTGGCGAGCCGGTGAAGCTCCGACAGCTCCGCGTCGTCGAGCAACGCGACGATGAGCAGCACAGCGTCCGCACCCATGATGCGTGCGTCGTAGATGTCGATCGAGGCGACCGTGAAGTCCTTGCGGAG
The DNA here is from genome assembly GCA_050015255.1 of Acidimicrobiales bacterium. Taxonomy (GTDB): domain Bacteria; phylum Actinomycetota; class Acidimicrobiia; order Acidimicrobiales; family Bog-793; genus Fen-455. The sequence continues at coordinate 12,496 of JBEKBT010000015.1, forward strand.
GACAGGAAGCCCGACCGCGGCCCGCGCCGACTCGAGGTCCTCCGGGCTGCCGGCGAAATGGGGACCGTCGGTCAGCACCGACAAGCAGCAGGCACCGCCCGCGGCGTACTCCCGGGCGACCTCGGCCGGGTCGAGATCCGGGGCGATATCTCCCTTTGACGGCGATCTGCGCTTGATCTCGGCGATGAGCGCTATCGGCTGGCCCCCGGCGCTCCCCGGTAGCGAGGATGCGAGCGCCCCGGTGAAGTCGCGGGGCGGCGCTGCCGAGCCGGCCTTGGTGGCGAGCTCTGTCAGGTCACGCAAATCGCATGAGGCGGCGTCACGGTGCCACGCTCCGATGCGATCGAGATATGTGGCCACCGGCTCGAGCCTACCGGCCGCTTCGGGAGTCCTCCGGGATCTTCGGCGGTTTGTGCACGTTTCGAGATATCCCCAGCTGCTCCCTGGCGGCTGACCCCGCGATCAGCGGTGATTGGGTGAGCACGAGCAGGCCGGCGCACATGACCAGGAGGGCCACGGCGTCGAAGGCGAGGGCACCTATCCCGCCGCGCAGTTGGTCACCGAACAGGCCGACACCGATCACGATGCTCACGATCGGATCAACGATCGTCAGGGTCGCCTGGGAAGCCGTGATCGGGCCGGCATGGAAGGCGTCCTGGGTGAACATGAGACCCGCCAGTCCCGCGACAACGATGCCGTAAGGCTCCCAGTGCTCGAAAATCTGCCAGAAGCCGTACGAGAACAGGATCGTTGTCGCCTTCGTGAACGAGGCGCTGAGCGCGAACGAGATCGCACCCGCCGCCCCGAACCACGCCGAGCGCCACGCCCGCGACGACCTGCGGCTGGTGCAGACGACACAGATCACGACGGCTGCCGAGCAGACAGAGATGACGATGACCCAGCCACTCGTCGTGGGAAACGTGGTCCCGCCACCAGCGTTGCTCATGGCGAGGAACCCCGCCAGGCCCGCCACGGTCAGCACCGTCCCGACTGCCTCGCGCCAACCGAGCGGCGCCCCAAACCAGAAGTGCAAGATGATGACAAGGAAGAGGAGCTCGGTGACCATGAGCGGCTGGACAACGCTGAGCGATCCGAAGCCCAGTGCACTGGCCTGCAAGAAGAACGACGCCACCATCGCCGCGAGTCCGACGTACCAGACGGGGCGGTGCATGACGTGGTGCATGAGCTTCAGGCCGCGGCCGCGGGTATCGGGAGCCGTTTCGACGCCGAGTCGCTGGAAGATCGTGGTAAGGGCGTTGCACAGCGCAGCGCATATCGCGAGCAGGATCGCTACCACGAGCCTTGTCTATCCGATTTGGAGCGGGAGTTCCCAGATCTTCGCGATGGCCCCGTGAGGAGCCGCAGTGGCGACGAACGGGGGCACCACGTCGCGGCGCACGTAGGCGAGCGCGACCGGGGCCGTGAATCCTGGTGACCAGGCGACGCTCGTGAGTCGCCCCACCTCGCGCTCGCCCGCGAACAGCCGCGCGCCGGCGGGGCTCTCGGCCGCCGGGTCGAGCACGACGCCGCGCAGCCTCCAGGCCACGTTCCCGCCCCGGACGTCAAGGCGGGCGACCAGCTCTTGGCCCGTGTAGCAGCCCTTGGTGAAGCTCACGGTGTGCTCGACCAGGCTGCCCGCCTCCTGCGGGATGGTCTTCTCGGTGAGCTCGCGGCCCAGTGCGGGCACACCGGCCTCGATGCGAGCCGCCTCGAACGCGGCTGGGTCGCCGAAGGGGACGTCCAGATGCGGACGCTTCGGCACCCCGACCGGTGCCAGCACATCGAAACCTGAGTAGCCGGTCCAGCTGACCGGCACGGCGACTGACCAATCCTCCCCCAGGTCCGGCGCGCCCTCCCCCGGGTCCGGCCCACGGCCACCCACGATCATCCCGAGCCCCAGGCCCGAGCCCGCCAAGGCCGCCGAGGCCGGCCCGCGAACCTCCAGGCAGCGGACGGTCCGGCTCTCGAGCTCGGCCTTCACGCGCAGGCGGAAACGCCGCAGCCGCTCCGAGAGGGCCTCGCCGTAACCGGTCTCGGTGTCCAGGAGCACGACGTCGTCGGCCAGGATCGTCACGCGGCAGTACGAGTCCACCTTGCCCTGGGGAGACAGCACCAGCGTCTCCGCCGAGTCACCGAGCGCGAGTGGCCCCAGGTCCTGGCTCACTTGCCCCTGCAACCAGCCACGCGCGTCGGGACCGCGCACGACCACGGCGTCGCGCGAAGTCTCGAGGGCACAGGCGCCCTTCTTGATGAGGCCGTAGGAGCGCTCGAGGTCGAGCTTCGGTGTCACGGCTCTGCCCGGCGTGTTTCGGCCGCCATCTGGCGAGCCCCGGCAACGGCGGCCAGCACCGCGGCGGCCTTGGCCGCGCACTCTTCGTCCTCGGCCTGAGGATCGCTGTCGGCGACGATGCCGGCGCCGGCTTGCACCGAGGCCCTGCCGTTCGCGGTCGCGACCAGGGTGCGGATCGCGATCGCCGTATCGAGGTTGCCCGAGAAGTCGATGTAACCGACGATCCCGGCGTAGGGGCCGCGCTTTGTGGGCTCGAGCTCGTCGATGATCTCCATCGCCCTCACCTTCGGGGCACCGGAGACGGTCCCGGCCGGAAGCGTCGCCCTCAGCACGTCCACGGGCCCCTCGCCCTCGCGCAGCTCACCGGAGACCTCAGAGGTGAGATGCATGACGTGGCTGTAGCGCTCGACGGTCATCAGCTCGTTGACCCGCTCGGAGCCAAAGCGAGCCACCCTGCCCACGTCGTTGCGGGCCAGGTCGACGAGCATGACGTGCTCGGCGCGCTCTTTCGGGTTCTCGACCAGCTCCGCCTCCAGCCTGCGATCCTCGCGGTCGTTCGAGCCGCGCCGACGGGTCCCTGCGATCGGCCTCGAGACGACACGCCCGTCGAGGAGCTGGACCATGGGCTCGGGTGACGCCCCGACGACCGAGACGCCCCCCTGGCGGAGAAAGAACATGTACGGACTGGGGTTCACCTGACGGAGCACTCGGTACACGTCGAAAGGGTCACAACCGAGGTCGAAGTCGAACCGTTGCGAGAGCACGATCTGGAACGCGTCGCCGGCACCGATGTACTCCTTGGCGACCTCGACTGCGTGCCGGTAGCTCGCCGCGCTCGTGCCGCGCCGGACTGCGCCCTCGGGAAGAGTCGCCTCCGCTGACGGCGGTGCGGAGAGCGGTTCCCGGCCTGGGCGCTCCAGGTCGCTCTGCATCACCTCCAGGTGCCGCAGCGCGTCGAGGTAGGTGGCCTCGAGAGCGGCGGCGTTGGAGCCCTCGGTCTTCTCCGCGTCCAGGAGCACGTTGTCGACGAGGGTTACCCGCTGGCGCCAGTGGTCAAAGGCGGCAAGCTCGCCGATGACCGAGATCACAGCATCAGGGTGGCCGAGATCATCGGCCGGTGGCGACGGCAGCCGCTCGATCTCGCGGACCACGTCGTAGCCGAGATAGCCGACGAGACCGCCGTGCAACGGCGGGAGCTCCTCGAACGACGGCGACCGGAAGAGCTCGAGGAGGGACTCGAGGCAGGCGAGCACGCCCCCGTCAAGGGGGACCGACTCAGGGAGCGAGCCCTGGGTCACCTCGATGTCGCGGCCGCGCGCCACCAGGGTCGCGGCGGGGGAACGGCCGACGAACGAGAAGCGGCTCCAGCGCTCGCCGTGCTCGACGGACTCGAGCAGGAAACCGGGACCGTCGCCGACCATTGCCCGAAAGGCGCCGACCGGGGTCAAGCTGTCCGCGACGAGCTCCCGCCAGACCGGCACGACGGAGTGCGCCCGGGCCAGCTCGCAGAACAGTCCCATGTCGGGGCAGGCGCCAGCTGGGCCACTCGGTGTGAACCGGCTCCGGCCCGGGCGCGACCCGGCACCGGTCACGGGAGCGGATCGCCGAACCGGCGGTGGAAGCAGCTCCAGTCGCCGGTGTGACAGGCCCCGCGGCCCTCCTGGTCGACCGTGATCAGCAGCGCGTCGCCGTCGCAGTCGTAGGCAGCAGCTCGGACCCACTGTCGGTCGCCCGAGGTCTCCCCCTTGCACCAGTGCTCCTGCCGGCTCCGGCTCCAGAACCAGGTACGCCCTGTGGTCAACGTCCGGCGCAAGGCCTCGGTGTCCATCCAGCCGAGCATCAAGACATCGCCGGTCGCGCGGTCCTGCACGATCGCGGCCACGAGCCCTTTCTCGTCGAAACGTATCCTCGCGATCTCCTCGTCGGTGAACCCCACCGGGGAAGCCCTCACAAGTAGAGCCCTGTCCCGTCCTCGAGCCGCTCGGAGGCGACCGCCGGGATGTCGCGTTCGCGCAGGATCACGTAGTCCTCCCCCTGAACCTCCACCTCGAAGCACTCCTCGGGGTTGAAAAGGACGCGATCTCCGGGCCGGATCGAGCGCACGTTCGGGCCGACGGCGGCAACCTCGGCCCAGGTGAGGCGACGAGCGACCGAGGCGGTGGCGGGGATGAGGATCCCGGCACGAGACCGGCGTTCACCTTCGGCGGCGGGCACGTGCACCAACACGCGGTCATTGAGCATCGTGACCGGTTGCTTGACCTCGGCGGAGTCCGATCTGGGGCTCAACTTGGGCGATTCCATCACCGGAACGGTAGCCCCCGCGACAGGGCGCCGTGACCTTGTGGGCAGGAACCTTGGCTCGAGCCGGCATCATAGGAACGTGCACCGCGTCCTGCTGCTGGTCCCGTCCGCCTCCTACAGGGCCTCGGACTTCCTCGACGCCGCGCGGGCGCTCGAGCTCGAAGTGATCGTGGGCTGCGACGAAGCACCTGTGCTCGCCGAGAGCGGAGCCTGCGTCCAGGTCCGCCTCGACGACCCGGAAGCGGCGGCGGACGCGATCGTGGCCCTCGACGCGGCCACGCCTCTCGACGCCGTGGTGGCAGTGGACGACCAGGGGACGATCGCGGCAGCCCGCGCCGCGGCGCGCCTGGGCCTTTGCGCCAACCATCCTGACGCCGTCGTGGCGGCCCGCGACAAGCTCCGGATGCGCACGCTGCTCAGCGCGGCCGAGGTGTCCCAGCCCGCGTTCGCGGTCCTCCCCCCTACTGGCGAAGCTGCCGAGCTGGCCCGGCTCGCCGAGTCGGTGGGGCTGCCCTGTGTCGTCAAGCCGACCTCCTTGTCAGCCAGCCAAGGCGTAATCCGGGCAGACACATTCGCCGAAGTGCTCGTGGCGGTCGAACGCTCCCGGTCGATCGCGACAAGCGCCGGCGCGCCAGCCGATCAGCCCCTGCTCCTCGAGCAGTTCGTGCCCGGCCCAGAGGTCGCCGTCGAAGGCCTGCTCACCGACGGTGAGCTGACCGTGCTGGCGGTGTTCGACAAACCCGACCCGCTCGACGGCCCGTTTTTCGAAGAGACCCTGTACGTCACGCCCTCCCGGCTGGCCGCGGCGGACCGCGCCGCCGTCGAGGCGGCCACGCAGGCGGCAACGAGAGGGCTCGGGCTCACCGAGGGGCCGGTCCACGCCGAGCTCCGCGTGCGCGACGGCCGTGCCTGGGTGATCGAGGTCGCCGCACGCTCTATCGGCGGTCTCTGCTCGCGCACCCTCGAGTTCGGGACCGGGATGAGCCTCGAGTACCTGATCCTGGCCCACGCCCTCGGCCGGCCGGTGAGCCCTGCACCCATGCAGGGCGCAGCCGGCGTCCTCATGCTGCCCATCCGCGCCGGCGGTGTCCTCGTCGAGGTCACCGGACGCGAGGAGCTCCTCGAGACACCGGGGATCGTGAGCATCGACCTCACGATCGCCCCGGGCCGCACGCTGGTCCCGCTCCCTGAGGGCAACCGCTACCTGGGCTTCGTCTTCGCCCGCGGTGACAATCCGCTGGACGTGGAGGCGGCCTTGCGATCCGCCCTCGCGAAGCTGTACGTGCGCGTGAGGCCGGAACGACCGCTCAAGCGCCTGGCGGCCGGACGCTGATCCCGCAGGAGGCGAGCTTCTCCTTCGCCTCGGCGATCGTGTGGCGGCCGAAGTGGAAGATCGAGGCGGCGAGCAGCCCGTCAGCATGGCCGATGAGCGCGCCCTCGACGAGATGGTCCAGGTTGCCGACACCGCCGCTCGCGATCACGGGCACGCGTACCGAGTCCGCGATCCGCCCGGTCAGCTCGAGGTCGTAACCGGCTTCGGTCCCGTCGCGATCCATCGAGGTGACGAGGAGCTCGCCGGCTCCGAGCCGGGTGCTCTCAACGGCCCAGCCGAGGGCGTCGAGGCCGGTCGCACGACGCCCGCCGTGGGTGAAGACCTCCCAGCGGTCGCTATCGCCGCAACGGCGCGCGTCGATGGCCAGAATGACGCACTGCGCGCCGAACTCGGCCGCCAGCCCTTCGATCAGACTGGGTGTGGCGACCGCGGCCGAGTTCACCGCCACCTTGTCCGCCCCGGCCCGGAGCAGTGCCCGGCCGTCCGCCACCGACCTGACGCCGCCCCCGACGGTGAGAGGGATGAAGACCTCTTCCGCAGCTCGTTCGACGACCTGCAACATCGTGGCGCGACCGTCCGAGGAAGCGGTGATGTCCAACAGGACAAGCTCGTCGGCGCCCTCGGCGTCGTAGCGCGCGGCCAGTTCTACGGGATCGCCGGCATCGCGAAGCCCCTTGAACTCGATACCCTTGACGACCCGCCCGAGGTCCACGTCGAGGCAGGGGATCACTCTCACGGCTCGCACGCGGCAACCGCCTCCGGGATCGAGAGCTTTCCCGACAACAGCGCCCGACCCACGATCACACCGGCAAGCCGGCTGGCGCCCGCCCCAAGGCCTGCGAGTGAAGCGAGGTCCGAGACGCAGGCGACGCCGCCCGAGGCCAGGACGGGAACGGTCGCCACCGCGAGGACGCGCTCGAGTCCTGCCAGGTCGGGACCGGCCCCGATCCCGTCTCGATCGATGTCGGTCACCACGACCCCGCCCAGGGCCAAACCCTCGAGCCGACCGAGGGCGACCTCCAGCTCGAGGCCCCCGGCCGCAGTCCAGCCCCGCACGGCGACCTCCCGCCGGGGAGCGCCATCGGGCCCGGCCGATGTCCGGTGGTCCAGGCCGACCAGGACCCGGCCGGGCCATCTTTCGGCCATCCCCGCGAGCACTTCAGGTCGCTCCACAGCCACGGTGCCGACGACGACACGGGCCACGCCGCCTTCGAGGAGGGCCGCCGCTGCGCCCTCGTCGCGGACCCCGCCCCCGGCCTGAACGGGCACCCCGGTCGCCGAGGCGATGCGGAGGACAAGGTGCCGGTTCGGGGACCCGCCGTCGCGCGCTGCGTCGAGGTCCACCACGTGCAGGCGTCGCGCACCGGCGGCGACAAATGCCTCGGCCTGCTCCAGCGGGTCGCCGTACACGGTCCCGGACGAGAACTCGCCCTGGAACAGCCGCACGCACCTGCCTCCCAGGATGTCGATGGCCGGCCACAGCTCCACGGTCACGCCTCCGGAGTCGTCTCGTCGCAGATCCGGGCAAAGCGCGCGAGGAGGCGGAGGCCGGCGGATGCCGACTTCTCCGGATGGAATTGCGTCCCGAACATGTTCCCGCGCTCGAACGCGACGGCCATCTCGCCTCCGTAGTCGCAGGTGCCGACGACGCTGCCGACAGCCTCGGCGCCCTCGGGAGACGGCGTGTAGGAGTGGACGAAGTAGTACCACTGGCTCCCGGCATCGCCGAGCAGGCGCGAGCACCTGCCCTCGGGCTGCCGTACCAGGTTCCACTGCATCTGCGGCCGGCGCTCGCTCGCAGCTATGGCACGGACAGATCCTTGCAGGATGCCCAGGCCGGGGACCTCCGGGTCCTCCTCCGAGCCCTCGAACAGCAGCTGCAGGCCGACGCAGATCCCGAGAAAGGGGCGGCCTTCGTCGACACAGAGGCGGACCACCTCGTCGAGGCCTGAGTCGCGAAGCGCACGGGCACAGGCGCCGAAAGCACCGACGCCGGGCAGGACGATCCCCGCCGCGTCCGTGGCGGCTTCAGGGCTGTCGACCAGGCGGGCGTCGGCGCCGACGTGCACCAGGGCCTTCTCGGCCGAGCGGAGATTGCCGATGCCGTAATCGAGGACAGCGATCACCTGTGGCCTACAACCTGCCCTTTGTGGACGGGATGCCACTGCCCTCGATCCGGGCAGCGTCCCGAAGCGCCCTGGCGACCGCCTTGAAGGACGCTTCGAGGACGTGGTGGGGGTTGCGCCCGTGACGGAGCTCGATGTGCAAGGTGATTGCCGCCGAGTGCGTGAAAGCCCGCCAGAACTCCTCGGCCAGCTGGACATCGAACGGAGGGCTACCGAGCGGCGCCGTCTCCCCCATCTCCACGTCGTAGTGCAGGTACGGCCTCCCGGAAAGATCGAGTGCCACATCGACCAGTGCCTCGTCGAGCGGCACCGCGATCGACGCGAAGCGGCGGACTCCCGCCTTCGACCCGAGTGCCTCGGCGAGCGCCTCACCAAGGACGATGCCCGTGTCCTCGACCGTGTGGTGGGCGTCGACCTCAAGGTCGCCGCGAGCCTTGAGGTCGAGGTTCATGCCGCCGTGCCTTCCCAACTGGGCCAACATGTGGTCGAAGAACGGCAGGCCCGTGTCTGCCTCGGCAGCGCCTGTCCCGTCCAGCTCGAGCAGGACGGCGATATCGGTCTCCTTGGTCGAGCGCCTGCGCTCGGCGCGGCGCGGATCTGGTCCAGGGTTCATCGCCATCCGTCAAGCCTTGCACGTCCGGGCGCGGCCATCAGCCTTGAGCCGATCACCGCTTCAGTTGAGGCGCCGGCGCGAAGCGGCGAGCTGATCGCAAGCCGTGAGCTCCTTGCGAGCCGTGAGCTCATTGCGAGCCGCGAGCTGGCCGCAGGCAGCAGCGATAGCACGTCCCCGGTTCTGGCGGATCGTGGCGTTCACGCCCGCCTGTCCCAACCAAGCTTGGAAAGCCGAGACGCGTGAGCGGTCGGACCCGCTGAGGCCCCTCGAGAGGCCTCCCGCCGTCGGATTGAGGGGGATGAGATTGACATGGGCTCCGAGTGGACGGGCGAGAGAGGCCAGCTCGAAGGCGTCCGAAGGACGGTCGTTCACCTCCGCGATGCAGGCCCACTCGAACGAGATCCTTCTCCCGGTCGCCGCTCGGTATTCCTCGCAGGCTTTCATGACCGTCGAAAGGGGGTACTTGCGGTTGAGTGGTACCAGCTGGTCGCGCAGCGAGTCGTTGGCCGCGTGCAAGGAAACGGCGAGGTTGACCTGGAGCGTCTTTCCCGCCAGCTGCCGGATGCCGGGCACGACACCCACTGTTGAGATCGTGAGATGCCGTGCAGCCAGGCCCAAGTCCCTGTTCATCGTCTCCACGGCGGACCAGACGGACCTGAAATTGGCCATTGGCTCGCCCATGCCCATGAGCACGACGTTGCCAAGCTCGCCCCATCCCTTTGACCTGCAGTGCCTGGCGGCTATCACCACCTGCTCGACGATCTCCCCCGAGCTGAGCTGCCGCCCGAAGCCGGCGTCACCGGTCGCGCAAAAGGTGCAGCCCATCGCGCAGCCCGCCTGGCTCGAGACGCACACCGTCGCTCGGTCGCGGTAACGCATGAGGACCGTCTCGATGCGCTTGGCGTCGCTCGTCTCGAGCAACCATTTCACCGTAGAGCCCCTGTCGGCGACGCTCTCGGCGACACAGGAGAAGGCAGGCGCCAGTCCCGGAGCTTGCGCGAGTCGGTCGCGCAGTGCCCGGGGAAGCTCCGTGAGATCCCCCGGCTCCGCCAGCCGCCGGTAGAAGCCGTCGAACACCTGGCTCACACGGTACGAGGGCTGATCGGACAGCAGTGCCGCGAGCTCCTCCCGTCCCAGGTCGTACCGGCTCACACGCGCGGGCTCATCGCTCATCACCGCCAGCCTCGTGCGATGCGTCCGGCAGATGCGCCGAATACCCGGCGACCACGTCGGTGACATAGGCGCGGTCCGTGTGATCGTCGACGAACCCGAGCGAGAAATAGAGCCTGCGCGCCGCCACATTGTCGTGATCGACGTAGAGCATGCCCGTGGTCACGCCGCGCTCGTACAGCGAGGCGAGACCGGCGAGCACCAGCTGGCGCCCGAGACCGTGGCCCTGGAAGTCGGGATCGACCGCGATCACATAGATCTCGCCGAGTTGTTGCTTGAGGCCGTCGTCCATCACATCGTCCTCGGGCTCGTGGACCTTCGTCCAGCAGAAGCCCGCCAGGCGACCGTCTCGTTCGTGCAGCAGGAACCCGCGCGGATCGAACCACGGTTGACGCTCGCGCTCTTGGATGGTGGCGAGATCCCATGAGCCCTGCTCGGGATGACCGCGGAACGCCCGATTGTTCACCTCCAGCCAGGCCAGCTCATCCTCGCCGGGCCGAAACGGCCGCACCGAGATCGCCGCGCTCTCCTCGGTAATGGGTAGCGCACGCCGCATCTGAACGAGGTCGCGGCCGCGTCGCATGCCGACAGCCTCTGCCACGGCGTCATCTATCGGCCCCGGCTTGGGCACCCACAAGTGCACGTGGCCACCGCCCTGGGACTCGATCACCCTGAGCGCCGTGCTGAGCAGCTCGGTCTGGAGCTCGGCTCCGGTCGTGGCTCGCCAGCGAGGATGCACGACGTACTCGACGGCCCAGTTCGCGTCTTTGCCCCGGCTGATCTGCGCGTAAGCGATGACGCGTTCTCGACCGCTCTCCCGAGCCACGAATCCGGCGAAGCCCTCACGACCGCCTTGGACCAGATCGAGCCACTGGTGCTCGCCGAGCGCGCGATGGCCGTCGGCCACGGTCGCTGCCTCGAGCAAGGACGAGATGGCAGCAATGTCGGCTTCTCCCATCCTGCGCTTGATCTCGACGTTGTGCACTTGGCGAACATACCGTCTGTTCACCGCTGGTTCGCCGTCAGCGCGTGGCTACGATCCAAAGATGCCCAGCGTGCCGAGCACCCGACCCCCGAGTGGCGGCGGCCGTGCGAGCGGCACCGGCCGCGCCAGTGGCGGCGGTCTCGCTAGCGGCACCGGCCGCGCCAGCCGGCGCCCCCGCCCCCTGGCCCGGGCCCGTAAGATCGCCGACCGCCTTGCCGAGGCGTATCCGGGGTCTGCGAGCGACCTGTGCGCGCTGGACCACCGCAGCCCGTTCGAGCTGCTCATCGCCACGATCCTCTCTGCCCAGTGCACCGACGAGCGCGTCAACCTCGTGATGCCGGCGCTGTTCGAGCGTTACCCGACACCCCAAGCTTTGGCCAGCGCAGACCGTGGGGAGCTCGAGAACCTCATCCGGTCCACGGGCTTCTTCCGTTCCAAGGCCGACCACATCATCGGGGCCTCGGAGGCGATCGTCATGCGTTACTCGGGCGAGACGCCCCGGACGATGGAGGAGCTGACCACACTCCCGGGAGTTGGCCGCAAGACCGCCAACGTGGTGCTCTCCGTCGGCTTCGGCCTTCCTGGGCTGCCCGTGGACACCCATGTGGCGAGAGTGAGCCAACGCCTCCAGTTGACCGATTCGTCCGACCCGAACAAGATCGAACAAGACCTCTGCGCGCTGTATCCCCCTGATGAGTGGGGTGCGTTCAGCTCCCGGCTCATCCTGCACGGCCGGAGGGTGTGCCCCGCGCGCCGGCCTCGTTGCGATATCTGCGAGCTCGCCGACCTTTGTCCGTCGAGGGGCAAATTCTGACGAGCGCGTGAATTCTCTGTGAGTCTCGTGACAGGTTTGTGACTTGCGGCAATTCGCCGGGACCGGGACGCTAACTTCGGCTCAAGGAACCGGTTCCCGCCACCTGGTTCCAACGAGCGGAACCGGGATCCGCCGCCCGATCCGCTCACCGACGGCGCCCTCGGGGCGCCGTCGGCGCGTCCGGGCAAGCTCCTGAGGGTCATCTCGCGCCTGCCAGCAGCCGCTCGAGGCGACGCACGGCACCGGCGAGAGCACGCTCCACCGCGATGAGGTCCGAGCCCACGTCGTCCCTCTTGGCCGCAATGGCGGCGTCCGCGAGCGTTGTCACGCGACGACCTATCTGCTCGAGCGAGGAAGCGATCGAGGACAGCTCGGAGAACTCCGACGGCTCGAGGACTTGTGGTGCCATACCGCCATCATCGCCGATCCGCGCTCACGATTGGGATCTGGCCGGCGGATACGCTGCCTGCATGCTCCGACGTCTTGACCTGCGGGCAGGCGCGCCCGACTTTGGTGGCGCGCTCCCGCGACCTGACCTCGCCGGCCGGGGCCCGGTGGAAGAGGTTCGTGCGATCGTCGAGGACGTCAAGGTACGAGGGGACGCGGCGCTACGGGAGTGCACGGCCCGTTTCGACAAGGTCGACATCGACGAGATCCGAGTGCCCGTCACAGAGATCGACGCGGCGCCCGATCGCTTGCAGCCGGCACTCCTTGGGGCGCTCACCGAAGCTGCCCGCTCCATCGAGTTGTTCCACCGCCACCGAGCACCGAACCCGGGCACCTTCGAGCGCAACGGGATCGAGGTCGACCTGCTCGAGCTTCCCGTCGCCCGCGCCGGAGTGTATGTCCCGGGTGGGCGGGCGAGCTATCCCTCGAGCGTGCTCATGAGCGCCATCCCGGCCCGGGTCGCAGGCGTGGAGGGCATTGCCCTCTGTGTGCCGCCCGCGCCGGACGGCTCCATCCCGGCCGAGGTGCTCGCAGCCGCAAGCTTGGCCGGGGTGGACGAGCTCTACCGCATCGGGGGCGCGCAGGCGATCGCCGCCATGGCCTACGGCACTGAGACCGTCGCCCGCGTCGATGTCATCGTCGGACCCGGGAGCCGGCGCGTGTCGCTCGCCAAGCTCGAGGTCCGCGGTGCCGTCGGCATGCCGGCTTCCTTCGCCGGGCCCTCAGAAGTTGTGGTGATCGCGGACGAGACGGTCCCGGTCGACTACGTGGCCATCGACCTCGTCGTCCAGGCCGAGCACGGCCCCGATGGGCTCGCTTGGCTCATCACATGGTCCGAGCCGGTACTGCAGGCTGTGACCGATGCCGTCACCCGGTTCGTCGAGGAGTCACCCCGTCGCGCCGAGATCGAGGCGACGCTCGCGGGCGGAGGCTACGCAGTGCTCGTCGACGGACCGGAGGCAGCCATGGCGGTGTCGAACGAGATAGCGCCCGAGCACCTGGAGCTCTGCTGCAGCGACCCGCACGCGATGGTTCCCCTCGTGCGCAACGCGGGCGCGGTCTTTGTCGGTCCGTACGCGCCCGCATCGCTCGGCGATTACCTCGCCGGGCCGAGTCACACGCTGCCGACCTTCCGGTCCGCGCGGTATTCGAGCGCGCTCGGCGTGGAGGACTTCCTCCGCAGGGTGCACGTGATCTCCGCGGACCGCCGCGCGCTCAGTCGCGTCGCGCCTTACGTTGCCGCGATCGCGAACGCGGAAGGGCTTCCCGCCCACGCCCGGTCGGTTGTCCTGCGCTCGGAGCCCGAGGAGCAGGAAGGCACATGAGCCGAGACGGGACCGGCGGCCCCGCCCCCGGCGAGCCCCGGCGGGAAGTCGCCCTGCGGCCCGGCTACCACTCGCCTCAGGTGGAGGTCGACGTCCGCCTCAACACGAACGAGTCGCCAGAGCCTCCTCCGCAGGCCTTTGTCGAGGCGCTTGCCGACGAGCTGCGCTCGATCCCGCTGCATCGCTACCCCGATCGTGAAGCCGTGGCGCTGCGGACGGCGCTCGCAACCCACCATGGGGTCTCAGCCGAGCAGGTGTTCTGCGCCAACGGCTCGAACGAGGCGATCCAGTGCCTCCTGCTCGCCTACGGTGGCTCGAACAGGCCCGCGATGCTGTTCGAGCCGACCTACGCCCTGCACTCCCATATCGCCAGGCTCACCGGGACACCGGTGGTCGCAGGCGGGCGGGACGACGCCTTCAAAGTCGAGCTCGCCGAAGTCGCCCGGACGGTCACGGCTTCGGTCGAACTGTACGGACCGGCCGCCCCTGCTGTCACCTTCCTCTGCTCGCCGAACAACCCGACCGGTGGTGTCGAGGCGATAGAGACCATCCGGGCCGTCCTGGCTCTCGTGCCGGGGATCCTCGTCGTCGACGAGGCTTACGGGCAATTCGCCCCGTCGTCCGCACTCGAGTTGCTCGACTTCGACCCCCGCCTTGTCGTGCTGCGCACCTTCTCGAAGACCTGGGCGCTGGCAGGCCTGCGCCTCGGCTATGCCATCGCCGACCCGGGCGTGGTGGCCTCGCTGTCGAATGTGGCGCTTCCGTACCATCTCGACGCGTTGAAACAGGCCGCGGGTTGCCTGGCCCTCGGCTTCGAGAGCGAGATGCGCGCCCGCGTGGCGGCCACCGTCGAGGAACGAGGACGGGTCGCGACCGCCCTCGGGGACCTTCCCGTCGACGTGTGGCCGTCCGACGCCAACTTCATCCTGTTCCGTGCCGGATCACAAGATGGCTCCGCCGTCTGGAAGGGCCTGCTCGATCACTCGGTGCTGGTCCGCGACGTCTCGGACTGGCCAGGGCTCGAAGGCTGCCTGCGCGTCACCATCGGCACGGCCTCAGAGAACGACCGTTTCCTCTCGGCCTTGGCCGATGTCCTCTCGGCCCGGTCGTGACCTCCGGGGGGTCGGCGGCTCCCGCTCACGACCCGAGCGGAGGTCCTCCGCGCCCGGCGTCGTCCTCAGCCGAAGCGGCCCTGGATGTAGTCCAAGGTCCTTTGGTCGTCCGGTTCCGAGAACAACTTCCTCGTGGGCGCCACCTCGATCTGTTCTCCGGCCCTGTCCTCACCCATCAGGAAGAAGGCGCATAGGTCCGACACACGCGCTGCCTGTTGCATGTTGTGCGTGACGATGATGATCGTGACACGGGACTTGAGCTCACCGAGGAGCTCCTCGATGAGCCGCGTCGAGATCGGGTCGAGGGAGGAGGTCGGCTCATCCATCAAGAGGACCTCGGGCTCCACGGCGAGTGCCCGTGCGATACACAAGCGTTGCTGCTCGCCCCCGGAAAGCGTCGAGGCGTGAGCTTTCAGCCGGTCCACGACCGAGTCCCAGAGAGCAGCCGCGACGAGAGAGGACTCGGCAGCTTCGTCGAGAACTGATTTCTTGTGTATCCCGTTGAACTTCAGGCCTGAGACGACGTTCTCGTAGATCGACATCGTGGGAAACGGGTTAGGCCTTTGGAAGACCATTCCAACACGGGTTCGCAACAGAGTCGGGGGAATCTCACCCCTGTAGATGTCGGTGTCCCCCAGCATCAGCTTGCCGGTCACGACAGCTCCCTTGGTGAGATCGTGCAACCGGTTGATGGCTCGCAACAGGGTCGTCTTGCCAGAACCCGAGGGACCGATGAGGGCCGTGACCTTGTTCTTCGGGACGTCGAAGGTCGCGTCGCGTATCGCCGTGCGCCCGCTGAACGACACGGCCACGTCCTCCAGCCGCATCGCGACCGGGCCCGACCGCACGTCGCCATCCTGGCTTGGCGTCTGGGTCACCAACACGGGGACCATGGTGCTCGGGTCCACAGCTACCGCCTCTCTCTTCGGAGCCACGCCGCGAGAAGGCGGCTACCCAAATTAAGGAACAGAACGATGATCACCAGCGTAAGGGCGATCCCCCAGGTCTCCGCTCGCAGCGAAGTGTACGGAGAGGTGGACGACTGGAAGATCTGCAGCGGCATCGAGGCCATCTCGTGCATCGGGTTCCAGGTGACGATGGTCGACGCGCCGATCACCCACAGGATGGGTGCCGTCTCGCCCACTGCCCGGGACAGGGCCAGGAGCACCGCGGTGATGAGACCGGGGAGTGCAGTCGGTATCACCACCTTGCGCGAGACAACTCCGTTGCGGGCCCCGAGTGCGAGAGCGGCTTCTCGGATCGTGAAGGGCACGCTTCGCAATGCGTTCTCAGAGGCCTTGATGATGATCGGGACCATGAGAATGCCGAGCGCGAAGCTCCCGGCGATTCCCGCGAAGCCTATGCCCGGCAGCTTTATGCCCCATTCGTGAAACCCGATCACTAGCATCTGATACGCGAAGATGCCGAGCAGGATCGAGGGCAGCCCGGTCATGATCTCGGCTGTCATTCGCAACGCGTTGGCGAGCTGTCCATCCGACTCGGCCAGGAAAAGCCCCGTGACGACGCCGATCGGGATCGCGATCACTGCCGCCAGGGTATCGATGACGAGCGACCCGATGAGCGCGTTGGCGATTCCCCCGATGTCGTCGGGATAGAGAAGTGACGGGAACTGCGGGCTCTCCGTGAAGAAGTCGATGCTCCACCAGCGGAGACCCTTTTGCACGAGCGAGAACAAGATCGCGAAGAGGGGTATCAGCGCGAGGAGGAGGGCGAAGCCGCAGAGCCCGACCACCACCTGGGACCTGAGCATGCGCCGCTTCAGCGTCTTGTGCGCCACTTGCTGGATCAGCTCGCGCCGCTCGAGCATCGGATCTGGCGGTACCCCTTCGATCGTTGTGGACATCATCCGAACTGTGCCTGTGCTCCCGAACGCTGGATGAGCCGACGGCCGATCCAGTTCACGATCGCGGTCATAGCCATCAAGATCACCGCAAGGGCACCAAGGGCGGCGACTTGCAGCGGCGTCGCGTCCTGGAACTGGAGTGCGATCGTCGAGGCGAGCGTGGAGGCCGTCGAGAGCAGCGAGTGCGGGAAGAGCGGGTTCAGACCGATGACCATGGCGACAGCCACCGTCTCGCCAAGAGCCCGTGCAGTCGCTAGCGTCACGGCGCCAACGATGCCCGTTCGTGCCGCGGGCAGGACGACCCTCGACAGCACCTGCCACTTCGTGGCGCCGATGCTGAGTGCCCCTTCGAACTGGTCGTTGGGAACGACCGCGATCGCGTCTCTCGAAAGCGCCACGATCATCGGCAGGATCATGACGAACAGCACGCAGCCGGCGAGCAGCACCCCGACGCCCTCGAAGGGAGGGTTGAAGGGCCAGTGGCCATTTGTTATGTCGGCCAGGTCAGGTTCCACGGTCTTCTCGAACCAGGGGGCGAGAACCAACAGGCCCCAGAGTCCGTACACGACGCTCGGCACTGCGGCGAGAAGCTCCACGAGTGACGAGGCGAAGATTCGGGCCCTGCCAGGAAGCACGTGCACTATCGCAAGTGCAGATCCGATCCCGATCGGGATTGCGAGGACGAGCGCGATGGCCGTCGTCAGCAAGGTGCCGGCGATGATGGGAAGGGCGCCGAAGGAGTCTGTCGCCTGACTCCAAGTTCTGCCGTAGAGGATCGACAGACCCGAGTGGCGCCAGGCGGGGACCGAGGAGACGATGACACTGATCAGGAAGACCACGCAGATCAGCGCGAACAGACCGGAGACGCCGTAGAGGATGAGCAAATACGCCCAATCGCTCTTGACCGAGAAGAGTTTCCCCCTCTCGGCCAAGAGCGGATCCGGCATCCCTGGACTAGAGACTGCTAAGGGAGGAGTGGTCGTCAAACCTCAGCCTTACTGTTCACTCAGCCGTGTCTCGCTTTGGGATTATTGCAACAAGTCTGTGGCTTACGAACCGTTGGTGGTCAGCAGCACCTGGTTGTGCGAACCCGTGCATTTCAGCAGCGTGCTGCGTGCCAGCGCCTGAATGTTGGTGGGAAGCGGGACGTAGCCCTGCAGGGCGGCGACGTCCTGTCCAGCGGTCGTCCCGTTCACCGCGCCCGAGTGCGACAGCCAGTCGAGGTACTTCACGAGAAGGGTCCCCACGGCATCGTTAGTCTGGGACTTCCAGATGACTGCCCACGTGTAGCCGGCAATCGGGTACGTCTTGGAGCCCCACTGGTAGACAATCGAGAAGCCCGTCGGTGAGATCGCCGGCCTGGCGGCCGCGGCGAGAGAGACGCCCTCGACCGAGGGCAGGACGGCGTCGCCCGACTTGTTCACGATCGCCCCGACTCCCTTGATCAGGTTCGGGTTGAGGAGCAGGTAGGAGTACTCGACATAGCCGATCGCGTAGGGCGTGTTCTCGATGTCAGAGGCGACACCGGCGTTCCCGCTTCCCGCGATGCCGAAAGTAGGCAGCGAGAGCGGGGTCTTTGCGGGCACGGTCGTCCACACCGTCGGAGCGGCAGCGTGCAGGAAGTTCGTGAAGATGTACGTCGTACCCGATGAGTCCCCACGGGCGACGACAATGATCCTGTCGTGCGGCAGCTTGACCTTCGGGTTCAGGCCCTGGATGGCGGCGGAGTTCCAATAAAAGACCTTGCCCAGGTAGATGTTGGCGAGCACGGTCGCGTTGAAGACGAGCGACTTGACCTTGAGGCCGGGAATGTTGAAAGGAATCGCTACCCCTCCGAGGCCGATCGGGATCTGCAAGAACTCGGACGTCGTGTACTGGTCGCCGGCAGGCTCGTTCTTGTTGATGTCGGCCTGGGCCATGGGCACGTCAGTGCCGCCCCAGTTGACTAGCTTCTTGATGACGTCCGCCTCGCCCGTGCCCGAGCCGACCGCCTGGTAGCCGTTGATCGTGGCATTCGGATTGTGGGCCGTGTAGAGAGCCTGTGCGGCATTCTCCAAGGGTGCGGCGAAGGTCGACCCCGCGCCGCCGATGGTCGCGGCCGTGCTCAGCTGCATGTCGGCCGCGAGGTACGGGTCGGCGCCGCGTGCCTCGGCGCCCGCGCCCGGGATGACCGACATCGCCGCCAGTGAGATGGCCGAGATGACGACCGCTGTGGTGCCGAGCGCAAGCCGAACGGTCCTTTTCATCTTCATATGAGTCTCTACCTCCGTGCAGTCCTCTGTAGTTGGTCTCTGCCCTGTCCATCGGTTCCCCAGTAGGCCTCGCCGCGCGACGCGAGCGTGGCCCTGGCGTCCGTTTCAGATGACAGTAGGATGACTGAGTGAACTGAAGCTGTCCGCGTGATTCCCTCAAAGTGAACTCTGGGTAAACTTTGCCTTCTCACTGGACGTGGTACGGCCTTGCCAAGGGACAGTGGTCGCCGACACGACGAAATCGGGCAGATGTGACTGAACCGCTGTCAACATCGCTCGGCGAAGCCGCCGTCCCAGAGCGCCCGGAGATCGCGCCGCTAGAGTGACTGACATGCGAGTACTCGTCACCGGAGCCGGAGCCGGCGTCGGCAAGGCCACCTCGGCGTTGCTCGCCGCCCGCGGGCACGAGGTCATCGCCACCGCCCGGGACCTGGGCACGCTCGACGACCTCGACGTGGCAGGCCGGCTTCACCTGGATGTGACTGACGCGATGTCAGTGGGCGCAGTCCGCCGCGAGCTCGGCTGGGTCGATGCCCTCGTGAACAATGCCGCTATCTCCTTCGACGGTCCGATCGAGCACGTCGCGATGGAACACGTCCAGCAGATGTTCGAGACGAACGTCTTCGGACCGGTTCGCTTGATCCAGGCTTTCGTCCCCGGCATGCGCGAACGCCATTCAGGCGTCGTGGTCAATGTCTCCTCGGTGGCCGGGCGGGTCGCGCGACCCCTCGATGGCTACTACTCGGCCACCAAGCACGCCCTGGAGGCCATCTCGGAGGCCCTGCATGTCGAACTGGCCCACTTCGGCGTGCGGGTGGTCATCGTCGAGCCCGGCTTCATCGGCCCAGGCATGAAGGTGTACAGGCCCGCCGAGGCGCCGGCCGCCTACGACGAGCTCGAGGCTCAGCTGACCCAGGTGGCGAGCAAGATGCAAGGCGGCGCCCGCCCTGGCCCGGACGTCGTGGCCAAGATGATCGCCGATGCCATCGACAACGACGACGGGCCGTTGCGGCGGCGCGTCGGCGACGACGCCAACCTGATCCTGTCGGCGCGGAGCACCCTCGGGGACGAGGAATTCGAGACGGCCATGCGCGAGGTCGCAGGTCTTACCTGGTAGCGAGCCCGTGATCAAAGCCACCAACAATGGCCTGGCGCAGGGCTTTGTCTTCGACGCCTCGGCGCCCTTGCCCGAGGGCCAGGACAAGCGAGCCCTCGTGCGATCGATGTTCGACGCCATCGCGCCGCGTTACGACCTTGTCAATTGCCTGATGACCTTTGGGCTGGACGGGCCTTGGCGGCGCCGGACGATCGATCTTTTGCGACTCTCCCCCGCCTCGGTAGTCCTCGACGTCGGGTGCGGGACCGGTGACCTCGCCCGCAGCCTGCGCCGCAAGGGCCACCGGGCGGTAGGGATCGATCTCTCCCTAGGGATGCTCACCGCCGCCCGCGCAGGCGGGGCGCCCTTGATCCAGGCCGATGCCGTGGCCCTGCCCTTCGGGACCGGAGCCGCAGACGCCGTCGTGAGCGGGTTCGCCGTCCGCAACTTCGCCGACCTGAGCGAAGTCACAAGAGAGATCGGTCGCGTCCTTCGCCCTGGTGGCAGACTGGCACTGCTCGAGGTCGGCGAGCCGCCGAACCGACTGCTCAGCCTTGGACATCGTGCCTGGTTCACCCATGTCGTGCCGGTGCTCGGGGCACTGTTGTCCGACGGGGCGGCGTACCGCTACCTGCCCCGCTCGGTCGCATATCTCCCCTCGTTCCCGGAATTCGTCCGCCTGCTCGCCGACGCCGGCTTCACCGACGTCAGGCACCATCCCTTAAGCGGTGGCATCGCGCAATGCGTGACAGCCACCCGGTCCCCTGAGAGGGCGGAGCGGTGAGCCGCCGAGCACCCCGACTCTGCTATGCCACGTACCCGATCGAGGCGGGTGCCCTGGCTCGGTTGCGAAGGCACGCGCACGAGACAGGACGAGTCATCGAGCGCGACGGGCTGATGGTTCTCGGTTTCGGGACGGCAGCTGCCCTCGAGCTTGCCGGCGGCCTGACGGACCCGTCCAGCCTCGCGCGTGCGCTGGCAGCTCTGAGAGCCATCTCTCCCGCTGCAGGGCCGCCGAGCCCGGCGCCCGTTCCCCTCGCGCTCGGAGCGCTTCGCTTCGACCGACGGGCCGACGCTGAGCTCGTGGTCCCCGAGCTGACAGTCATCGCCGCGGCCGGGCACTCGCCTACGGCGCTGGTCGTCGGATCGCCGGATCGTGTCGATGAGCTGCTCGCCGAGATGTCCGCTGGGCTCCCGGAGATGGTCACGTCCACACATGAGGGTACGTCCGCACCGCCTGACGAGTTCCGGCTCGCATCGGCTCGGCCACATCAGGACTTCTTGAACCGGGTCGGCGCTGCGCTGGCCGAGATCGCCAGCGGGCGCCTCGACAAGGTCGTCCTCGCCCGCGAGGTGACCGTTCACGCGAACCGGCCGTTTCGTCAGGCCGACCTCCTCGGGCGCCTCCGGGCGCTTCATCCGTCGTGTGCCGCCTTTGCCATCGACGGCTTCATCGGAGCGACGCCCGAGCTCCTCATCCGTCGGAACGGTGCCCGGGTCGCCTCGCAACCCCTCGCGGGGACAGCGGCGCGCAGTGGGGACCCGGACGCCGACCGCAGGGCCGAGGCGACACTCCTGGCATCTGCCAAGGAGCGTTCCGAGCACCGGGTCGTGGTCGACGCGATCGCGTCGGCGCTGGCCCCTGTGGTCGAGCGGCTCGATGTCCCCGACGAGCCGGCGATTCTCGAGTTGCGCAATGTGAGCCATCTGAGCACCCTGGTCACCGGCGCTCTCGCCGAGCGCGATGGCGACTACCCGAGCGTGCTCGAGCTCGTCGCTCTGCTTCATCCCACTCCTGCTGTGGCGGGGACACCGGTTGACCTGGCACTCGACTACCTCGCCAAGCTCGAGGAGATCGACCGGGACCGCTATGCAGGCCCGGTCGGCTGGATCGACGCCCGAGGCGACGGCGAGTGGTACCTCGGGATCCGCTCGGCAATAGTGGCGGGATGCTCGGCGAGGCTATTCGCCGGGGTGGGCATCGTCGCCGATTCCGACCCTGCGGCAGAACTGGCCGAGACCCAGCTCAAGCTTCAGGCGTTTCTCGCCGCTGCCGTCCGTCCTTGACGCCGGAGGCGAGCGCCGAGTAGCGATGCACGATCTCGGCGACCTTCTCCGGCTGGTCGAACGGGAGCAGGTGGCCACCGGCCATGACGACAAGCTCTGCGCCCGGTACGCGCCCTGCGAGCGACCGCGCCGCGGAGACGGGCACGATGCGGTCCGACGCCCCGGTCACAACCGCTGTCGGAACCGCGATTCGTCCGAGCGCACGCTCCAGCTCCGGCGTCTCGGCCAGGAGCGCCCGCTGCTCGACGAGGAAGCTTTGCCTCGACCTGCCGACCATCGGGCGTCCGTCGCTTCCGATCGCCGCCTGCAAGGTGGGAAGCACCAGCACCTTCTTCGCGACTCGGGCGTCAGGATGGCGCTGCGAATAGCGCGTGGCCGTGATCAAAGCGCGCCGGAGAGCGGCAACCCCGGCCCGGAGGATGCCTTCTCCTATCATCGGCACGACGAGCAGGCGATCGAACCCCGACAACGCCCCGGCGACGCCGATCGAGCCGACCAGCACGAGGGCGCCGACGCGCTCGGGATGCGTCAAGGCGAGCTCTAGCGCAACGCCTCCGCCGAAAGAGTGGCCGACGACAGTCAGGGGGCTTTGCGCCTCGACGCCTTCGAGCAAGTCCTGCAACGCTTCCGCGTTCGCCGCCATGCCCATCGCCGGGCGAGGGTCCGATCCCCAACCTGGCCGGTCCGGCGCGAGCACCCGATGGTCCGCCGACAAGAGCTTCGCAAGCGCCACCCAGTCCCCTCCCGCGCCCGGCTGACCATGAACCAGGACTACGACGGGGCCCTCACCTGCATCGATTGGCACCCTCGATCCGCCGGCGGGGGCTCGCATGCCGCCCTTTCTCACCTGAACGAATTCAACGACGGCGCGCTCCGCGCAGCCCTAACGCCTCGAAGCCGGTCGAGGACCCGCTGCGCACCCCACCGCGTGACGAGAAACAAGGCCTCGACCACAGTGTAGGTGGACATCTTGGAGGTCCCGAGCTCCCGGTCCACGAAACGGATCGGCACCTCCAGGATCCTCGCGCCCACCTCCGTCGCGCGGTAGGTCATCTCGATTTGGAAGCCGTAGCTCTCCGCCCGGACCGAGCGCAGGTCGATGCGCTCGAGGACGCTCGCCGCGTATGCGCGGAAACCAGCAGTCGAGTCCCTCACGTCAAGGCCGAGCATGAGATCCGCGTAGATGTTGCCGCCCCGCGAGAGCATCCGACGCGGCAGGCTCCAGTTCGGTATCGAACCGCCGTGCACATACCGTGAACCGATGCACACCTCGTACCCCTCGCCAAGTGGGGCGACGAGGCTGGGAAGGGCGCCCGGGTCGTGGGAGAAGTCCGAGTCCATCTCGACGAAAGCCTCGTAGCCTCGCTCGAGACCCCACCGGAACCCGTCGCGATAGGCGCTCCCGAGGCCGAGCTTTGCGGGCCGGGACAGAACCTCCACGTTGCCCGATCGCTCACCGACGTCCATGACGATCTTGGCCGTCCCGTCAGGGCTACCGTCGTCGACGACGAGTATCGAGGCGTCCGGCAGCGCCGCCCGTACCCGAACCAGGACGTTCTCGATTGTGGCAGCTTCGTTGTAAGTAGGCAGCACAACAAGGACGCGCACCCCTGCAGCCTAGGGGGAAACCGTCAGGGAGCGACGCCGGCTGGCTGCGAGGACTCCGGAGCGTCTTCCGGCTCGACGGCGTGGTGCTCGGCCCACAGGTCCTTCGCGATCACCTGGATGGCGCTCGCGGTGGGAACAGCCAGCAGCGCCCCGACGAGGCCGCCGAAAGTGGACCCGACGATGTCGCCCAGCTCGACGCCCATCAGGATTGCCAGCAGCACCCAAAGGGGGTTCAGGCGCACTGTCCGGCTCATCACGATCGGATTGAGGATGTGGTTCTCGATCTGCTGGTAGACGAGGAAGACGGCAAGTGTCACCAGGCCTGCAAGCAGCGAGTGCAACAGGGCGACGCCGACGGTCGGCACTCCCGCCAGGAGCCCGCCCACTAGCGGGAGGAAGTCGACGACACCCACCCAGATGGCGAGCACTCCGGCGTAAGGTACGTCCATCACCCGCAGCGTCGCGAAGACGACCACGCCGGCGATCATCGAAGTAGCGAGGTTGCCCAGCATGTAGCCGGCCACGGCACTGCCTACGTCTTCCAGCATCTTGCGGACACGAATCGACCGCTCCGGCCGCATCCCCTCGAGCACGCCGCGAACCATCTTCGGCATCTCGAGCAGGATGAAGAACGTCAGCACACCAACGGTCGCAAGGGCGACGATGCCACTCACGACCGTCTTGCCGACGGCGAGGGCAGGACGGCCGAGACCGGTGATCAGGGTCTGGAGCTTGGGGACGTTCTTCTTGACGTAGCTCACCAGATGCAGGCGTTTGATGAGGTGCCCGATCTGTCCCCTGCCGTGCTGGGCCTGACGGACGAGGCTCGGCAGCTCCTTGGCGAAGTTGGAGGCGGATGTGTAGACAGGATGCACGAACAGGTAGATCACCGCTGCCGAGAATGCGGCCGATACGAAGAACACCAAGGCCGTCGCCATTCCCCGGCGGATCCCCCGGCGCTCCACGAAGCTGACGATGGGATGCAAGAGCGAGCCGATGAACAGCGAGACGACGATCAGCAGGACGATGACGCGAAGGCGCCACAACAAAGCGACGCCGATGCCGGTCACGACCACGACGCTCGTGACGATGAAGGCGACTCGAGCCACCTGACGGTCGTGCACGCGCTTTTGCTTGGCGGGATCGAGCTCCGGGCGCCCTGTCTGCTCGGCCATCGTCACAAGTCAACTCCATGCACGGCGGCCAAAGGGTGATCCTGACACGCTGACATCGGCCCGGGGCGCTCGGCGCGCCTTGCTTTTCCTGCGCGGAACCTGCCCTTCGCACAAGGTTCGCCCACTTCGCCGGTCGCGCCTGCAAGCATGGACGGGATGGCCGACCCGCCTGAGCCCGACGGCCAAAGAGCCGGCAAGAGCTCGCCGGACCATCGTCGCAATCTTCTCGGATGGATACCCGGGCCACTGCGGCACGGCCTGACTTTCTTCGTCCTCCTCCTCGTCGTCGAGTACGTCCTCATCCCGAGTTTCCTTCACTCCAAGGCACGTTCATCGCTGAGCCAGCTCGGTCGCGTCAATGTCGTGTGGCTCCTCGTCGGCTTCGTCCTCGAGGCGGGAGCGCTCGCCGCCTATGGGCGCCTGACCCAGTCCGTGCTGCCGAAAGACGGGCCGTCGTTCTCAAAGGTGCTCCGTATAGACCTGTCCACGCTCGCAGTGAGCCATGTGATCCCTGGCGGCACCGCCGGGGGCACCGGCCTCGGCTACAGGCTGCTCACCTCGAACGGCGTAAGTGGCGCCGATGCGGGTTTCGCGCTGGCGACCCAGGGGATCGGGTCGGCCGTCGTCCTCAACGCCATGCTCTGGATGGCCCTTGTGATCTCGATCCCGCTCCACGGCTTCAACAGCGCCTACGTCACCGTCGCCGTCGTCGGTGCCGTGCTGCTCACCGCCTTCGGCGCCCTCGTTCTCTTGCTCACGCGGGGCGAGGCTCATGCCACCCGGGCATTGCGCTTTCTTGCCAGGCGGGTCCCCTGGGTCACCGAGGAGCAGATGGAGAGGCTCGTCCAGAGTCTCGCCAACCGGTTGAGGACACTGGGCTCAGACCGGCACCTGCTCCGGGACGCAGTCTCCTGGGCAGCGGCCAACTGGCTCTTCGACGCCGCCTCGCTCTGGGCTTTCATCGCAGCCTACGGTCACCTCACCAGACCCATCGACCTCTTCGTCGCCTATGGCGTGGCCAACGTCCTCGCTTCAGTCCCGCTCACTCCGGGCGGCCTCGGCATCGTCGAGGCGGTAGCCGCGACCTCCCTGACCGGCTTCGGCGTGCCTGCCGCAATCGCGTGGCTGGGTGTGATCTCCTGGCGCCTGTTCAACTTCTGGCTGCCGATCCCTGTCGGTGCCGGTTCCTACCTGTCCCTTCGGGTGCGGCGTGGCGCGGGTCTCAGAGAGCGCCGGGACGCTCTCGAGGGCATGACCAGGACGAGCGAGCCCCTCGCCGGAGGCGACTCGCCGGCCGGCAAGGAGCCGTCCGTCAAGCCAGACCAGCCTCCTCGGACCCCAGGACCTGCATCTCCTCCGGCCCAGTCGGCACCACCTCAAAGCTGATCGGGAGCTCGAACAGCTCCTGGAACAGCATCTTCTTGCGCTGCAGCATCCACCGTTCGAGCTCGGCGTCGCCTCTCGCGCTGACAATGATCTCGACCGCCGCCCGACTGAGCTCGACACCGACATGGCCGACGACCGAGTCGTGCGAGGCGTCGAGCCCGTCTGCGATGCGCAGCATGGAGAGCAGCTTCGTCACCCGATCGCGATCCTTGCGCTCCAGGCCCTCCCAGGCTTGGAAGGACTCACGCGGCCGTCCCCTCACGTGGTAGCGCCCGAGGCACGACAGCATCTTGATCTCCACAGGCGAGAATCCCCGCAGGTCGCCATTCTCTATGAGATAGGCGCTGTGGCGGGCGTGCCCGTCGCGGCTCACGTGCTCGCCTATGTCGTGAAGCAGTGCGCCGAGCTCGAGAAGCTCCCTGTCCTCGGCGTCCAGCCCGTGCAAAGTGACGGTCGAGTCGAACAGCTCGATCGCCAGCCGCGCGACCTGGCGGGAATGAGCCTCGGGCCACCTCGATCTGAGGCACAAGGACATCACCGAGGCCCGTCGGATCGCCCGTGGGTCGTTGCTGAACTCCACGCGGTCGTGCTTCGAGATGGTCGAGATGACGATCCCCTCCCGGAGCCCCCACTCCGACACGGTCAGCTCGCGCATCCCCGTTCGCTCCATGAGCACCTCGGCAACGGCGGCACCTGCCGGCAGGAGCTCTGCCCGCCGGGCGTCGATGCCAGGAAGCCGGGCGCGTTCGCAGCTCGGCAGTTCGTAGATGACCTCTCCCAGTGCGGCGAGCTCACGGGCAGTTACCGTCAGCTGATTGACAGAATACGGCACGTTGCCGTCGCGCATCGCGGCCGCGCCTCGGGCCAGAGCGCAGAGCGTGCCCGAGGTCCCGACCAACAGCTTCGGCCCGCAGGCGACGACGTCCTCGAGCACTTCGTCGAGCGACTTGGAGATCTGCTCTCTCAGTCGCGCACGGTCCTTCCTGCTCGGCGGGTCCGTGCGCACGAACTCGGTCGTGAGCCTTCCGACGCCGAGGTGAAGGCTCGCCGCGTACGTGAGGCCGAACCGGTCACCGACCGAGAGCTCGAGACTCCCACCACCGAGATCCGCGCAAAGGGCCGGGCTCGGGTCGATGAGCACGCTCCCCCGCACAGCGTCGAATATCAGCTGCGCCTCGCGGATCCCGCTGACAACCTGGATCTTGACACCGGTGGCCGCTTCGATCCGTTCGGCGGCCTCGGGCCCGTTGGCGGCCTGGCGCATCGCTGCAGTGGCCATGGCGACGACCTCGTCGGAATGCTGCACGTCTGCGATCGTCCTGAACCGCCGGACCGTGTCGATGGCCGCCTCGATGGCGTCTTCGGTCAGGCGGCCTTCCCGTGCGACGACATCGCCCAGTCGCAACATCTCCTTCTCGCGGGCGAGCGGCAAGAAACTGCCGTCTGGCCGGGTCTCGACCACCAGGAGATGGAACGAGTTGCTGCCGAGGTCCAGCGCAGCAATCCGCACGGCCGGAGCTCAGCTGAGCTTCTCGGGCGAACGGCGTCTGCGGGCGCGCTCGAGCGCGAGCTCTTGAAGCCGTCGCTGCGCGCTGAGGCCCACGACCGGCAGCGCCCGTTTCCAGTCGCCGTTCGGGCCGAGCAGCCAAGCATTCGAGTCGTCGGCGAGGTTGAGCCCGATCGTCTCTTCCAAGCGGGCCTGCAGCTCCGTGTCGAGAACCGGCACCAGGACCTCGATCCTGCGGTCCAGGTTCCGCTCCATCAGGTCGCCAGAGCCGATCGTGTAGCGGACCTGGCGGTCACCGCCGGGGTCGCCGAAGCGGAAGATGCGGGAGTGCTCCAGGAACCGGCCGATTATCGAGCGCACGGTGATCCGGTCGGACAATCCCGGCACGCCTGGCCGGAGGCAGCAGAGGCCTCTCACGATGAGGTCTATCCGGACACCGTCCTTCGAGGCGGCGTACAGGGCGTCGACGACCTCCGGGTCGGTCAGCCCGTTCACCTTGATTGTGATCCGACCCGACTCGCCAGCCGCCGCTTCTTCGGCTATCTGGCTGAGGACCCAGGGGCGCATGCCGTGGGGAGCCACCACTATGCGGCGGTAGGTGCCAGGCCGGCCGTAGCCGGTCAGGTAGTTGAACAGATCGGTCAGGTCCTCACCTATGGCCGCATCGGTTGTGAACAGTCCGAGATCCTCGTATACCTTGGCCGTCTCGGAGTTGTAGTTGCCCGTCCCGATGTGGCAGTAGCGCCTCAGCCCGTCCTCCTCGCGTCGGACGACGAGGATGATCTTCGAGTGGGTCTTCAGCCCCACGAGGCCATAGACGACATGGACGCCCGCCCGTTCCAGCTGCCGTGCCCAGAGGATGTTCGCCTGCTCGTCGAAACGGGCCTTGACCTCGACGAGCGCCGCGACCTGCTTGCCCTGCTCGGCTGCACGCACGAGCGCGGAGACGATCGCCGTGTCTTCGGAGGTGCGGTACAGCGTCTGTTTGATCGCGAGCACGTTCGGATCGTCGGCAGCCTGGGTGATGAACGCCTCGACCGAGGTGGTGAACGAGTCGTAGGGGTGGTGAACGAGCACGTCCCGTTCGCGCAGCACGGCGAAGAGGTCGACGGGGCCGTCTCCGGCCGTGGCGAGGCGGGGTTGGGTCATCGGCACCCAGGGCGGCTCGTGGAGATCGGGCCTGTCGATCGCATGCACTGCCCAAAGCTGGCCCAGACCAAGGGGGGCAGAGCTCTCGTAGACATCGTCCACCCCGAGCTCGAGCTCGGCCAGGAGCAGCTCCCGAACACCCTGGGGGGTGTCCCGGTCGACTTCGAGCCTCACGGCGCGGCCGAAGCGCCGCCGCCGCAGCTCCGTCTCCACGGCGGCGAGGAGATCGTCAGCCTCGCTCTCCTCGAGGTCGAGATCGGCATTGCGCGTCACTCGGAAGGCGTGATACGGCCCGATCTCCATGTGCGGGAAGAGCCTGGGCAGGTTCGCGGCGATTAGCTGCTCGAGGGCCACAAAGCGCGAACCACCGTTGACCGGGACGAAACGGGGCAACAGGGGCGGAACCTTTACTCTCGCAAATCGCTGCTCGCGGCTGCTTGGATCGACGACAAGCACTGCGAGGTTCAAAGACAGGTTCGAGATGTAGGGGAAGGGGTGGCCGGGGTCCACCGCCAGCGGCGTGAGGACCGGGAAGATCTCCTTCTCGAAAACCCCGAGCAGCCGGGCCTTCTCGCCGTCGTCGAGCTCGTCGATGCTCGCGAGGTAGAGGCCGGCCTTGGCGAGGCTGGGCACGAGAGAAGACTCGAACACCTCGTCGCTTCGCGCCTGCAGGCGCACGCACTTCGCGCGGATGTCACGGAGCTGCTGCGAGGCAGTTCGCCCGTCCGCCGATCTGGCACGGAGGCCGGCGGCCACATGGTCCTTGAGCCCGCCGACACGTACCTGGAAGAACTCGTCGAGTCCTGAGGAGAGGATGGCGAGGAACTTCACCCGTTCGAGGAGCGGGAGCGACGTGTCTGCGGCAAGGTCCACGAGGCGATCGGCAAAGTCCAACCAGGACAACTCACGATTGAGAAAGCGGTCGGGGCTCGTGAGAAGACTCTCGGGTGCTGTGACGTCGGCTTTCACGACCCAGACGCTACCGTGAAGTCGTGCAGCCCCTCGCAATCGCCCCGAGGGTCAGACAACGGCGCCGGAGCGAGCTCGGCCTGCTCCTCGTCGCTGTTGTCGTACTCACGTTCGCGTACCTGCTCGCGTCGCTCGGCACCTACAACACCTTGCCTGGAAACGCCTTGGAATTCATCGGCATAGCCGCGGCTTTGGCTCTCGTCGTCCACCTCGCCAACCGTTTCCTCGCCCCGGAGGCGGACCCGGTCATCATGCCCATCGTCTTGATGATGAACGGAATCGGTTTTGTGATGATCTACCGCCTCGACGTGTCGGCGCAGATGGCAGCGGATGCGCCCTGGCACTACCAGGCGGTCTGGACCGTCCTCGGGGTCGTCGCATATGTCCTCACGCTGCTGCTCGTCCGCCGGTCGCGTGACCTCGAGCGCTACCGCTACATGCTCATGTTCGCGGCGCTCGCTCTCCTCGTCCTGCCGCTCTTTCCTTATCTCGGCAGGACCCCCGAGGCCGAGCTGAACGGAGTGAAGCTGTGGATCCGGCTCGGACCGATCACCTTTCAGCCCGTTGAGATCGCGAAGCTCCTGCTAGTGATCTTCTTCGCCTCCTATTTCGTCGAGAAACGGGAGATGCTCTCGCTCTCGACGCGCCGCGTCGGCAACCGCCTGTTGCTCGACCTGCGTCCCCTAGGTCCGATCGCTGTCGCATGGGTCGTGTCGATCATGGTGATCCTCTTCGAGCACGACATCGGCTTCTCATTGCTGCTCTTCGTGATGTTCATCGCCATGTTGTGGGTGGCGACGGGCCGTTGGACTTACGTCGTCGGTGGGCTCGTCGCCTTCGTGGCGGGCACGTTCCTGGCCGCGCACCTGCCGTTCGCGAAGGCCTTGATCGACCAGCGCGTGAGCGCCTGGATCAATCCCTGGTCGCACTACAGCTCGTACGGCTACCAGACCGTCGTCGGAGAGCTCGCACTCGGCCGGGGCGGTCTGACCGGGTCTGGTCTCGGCCTCGGCACTCCGTACAACATTCCCGTCGCCTACAGCGACTTCATCTTCGCGGCGATCGGCGAGGAGCTGGGACTGCTCGGCACCACAGCGGTGGTCATTGGCTTCTTGCTCTTGGTCGG
The DNA here is from genome assembly GCA_050015255.1 of Acidimicrobiales bacterium. GTDB lineage: Bacteria > Actinomycetota > Acidimicrobiia > Acidimicrobiales > Bog-793 > Fen-455. The sequence continues at coordinate 43,211 of JBEKBT010000015.1, forward strand.
AGCCGGGCTCCGAGCTGCGATACGTGCCCGCTCCGAGTTCTCGCAACTCGCAGCTGTCGGCTTCACCGCCATCCTCGGGTTCCAGTCCTTCTTCATCATGGCCGGGGTGGTGCGTCTTCTCCCCCTCACCGGCGTGTCGTTGCCCTTCATCGGCTACGGCGGCTCTTCGCTGCTGGCGAACTACGTCCTCGTGGCTCTGCTGATGCGCATCTCTGACGAAGGTGCCAGTCCAGCGGGGGTCCCGGTCGGACCCCTCCATCGGGCGAGGCGGACGCGACAGCTCGCTCTTGGCGCTGCTAGAGCAGCTCCTGATCCCGACGGTGCAGCTGTGACTGCTGGGACCAGCCGGTCGCAGACTGCCTCGGGCGCCAGGCTGTCGGCGGGGGGCCAGAGTGGCTACCCGCCTGGTGGGCCGCTCGCCTAGTTTGCTCCCAAGGGATCGGTGCCGGCGATCGACAGCACGGCCAGCGCCGCCATGATCGGCACCGGCAGGCGCTGACGCAGTGCGAGAGCGATCCCGTCCGATGGCCGGCATTCGATCAGTCGTACCCCTTGAGGGCCGGAGAGGACCATCTCGGCACTGAACGAGCTCCCGCGGACCTCGGTGATGCGCACGACGTCGAGCGACATGCCGAATTCCTCGAACACGCGAGCGAACAGCTCGTGCGTGAGCGGCTTTGGGGTCGCCACTCCTCTCGCCGCGTAGGCGATCGCGATGCCTTCGGCTCCCCCGACCGGGATCCGTAGCTCGCGGAACGGGGCGTCCGCCTCCTGCAGCACGACGACGGGGTGAGTGGCCGGCAGCATGAGCACGACGTCGACGAACAACATCTGTGTCATGTCCACGGGCGTGGCAAACAGGTCCGGCACCGCCTCCGTGTCCGGCACCGCCTCCGTGTCCGGCACCGCCTCCGTGTCCGGCACCGCCTCCGTGTCCGGCACCGCCTCCGTGTCCGGCACCGCCTCCGTGTCCGGCACCGCCTTCCGGCACCGGCGGCGCCTCGAGGTCGTCGGCCACGACGGGTGCGTCCACAGCTGCCGGCTCGGCGGGCTCTGCCGGCGCGACCGGCTCTGCCGGCTTGGCGGGCTCGTTCGCCGTCGCGAGCTCGTCCGCCGTCGCGGGCTCGTCCTGCACCCGTGAGTCCCCTGCCGCCTCATCGGGCCGTTCAGGAGCATTGACCTCAGAGATCGAACCCGCGAGCGCCGTCGTCAAGGTCTCGCCGCCCGCCAGAGCCGCGACGTCGCCGTTGCTACCAGCCATCTCTGCGAGGCCGGCGCCGACGCCGACAGCCTCTCCTTCGGTGCTCATCGGACTCATCGCCTGATCGACCTGCGCATTTCGACATTGACGACGAGCCCGACCGTAGCGAAAAACACGATCATGGCGGAGCCACCGTAGCTTACGAACGGGAGCGGAATTCCGGCGATGGGGATGAGGCCGATGGTCATGCCCACATTCTGGAAGACCGAGAACGCCAGCAGTGCGAGCGCTCCTGAACACAGCATCCTGCCGAGAGGATCCCTGGCGATCTGTGCGGCGCGCAACAGTCGGAACGCGATCACCCCGAACAGGGCTATGACCAGCACTCCTCCGGCGAATCCGAGCTGCTCACCCACGGCCGAGAAGATGAAGTCGGTCTGTTGAGCCGGGACGAATCCCCCGTTCGTTGCCGCGCCGTGAAAGATACCGGTGCCGAAGGCTCCGCCCGAGGCGATGGCCAGTATCGACTGCGCCAAGTTGTAGTTGGCTCCACTGGTCTGAGTGTTCTGGTGGAAGAACGACTGCAGGCGACCGAGCTCGTAGGCATGGATCAGCCTGAAATGAATCCCCACCACCAAGCCCATGAGAGCCACAACGGCGAGAGCGCCCAGATACCTGAGTCGCACGCCCGAGGTCACGATCATGACCGTCAGCACGACGCTCATGATCAGCGCGGTCCCAAGGTCCGGCTGCTTGTAGACGAGCAGGATAGGTACCGCGGCGAGGGCGAGCACCACGACGATGTTCCTGGGGAACATCGTTTCTTGGCGACTGCAGTAGACCGCCACGACGACGATCAGCGCCAGCGCCGCGAACTCCGAGGGTTGGATCTCGAGGGGTCCCAGGGCGAACCATCGTTGCGCTCCCAGGGAAACGTGGCCGAAGTGAGTCAGCACCGCCATGAGCGACAGGACGACGAGGCCGTAGAGCACGTACGCCCATTGCTCGAGCCAGTGATAGTCGACCAAGGCGACCACGATCATCACGACGAGGCCTATCGCAAGCCAGGCGAGCTGGCGCTTCAGATAGAACTTCGGATCTCCTCCGGCATCTATCTGCTCGACACGCGTCGCCGAATAGACCATGACCGCGCCGATCAGCGAGAGCACGACGGCGCTGCCGATCAGGATGAAGTCGCAGTGGCGCACCGCCTCCCAAGCCGGGTGCCTTTCTCTGCGATGGCTCCACCGAGCCGGCACGCTCGGGGAATGAACCGCCATGATGCCCAAGGATAACCTTGACGACCTCGGAACTCTCTGCAGCGCCCTGCGGACCCGGCCTCGCCTGCCTCGGCATGGGAGTCTCCGCGCTCCAAGCCGCATGCTGGGGCGCTGATCTTGCCGGTTCGGCCCGCCGAGGCCGTTGGCTCACGAGCAGTAGCTGTTCGGCTCACGAGTAGCAGTCGTCGTGTCTTCTAGGAGTAGCCAGTCGGCTCCTCACTCCGGTCGCCGTGCCCACGGACCACCGCCCACATCACCTCGAGGGGCGGCTGCGCACCGGTCCAGAACCTGATCTGGCGGGCGGCCTGGTGCACGAGCATGCCCAGGCCGCTGCGCACGGTCGCACCCTGACGCTCGGCCTCGATCAGGAACGGGGTGACAGGCGGGTCATAAACAAGGTCCACCACGAGCTGGCCCGCCCCGAACCACGAAGGGTCGACGCCGGCGATGACCCCACCTCGATCTGCGCCGGACTCGGGCGGTCGGGAACCTGGTTGCCCAGCTGAGCGGCTCGGGTCCTGAGGCCCTACCGGCTGGTCTGATCGGTGGGCTGTGCCTGAGCCGGCTGGCCCAAGAGACCGGGTCAACCGGGCAGGTGAGACTTCCGGGACACTGCGGGCCTCGGGCATCCCCGCGGGCGTCGCTTGAACCACCAAGTCCATCCCCCGAAGATCCTCCGGGCGCCCGACGTGGACGACCCTGGGCGCCAGTGCGACCGCGCGCCACGCCCGGGCGGCTGTCCTGTTGACCACGACGATCTCCGCCGCACCCGCTTCGGCCAGTGCCAGCACGACTGCCCTACCTGCGCCGCCTGCGCCGATCACCCCACAACGGCGACCGGCGGGATCGAAACCCGCGCCCTGTCGCAGATCATCGAGCAAGCCATCTCCGTCACAGCTCTCTGCACGAATGGCTGTGCCCAGGAAGATCAGCGTGTTCGCGGCCCCCAGTCGCCGGACTTGTCGCGAATGGCGGGTCGCCACTCGGGCCGCTGCCTCCTTGTGGGGCATGGTCACCGAGAGGCCACGCAAGCCCAGTGCCGCCGCGCCGACCACTGCCGTGTCCAGCGACCCCGGAGGCACCTCGAAGGCGTGGTAACACCAGTCCAGACCCATCACGGCGTAGGCCGCGTTGTGCAACCGGGGCGAGAGCGAGTGGCTGACCGGAAAGCCGACCACGCCCACGATCGCAGTCGTCGGAGCGGGCCAGAGGGCCTTTGGACGGGTACCAGCTGACATCTGAGCAAGTTCGGACAGCTCGGGGGGGTCGATGGACTTGCTCACGACTCGCCCCGTTGCTGGTCCAACCACGACTGCAGAAGGACCGTCGCAGCCACTGCGTCGATCCCGACCCTGTCGTCCCCAGCGGCGCCCGCTTGGGATCGGCGCCCTTGCCGCCCTCGTGGGCGGCCTCGCTCGCCAGCGCGGCCTCTCCCGGGATCGGACGGCAAGCGCCGGCGGCGGGCGGCCTCGACGGTCGTCAGGCGCTCATCATGCAGCACGACCGGAACGTCGAGCTCGCTTTGCAGCGCGGCAGCCTCGGCCATCGCCGCCCGGGCCGCGGGGCCCGAGTGGCCCGAGAGCGACAGAGGAAGCCCGACCACGACGAGGCCGGCGCCGAGCTCCGAGACCAGAGCCGCGACGGCCCGGTGATCTGCACCCTGCTCGCCGCTGCGCGCGATCACCGAGTGCGGGCTCGCGAGCACCCGACGCGAGTCGCTCAGCGACATCCCGATGCGGCGTTGCCCGAGGTCGATGCCGATCACGCGCCGTCCCGGCGCTGGCCCGGTCTCATTCAGCTCCGGGTCGCTCTGACCGCCCGTCAAGCCGGTCAAGCCGATGCCCGGCCGCCAGCCTTGGGCTCGCCCGGCTCGGGGCCCAGTGCTTCGCCAAGCTTCCGTATCGCTTCGCCAATTCCACCCACGTCCCGGCCGCCGGCGGTCGCAAGCTCCGGCGTGCCGCCACCCCCACCCCCCACCGCTGCCCCCGCCAGGACGGCAGCCGATCGGGCGTCGATTCCAGAGTCTTTCCGCGCTGCCACCACGACCGAAACGCGCTCAGGGCCGGTGATGCCGACAAGGCCGACCGCCCCAACCCCAGGATGATCTCGGACCGCGATCGCCAGGTCACGCAACTCCCCTGCCTCCAGCCCGTCCCGCCGCCCGACCACTCGCCGGCCCGCACCTCCCGCGACTACAGCCGAACCGTCCGAACCGGCGGCCAGCTCGTCGGCCTCGCGGCGCAACTGTTCCGAGCGCAGGGCCCGCAACTGCTCCTCGAGCGTGCGCTGGTTGGCGAGCAACCGGTCGACCGCAGAGGGCAGATCGGAGGCTTGAGAGCGCAGGCGCTGCGCTGTCTCCTCGACCGTGTGCTCGAGAAAGCGGAGGCGTGCGAGCGATGCCTCGCCCGTCACCGCCTCGATACGGCGCGTGTTGGAACCGATCGAGGCCTCCGAGACGATCTGCAGCGGGCCGATCGTGCCCAAAGCGCTCACATGGGTGCCGCCGCACAGCTCGACCGAGTCGTGACCGGCTTCGACAACACGCACGACCTCCCCGTACTTCTCGCCGAAGAACGCCATGGCCCCCGCTCCCTCGGCTTCCTTGCGGCTCGTCTCGTAGGTGCGCACGGGCTCGTTTCGCAGGATCTCGCTGTTCACGAGATCCTCCACGCGAGCGATCTCCTCCTCGGACATCGGCCCGAAATGGCTGAAGTCGAACCGCAAGCGGTCCGGCGCGACTAGCGAGCCCTGCTGGCGCACGTGGTCGCCGAGCACTTGTCGCAACGCCCAGTGAAGCAGGTGGGTCCCCGTGTGATTGCGCTTGATCGACTCCCGACGCTCGCGGTCGATGGCCGCTACGGCCTCTTGACCGATCTCGATGGATCCCTCGACGAGGTAGCCGAGGTGACGCGTCAGGCCCTCGACGACCGACGTCGTGTCCAGCACTCGGACACGACCGGTGGCGGTCGTGATCGAACCGGTGTCTCCCACTTGGCCGCCACCCTCGGCGTAAAAGGGTGTCCGGTCGAGGAAAACCTCGATCAGCTCCGCATCTGCAGGTGCCCGCTCACCGTCGACGTTGGCGAAAGAGTGCTCGACCGAGCTCGGGAGGACAGCGAGCACCCGCGCCTCGACTTCGGCCTGCTGGTACCCGAGAAACTGCGTCGGACCGAACTCGAAGCGTATGTCGCTCCACGCCGCGGCAACCTCTTCCACTCCAGAAGCCCCCACGACTCCCGCCCGGCCTGCCTCGCGGGCGCGGCGCCGCTGCTCTTCCATCGCCATGTCGAAGCCACGGCGGTCCACCTCGACCCCGCGCTCGCGGGCGATCTCCTCGGTCAGATCGATCAGGAAGCCGTAGGTGTCGTGAAGCAGGAAAGCGACGCCTCCGCTGAGCGAGGACGGCCCTGTCGCGAGCTCGGCCTCGAGCAGCGCCGTCCCGGACCGCAGCGTCCGCAAGAACGCCTCCTCCTCGTGCACGGCGATGCGCTTTATGAGCTCCCGGTCGCGCCGCAGCTTCGGGTAGGCGCCGCCCATGCCCTCGGTCACGACGTCGATGACGCCGGGAGTGACGAGGTCCTTGGCACCGAGGCGATGCGCTACGAGCACGGCTCTGCGGATGAGGCGGCGAAGGACATAACCGCGGCTCTCGTTGGAGGGGAAGACCCCATCTGCGATGAGGAACGTGAAAGTGCGGGCGTGGTCCGCCACGATACGAAGGCCGACGTCGCTCTCCTCGCTCGCCCCGTAGACCCGCCCGGTGCAAGCCGACACGGCCTCGAGGATGGGTGCGACGAGGTCGGTGTCGAAGACCGACTCGACTCCTTGGATCTGGGTGAGAATCCGGTCGAGACCGGCCCCGGTGTCGATGTTCTTCTGGGGAAGCTCCGACAGTGAGCCGTCAGCGTGACGGTCGTACTGCATGAACACGAGGTTCCAGAGCTCGACGTAGCGATCGCCCCCCTGCGCCGGCCCGCCGCCCGGCCCGTACTGAGGTCCCCGGTCGAAGAAGATCTCCGAGCAGGGGCCGCAGGGGCCCGTCTCGCCCATCTTCCAGAAGTTGTCCTCGTCGAGCCGCTGCAGCCGGCCGGGGAGCAATCCAGGGATGTCGTGCCACAGCCCTTCGGCCTCGTCGTCGGAGACATGGACGGTGACCCAGAGTTGCTCGGGGTCGAGTCCGAGGCGCTCGGTGAACAGCTCCCAGGCATAGGCGATCGCCAGATCCTTGAAGTAGTCGCCGAAACTGAAGTTCCCGAGCATCTCGAAGAACGTCACATGGCGCGACGTGGTACCGATCACGTCGATGTCGACGGTTCGCACGCAGGGTTGCACGGTGGTCGCCCGCGGGCCCGGAGGCGGGGACTCGGCGAGGAAGTATGGCTTGAACTGGACCATGCCCGCGATCGTGAACAGCATCGACGGGTCGTTCGGCACGAGGCTTGCGGCGGGGAGCGCGAGGTGGCCACGTTCCACGAAGAACTGCGTGAACGTGTCGCGCAACTGATCGGCGTTCACCTCTCGCCTCGCTCCTCTTTCTCCGCCTGGCCCGGTGGCCCCATCTCGCCCCGTGGCTCCCTCTCGCCCCGCCGTGCCCTCCAGCGCTCGGCGAGCCCCTTCTCGGCACCGTGTTCAGACGGTTCGTAGTAACGGCGCCCGGTGAGCCCTTCGGGCAGGTACACAGCTTCGACGAACCCTCGCGGGTCATCGTGAGGATACTCGTAGCCCACACCGTGCCCGAGCGCCCCGGCACCTCGGTAATGAGAGTCGCGCAGCTCCGGCGGAACCGCCCCGAGCGGACGGTCGCGCACATCGCCCTGTGCCGCCCACCATCCGAGCGCAACCCGGTTCGACTTCGGTGCGAGCGAGAGGTGCACCACAGCCTGGGCCAGGTTGAGGCCCGCCTCCGGAAGCCCGACGAACTCGACGGCCTGGGCGGCCGCGGTCGCGACGCCGAGGGCGTGCGGATCGGCCATGCCGACGTCCTCGCTGGCGAGGATCACGAGGCGGCGGGCCACATAACGCGGGTCCTCGCCGGCCTCGATGAGACGCGCCATCCAGTACAGCCCGGCGTCGGGATCGGACCCGCGCACGCTCTTGATCAGGGCCGAGATGAGGTCGTAGTGCTCCTCGCGCCCGTGGCGGAAAGCCCGTGTCTCTCGAGCGCCCTCGATGTCGTCCATCGTGATCGTGGGCAACAGGTCCGACCCGGCGCTGGGCGCCGTTTCCCGACTGCGAGCTCGGGCACGGGCGAGGGCCATCGCCACCTCCAGGGTCGTGAGGACGGCCCGGGCGTCGCCTTCGGCCAGATCCACGAGGCGGCAAAGCGCGTCCTGATCGGCCACGAAGCCCTCGACCCGCAGGGCACGCTCGGCGAGCTCGCGGAGGTCCGCCGGCGTCAGCGCCTCGAAGCGCCAGAGCGTCGAACGGCTGAGCAGCGGGGCGTTCAGAGCGAAGAACGGGTTCTCGGTCGTAGCGCCGACCAGGACGACGAGGCCTTCCTCGACACCGTGCAGGAGGGCGTCCTGCTGCGCCTTGTTGAAACGGTGGACCTCGTCCAGGAACAGGATCGTCCCCCGGCCCTCGGCACCGAGCGCCCGGCGAGCCTCGTCGAGCTCGTTTCGCACGTCCTTTACGCCGGCGTCGACGGCGGAGAGGGCCCGGAAACGGCGCGCTGTGTGCTCGGCGAGGAGGCGGGCCACAGTCGTCTTGCCCGTCCCGGGAGGTCCGAAGAACACCGCCGAGCTCAGCCGGTCGTCCTCTACGAGGGCACGAAGCGGCGCGCCGGGCCCGAGAAGGTGGCGCTGGCCGACGACCTCGTCCAAGCTGGTCGGGCGCAGCCGGGCGGCAAGCGGCGCCCGGGTCGTGAGCTCCTCTTCGACGGCGAGGTCGAACAGGTCGGGCGGGCGGTTGCTGCCCGCTCGGCTGGGCGGGCTCGGCGTCACGCTCCGCTCGGGGCCGGTCCACCCGGCAGGGGCGACACGGCCGGAGTGCCGGAGGCGCTCGGTCTGCCCGACCCGGGCGCACCCTGCCCGGCAGGCACGGGTGAGACGATCCGGATCCCGAGCTCGGAGAGCTGGCTGGCCGTGATGGGTCGGGGCGCGCCCGACATGAGATCGGCCCCCGACTGGGTCTTCGGGTAGGCGATCACCTCACGGATGTTGTCCTCACCGGCCAGCAGCGCCACAAGCCGGTCGAGGCCGACCGCGAACCCGCCGTGAGGTGGGGCGCCGTAACGGAACGCTCCGAGAAGGAACCCGAAACGGGTCTCCGCTTCCGCGTCCGAGATCCCGAGGGCCTTGAAGACGCGCCGTTGGATGTCGGCCCGGTGAATACGGATGCTCCCCGACCCGAGCTCCCAGCCGTTCAAGACCAGGTCATAACTCTGCGAACGGACAGCCAAGGGGTCGCTCTCCAGCAGGTCGACGTCGTCGGGGTGCGGCATCGTGAACGGATGGTGCGCAGCGATCAAGTGTCCCTCGTCGTCGATGCCCTCGAAGAGGGGGAACTCGGTGATCCAGCAGAAACGGTAGGGCCGCTCGCTCACGGCCGGCTGGCCCAGCTCGAGGCGGAGCTGACCCAGCACCTTGCACGCCAGCACCCGCTCGCCGGCAACGATGAGGACCAGGTCGCCCGGTTCGGCCGAGGTGGCGGACACGATCCGGCCCTGCTCTGCCTCGGTGAGGAACTTCGCCACCGGCGATTCCAGGGCACCTCCGGCCAGCACGCGCGTCCACACCAAGCCGGCGGCGCCGAGCTGGCGGGCACGGTCCACGAGCGAGTCGAGGCGGCTCCGGCTCCAGTCCCCCCCGCCCACCACGCGGATGGCCCGAACGGCCTCGGCGCCGCTGAACGCCTTGAACTCGGTGCCGGCGACGGCCTCGCCGAGATCGACCAGCTCCATCGCGAAGCGCAGGTCCGGCTTGTCAGTCCCGAACCTGTCCAGAGCCTCGTTCCAGTTCATCGTCACGATCTCCGGCGGCCGCTCGCCGCTGACCGCGGTCGTCGCCTCGATCACCGCCTCGCTCACGAAACGGTGAACATCGGCCTGGCCCACGAAGGACGCTTCGATGTCGAGCTGGGTGAACTCGAACTGGCGGTCCGCCCGCAGGTCCTCGTCCCTCATGCAGCGCGCGATCTGGTAGTAGCGATCGATCCCGCCCACCATCAGCAGCTGTTTCGCGATCTGGGGGCTTTGCGGCAGCACGTAGAACGAGCCGTGCTGCAGCCGGGACGGGATCGCGAACTCGCGTGCCCCCTCGGGCGTCGGCGTCCACAGCATCGGCGTCTCGACCTCGACGAAGCCCTGGCGCTCCATGGCAGTGCGCAAGGCGCTGTTCACCTGCGCCCGCAAGCGCAAGTTGCGTTGCATGCGGTCGGTCCGCAGGTCCAGGTAGCGGTATCGAAGCCGCACCGCCTCGTCGGTCTCCGAGCGGACGTCGAGAGAGAACGGCGGAGGCTCCGCCGTCGAGAGGATCTCGACCACGCAGTCGCCCAGCTCGACCTCACCGGTGGAAAGGGCGGTGTTCACGGTGCCCTCCGGGCGGGCCCGCACCGTGCCCGTCACCCGCAGCACCTGCTCGGACCGGAGGTCGCTGGCCCCGTCGACGACGCACTGGATGATCCCGGTGTGATCGCGCAGGTCGACGAAGGCGAGGTGCTCGCCGTGCTCACGCCGGCGCGCCACCCAGCCACAGACGCTGACGCTCCTGCCTGCGTCTTCTGACCGCAAGGCGCCGCAATAGGCCGTACGCATCCCGGCCGGGACCAACCCCACATCGGTGGTGAAGCTCATGTTGACCTCGTGATCTCATAAAGGCGTCCCGCAAGGGCTTCGCGCGCCACCTTCTCCTGGCTTCGCGCGTCCGGGCCGCGAAGCACACGGACGGTGACGAGCCCGTCGGCGAGATCGTCCACGCCGACGATGCATGCCACTCTGGCACCCGAGCGGTCCGCCGCTCTCAGCTGGGCCTTCATCGAACGCCCGTCGAACGCCCGGTCGACGGCCAGACCGGCCCCGCGGAGATCCCTGCACAGCTCGAGGGCGACGCCCGTGTCACTGGTGTCGACGACAAAGACGTCGAGTGCCGGACTGAGCCGCAGGTCACCGGCCGAGAGCGCGCCGTCGGCGTCGCACGCGAGCAGGATCCTCTCGATGCCCGCCCCGAAACCCACACCGGAGACCTCCGGGCCGCCGAGGGCGGCGACGAGCCCGTCATAGCGGCCACCACCGCCGACCCCCTCCACGGCGTCCGACCCGTACTCGAAGGTCGTGCGCGTGTAGTAGTCGAGTCCCCGGACCAGGAAGTCGTCCTCCTCATAGGCGATCGCCAGCCGGTCGAGGCCACCGAGCACCTCGGCGAAGTGGCGGCGGCAGTCTTCGCAAAGGACGTCACGCAACCTCGGAGCCCCCGCGCTCACCTTCCGGCATTCGGGTCGCTTGCAGTCGAGGATCCGCAGCGGGTTGGCGGCCCACTTGTAGCGGTGCTCGTCGCAGAGCTCATCCGCGTGGGCCGCGAGATGAGCCGCCAGCTGCTCGCGATAGCCCGGAGCACATTTCGCATCGCCAAGAGAGTTGACCCGCAGCCGCAGTGACGACAAGCCGAGGTCGGCGTACAGCCCGGCCAGCAGCGAGATCACCTCCACATCGGCCATGGGGTCATCGGTGCCGAGGATCTCGACGCCAAGCTGGTGGTGCTGGCGAAAGCGCCCCGCCTGCGGGCGCTCGTAGCGAAACATGGGGGCGGCGTACCAGGCCTTGAACGGAGCCACCGGGGAGTGCTGGACATAGGCACGCACGACCGAGGCCGTGCCCTCGGGACGAAGCGCCAGGTCGCGCCCGCCCCGGTCCTTGAACTCGTACATCTCCTTTGTCACCACGTCGGACGAGTCGCCCGCGCTGCGGCGGAACACCTCCGCATCCTCGAATCCCGGGCTCACGACCAGGCCGAAGCCCGACCTTTGCGCCAAGGCTGCAAAGCGCCCCACGAGCTCGGCCCAGCGCGCGCTTTGCGGAGGGAGGATGTCCTGGGTCCCCTTGGGGGACTGGAAGCTGTTCACCGGGCGGTCGGCGCGGGCGCGTCGTTCCTCCCCGGAACGAGGCGGTAGGCGTCATAGACGCTGTCGAGCATGCGGAGGTTCTCCAGGAGCGAGTCGAGATGCTCTGGGTCCGCGAGCTCGAATTCGAAGCGCATGCGGCTCACCCTATCGGGCGTCGTGTGGGTCGACGAGGAGATGATGCTCACGTGGTGCTCGGACATCACCTTGGCGACGTCGGCCAGCAGCCGCGTCCGGTCCAGTGCCTTGACCTCGATCGCAGCCACGAAGACGCCCGTGCGATCCTCGTCCCACTCCACCTCTATCAGCCGTTCCTTCTCGTCGGCCGCAAGGGCGATCGCGTTGGCGCAGTCCTCACGGTGCACCGAAACGCCGCGGCCGCGAGTGACAAAGCCGATGACGCGATCTCCCGGCACCGGGGTGCAGCAGCGCGACAGGCGGACCATGACATCGTCAAGGCCCTCGACGTAGATCCCCGTCGATACCCGACGGCGAGAGGTGCGCCGGGGCTGCAAGGCGGTCGAGGGCAGCTGCTCCTCGCCCTCGCCCCCGCGAAGCTCTCGTTCGATGCGCTGCACGAGCGCCTGGCCCGAGATGTGCCCCTCGCCCAGGGCGGCATGGAGCGAGTCGAGATCGGAATAGCCCATCGAGGTCGCCACGGCGACCAGGGTCGGTGAGTTCTGCAGCTTCTGGACCGGTAGGCCGCCTCGCCGGAGCGCCCTCGCCAGTTCTTCGCGGCCGGTCTCGATCGCGTCTTCGCGGCGTTCCCGGGAGAACCACTGCCGGATCTTGTTGCGCGCCCGCGGCGAGGTGGCGATCTGCAGCCAGTCGCGCGAGGGGCCGGCCGAAGCCGTCTTGGAGGTGACGATCTCGACCGTGTCGCCGGAGTGGAGTTTCGAGTCGAGTGGGAGCAGGCGCCCGTTGACCCGGGCGCCGACGCAACGGTGGCCGACCTCGGTGTGGATCGCATAGGCGAAGTCGACCGGGGTCGCGCCCGCCGGCAAGGTCAGGATCAGGCCCTTCGGCGTGAAGACGTACACCTCGTCCTGCTCGAGGTCGACCTTGAGCGTCTCCAGGAACTCCACCGGATCCGGGGTCTCACGCTCCCAGTCGACGATCCGCTGCAGCCACGCGATCTCGTCGGTCGAGCGGGCGCCGCGCTGGATCGGGGGCTTGCCGATGCCCCCGGGCTTGCCACCGGCAGCCTCTTTGTATCCCCAGTGGGCGGCGATCCCGAACTCCGCCCGGCGGTGCATCTCTTGGGTGCGGATCTGGATCTCGAGGGGCTTCACGCGGGGACCGACGACAGTGGTGTGCAGGGACTGGTAAAGGTTGAACTTCGGAGAGTTGATGTAGTCCTTGAACCGTCCCTGCACCGGAGGCCAGAGGGCGTGCACCGTCCCGAGAGCCGCCCAGCAGTCCTTCTCGGCGGTCACGATCACACGGATCGCCACCAGGTCGTGGATCTCGTCGAACTCCTTGCCCCGCACGACCATCTTCTCGTAGATGCTCCACAGGTTCTTCGGGCGCCCGGTGACCTCCGCTTCGATCCCGGCCGCGGCAAGCCGGGAGCGCACGACGGCAAGGACCTCGGCGAGCTCGACCTCGCGCCGTGGAGCGCGCGTGGCGACCATCTGGGCGATCTCGGCGAACCGTTTCGGATGAAGGGTCTCGAAGGCGAGATCCTCCAGCTGCCATTTGACCTCCTGGATGCCCAGGCGGTGCGCCAAGGGCGCGTAGATGTCCCGGGTCTCTTCTGCAGTCCGGCGCTGCTTCCACTCGGGCATCACCGACAAGGTCCGCATGTTGTGCAGCCGGTCGGCCAACTTGATGACGAGCACGCGCCAGTCACTCGCCATGGCGACGAGCATCTTGCGCATCGTGGCGGCCTGCTGCGCCTCTTTCGAGTCGAAACGGAGCCGGTCCAACTTCGTCACGCCGTCCACGATCCCCGCGACCGCCGGGCCGAACTCCTCCTCGATCTGGGCCAGGGTGACTCCTGTGTCCTCCACGGCGTCGTGAAGCAACGCCGCGGCAGCGCTCACGGCGTCCAGACCGAGATCGGCGATGATGGTCGCCACTGCGACCGGGTGGGTGATGTAGGGCTCACCTGACAGCCTGCGCTGACCTTCGTGGGCCTTGGTCGCGAAGGCGTGTGCCCGTCGCACCAGATCGAGATCACCGTCGGCCCGCCGCGCGCTGAGAGTCGACAAGATGCCCTCGACCTCCGAGGTCGGGGGCGGGATGAGGGCGCGAGCCGGGTTCTCGGGGAGCACCTCGCCCAGCTCGGCAGTCCGTCCGGCGAGCACGGGATCGACTGCAGACATAGCCTAAATCTACCCGCTGAGGGCGGCCCGACCTGCGAGTCCGCGAGGACTCGGCGGCCGCAGCTGGCCGTGGCCAAACTAAACTTGCTGGTGACGCAAGTGATGAACGCAAAGCCCGAAACGACGCCTGTAGAAAGGGCCGCTCCGTGACGACGCCGCCGGACCTCGAGTTGCAAGGGGCCGATGAGCTCAAGTCGGCGCGCCCGGGCCGGACTCGGCCCCCGTCACTCCGGCCCGCGCTCGTGGTGCTCGCATGCGCGGCCGTGGTGACCTTCGGCGGATTTGCCGTCGCCCTCGTGGGCAGCGGGCAGCCGGCGCCGGCGACCGTCAGCGGCCTGGCGACGCCCGTGCCGGGCGTGAGCCTCTCGGCGATCGACGCGTCAGGGGTCCTCCAGCGCATCTCGAGCGGGGGCACACCTCCTCCCGACATCCTCGCAGCGCTCGTCGTGCCGAACGGGGCGCGGATAATGGGCACGACGACTCAGGACGCCGACGTCGATCAGTACGACCGCGCCATCAAGCTCCAGATCAGCACCACCTCCGGCCAGCTCCTCGAGTTCTACAGGACAGAGCTGAAGCGGGCGCGTTGGTCGCTGCTCGGGACCTACCCTTTGCCGAACGCCGGGAGCGAGCTCCTCGCCCAGCGGGCCGCGTCCGACGGCTATGAGTGGGAGGTCGGAGTGCTGGTGACGCCCGTCAATCCCGCGATCTCGCCTGCCCTGGCAGGTGACGGTCAGACCTCTGCTGTGATGGGGCTCACGCTCAGGCTGTTCGAGGTTCCGGACGCGTCCTGAGCCTCCAGCTCCGTCCTCGGCCCGCCCCTGGCCCTGACACCCGCGACGAGCGGGGTGAGCAGGACGGCGCAGGTCAACAAGTCGAGCGGGTAGATGAGGTACCCGAAGCGGGTGGCCGGCGCGAGCAGCGTTGCCAGCAGCATGGCGAGACCGCTGAAACCAGCCGCGCTCTGAGGGCTCGAGGGTGGCCACCGCCGAAGCCCGTAGGCGACGGTCGCGAGGCCTATGAACCCGAGGAGGGAGATCAGCTCCGGCTTGACCGATGGGAACAGCACGACCAGCTCCTGGCCGAGGAGCGGGCTCGCCGCCGGCGACTTCACCTTCGTCAGCCCGAGCGGGAACTTGATGGCGTTGGTGACAAAAGCATGCCAGTTCGAGCCGATGCCGATACCGAGAACTGGGACGACAACCGCCGCGACGGCGAGCGAGTACCGCAATATCGCGCGGCGGCCCCGCCGGTCATACTCGCCCAGCGCCAGCAGGATCAAAAGCGGCCAGGCAGTGAACTTCAAGGTGCCGGCGAGTCCCATCGCCAGCCCTGACCAGACCGGTCTTCGCCGGGTCGCCAGCGCCAGTCCGAGGACCAACAAGGCGATCACCGGGAGGTCGTCGCCGCCCGTGACCATCGGCAGGGCTCCGCTCGGCAGGACGACGACCACTTGGAACAGGCGCCAGCGCCGCCGGGAGGGGACCTCCGCTATGAGCAGCGCCCCGGTGATCACGATCAGCGAGAACCCGGTCAGTGGGATCCTCGCGTCCTTGAGCTCGGCCGGCCCAGAGGTGGCGTTGATGAGGCCGAAGGGGATCATGCCCGGTAGGTAGGGGAAGAAGGAGTCCTCCGACTGGCTCGTGACCGATGTGCCTATCGTCTTGGGGTTCGACAGGTAGCACTGCTGGTGGTGCACCACCCGATCGGCGCAGGTCTCTATGACCACCACCTCGTTCTGCACCTCGTCACCGGGATGGTGCTCGGCACGGAGCACCACCTCGACGCTGAGTGGGACAAGCATGACCGTCACGAGGAGCCCGAGAATGACACCGTTTCGCAGGCGGTCGCGCCGGTTTGCCGCCCCCGCCTCATCCGGCCGACGCGAGCGGTGCCGTGCCACCGCCCAGCACAGGGCTGCCCCGACGACATAGGGGCCGACCGCCATCTCTGCCCACTGGCGATAGTCGGCGCTCTCCCCGAGCAGGATCGTGCCGAACGCGAGCATCGCCGCCAGCAGATAGAGGCAGGCGTCCTGGTCGAGAACCGAGAGGGCCACCAGACGATCCCGCCAGCGAAGCGCAAGATCCCGCCAGCGAAGCGTTGTGCGCGAGATCGCGGGCATCTTGCAGAGCGTATCGGGCCGCGGGTGCCAGAGGGCTGGCACAGCAAGGCCGCCCACACTGAGGCGGGCGGCCTTGTGCGGATTCGAGCCTGTCCTAGAGGTCGGGCTGAGGTGTGTAACGCAGGTAGGGCTTTACCGCCCGGAATCCCTTCGGGAACTTCACCTTGGCGTCCTCGTCGCTCACGGCCGGGACGATGATGACGTCTTCGCCCTCGTGCCAGTTCACGGGCGTCGCCACCGAATAGCCTGCCGTGAGCTGCAACGACTCGAGCACCCGGAGGATCTCCTCGAAGTTGCGCCCCGTGCTCGCAGGGTAGGTGATCGTCAGCTTCACCTTCTTGTCCGGGCCGATCACGAACACCGAGCGCACGGTCAAGGTGTCGCTCGCGTTCGGGTGGATCATCCCGTAGAGGTCCGAAACCTTGCGATCCGAGTCGGCGACGAGCGGGAAGTTGAGCGCGTAGCCGGTGGCATCGGCGATGTCTCCCACCCAGCGCTTGTGGGAGTCGAGCGAGTCGACCGACAAACCGATGACCTTCGCGTTGCGCTTCTCGAACTCGCCTTTGAGACGCGAGACCTCTCCGAGCTCGGTCGTGCAGACCGGGGTGAAGTCCTTCGGGTGCGAGAAGAGGATCCCCCACCGGTCGCCCAGCCAGTCGTGGAAACTAATTGTCCCCTCTGTGGTCTCAGCCGTGAAATCGGGGGCAACGTCGCCCAGCTGAAGTGCCATATCTTGTCTCCTGTCGTTGATCCGATACCGTCCCCGGCCGCTCAGGCCGTGATGCTTGGGCGATGACATTAGTCGGGTTTCATTCCGGCCATGCCGGCAGCGGTCTGCCAGTTTGCGGCGGCGGCGCGCACCTTTGGCCTAGCTTCGCCGGCGTGCTGAACGACGACATCGCACATTGCGCCATCCCGCTCCCAGTGCTTGTCCCTGTCCCTTGCCCGGTTCCGGCGACGGGTGTGAAGGCACAAGGCGGATTCGGTGTCTGCGGAGTCTGCCGCGGCGCTGCTACCAGCGGGCTGGGAACTTGCTGGAGCTGCCGTGTCGTTCGCCGGCAGCTCGGCACCAAGCTCACGCCCGTCGTCCCGATCTCGCTGTTCTCCCCCGGCTCAGCGCTGCATGAGCTGCTCGTCGGGTACAAGGCCGCTCCATCGCGAACGGCCCGCCTTGAACGCCAGGGGTCGCTGGCCCGTCTCGTGGGCGACTTCTTCGGCCTCCATCTTCGCTGCCTGGTCGGAGAGGTCCTCGAGGGCGAGCTCGCCACCCTCGCCGTCCCGGTCCCGTCGAGCTCGGAGCAGCGTCCGTCCTGGGGCGGGCAGCACCCACTCGTCGGACTGCTCAGATCGGCCGTCGCCACACAGCCCGATCTGTGCGTGGCGCCGGTGATCGTCAAGGGTGCCGAGACGCTCTGGCACCTTCGCGCCAGTCCACGGGGCTTTCGCCCCGTCGTCTCCGTCGCGGGCCGGCGAGTGCTCGTGCTCGACGACACCTACACCTCCGGCGCCCGATCCCAGAGCGCCGCCGCAGCCCTGTCGGGCGCCGGGGCCGACGTGGTCGCAATCGTCCCGATCGGTCGGCTCATCCACCCTGACCACAACGAGGCGACCAGCGCCCTGTGGACGCACCAGCAGCAAGAGCCGTTCGACCCTCGTCGGTGCGCCGGCCCGTGCCGGCGCGGGCAACTCGGCTCCGACGGGGGCGCGGGCTTGGTGGCAGAAGCCGGCTCGGCGGCACAGAGCCGCCCTCGGCGCGAGCAGCCTCTGAGCGAACAGCCTCTGAGCGAGCAGCCTCTAAGCGAGCAGCAGCCGCCCGAGCCGGCGCGAGGCGCCTACCAGGCCGACCAGGCCGAGAAAGCCCAGGTAGCACGCGTGCACGAGAAGCACCGGACCGATCGCACCAGTGTCGAGGCCGCGTAGAAGGGCGACGCCTTGGTAGAGAGGTGTGACGGTGACGAGGACCCTGACCCACTCGGGGTACAGCGAGAGCGGGTAGAACACCCCCGAGAACAAGAACAGCGGCATGATCGCAAGCGAGATCAGGTCGAAGTCCTGCCAGCTGCGCATGTAACAGGTGCCGAACATCCCCATTCCCCCGAAGGCGAAGCTCACGAGCATGGCCGCGGGCAGGCAGAGCACGGCCCACCAAGAGGCGACCAACCCGAGCGCTGCCATCACCGCGAGGAACGCGATCGAATAGATGGTGCCGCGAATCAGCGACCAGGTCAGTTCCCCGATGGCCACGTCGCGAACCCCGAGCGGCGTCGCGAGCACGGCGTCGTATGTCTTGGCGATCTTGAGCTTGAAGAAGATCCCGAAGGTGGAGTCGAAGATGGCGCCGTTCATCGCCGAGGAGGCGAGAAGGCCCGGAGCGACGTAGTCGGTGTACGGGATCGACCGGCCGCTTAGCTCGAGGTGGCCCACGAGATGGTTCAGACCGAGGCCAATCGAGAGCAGGTAGAACAACGGCTCGAAGAAGCCCGACACGAGGAAGATCCACCCCCGCCGGTAAGCGACGACGTTACGTGCGACGAGCCGGCGCGCCCGGCCCCGGGCCGGCCCGAGCGGTGGGAGGACCCGAAGTGGCAGGCTGAATGCCGGTGCAGCGGAGGTGCTCATGACCCCCGCCTCATTGCACGAGCCTCCGGCGATAGGTGGCCCTTGCCGCCAGCACTCCGGCGACGAGCATCAAGACGAGGTACCCGGCATGCCCGAGGTCGTACCAACCTTCGAGACGGCCGAGCACTAGAGCGCGGCAAAGGCTCACGCCTTGGTACAGCGGGGTGCAGCGGGCGACGACCTGCAACCAGCCGGGCAACTGCGTTACCGGAAAGAACGTGCCGGAGAACAAAAAGAGGGGAACGATGACAAAGCGGAAGAGCATGATGAAGGACTGGTCGGTCTCCTGAGTTGCGCTGAAGGCCATCACCGGCGCAGCAAAGGCCGCACCCGTGAGGACCGCGGCCGGGAACGCGGCCGCCGCCCACGCCGAAGGCACGGTGTGGAACGCCGTCATCACGGCGAGGAAGACGCCGGAGGCCAAAGCGACGCGGGTCACTATCCAGAGAAGGTGGCCATAGAGCACGTCTGTCACCTCGAGCGGCGTGGCGAGCATGGCGAAATAGGTCTTGAGCCACTTGATCCCGGCCATGACCGGGAACGTCGACTCGTTCGTACCGATCTGCATCGCCGTGCCCGCCAGCAGCCCGGGGGCGAGGAACCAGATGTAGGGCACGCCCTCGACTGCCTGTCTCGAGCCGTGATCGATGAGGTGGCCGAGGCCGACACCGATGGCGGCGAGATAGAGGACAGGGTAGAGGAAGGTCGTCGTGAGCGAGCCTCTCCAGGTTCGCCTGTAGGCAAGAAGGCTGTACTGATACGCCCGCAGCGCAAGTGGCACCCGTCTCCTGGAGGGCGGGATCGACACATCTCGCGACGGCCTTGTCGGCAGGCTCAATCGACCAGGCTCCGCCCGGTCAGGTGCAAGAAGACGTCCTCGAGAGTCGAACGCCTCACCAAAGCCGCTATCGGCGACTTGCCGCGAGACCTCACAGCATCGAGCGTCGCGTCGCCCTCGTCTGTGTAGAGGAGCAACCGGTCGGGCAGCACCTCGACCCGCTCGGCGAGATCGGCCAACGTTCTGCCGTGGGTCTCGTGTCCCTCGGCTTCAAAGCGCAGTTCCACCACCTCGCGGGTGGACCACTGCTCGATCAGCTCGCGAGGCGAACCGGAAGCGGCGATGCGCCCGGCGTCCATCACCACGAGCCGGTCGCAGAGCTGCTCGGCCTCGTCCATGTAGTGCGTCGTGATCACAAGCGTCACGCCCTCCCGCTTCAGCCGGTAGAGCCGGTCCTAGAGAAGGTGGCGTGCCTGGGGGTCGAGACCTGTCGTCGGCTCGTCCAGGATCACCAGGTCGGGCGAGGACACGAGCGCCCGCGCGATGGTGAGCCGGCGCCGCATGCCCCCCGACAGCGGGTCCACGCGATCGTCGGCTCGCTCCGTGAGCCGGGCGAATTCCAGCAGCTGGTCGACGCGCTCCCGCAGCTGTCTTTTCGGGAGTCCGAAGTACCGCCCGTAAAGATAGAGATTGTCCCGCACGGTCAACTCGAGATCGAGCGTGTCGTCCTGAGGGACGAGGCCGATCCGGCTCCGTATCCGCGAGCCGTCGCGCATGGGGTCCAGTCCCAGAACACGCAGGGTCCCGCCCGAGACCGGCGAAAGGCAGGCGATCATCCGCATCGTCGAGGTCTTGCCTGCCCCGTTGGGGCCGAGAAACCCGAAGGCCTCTCCGGCTTGAATGTCGAAGTCGACCGAATCGACGGCGGTGAAATCGCCAAAGCGCTTCGTGAGCCCCCGCGCCTGGACCACGGCACCGGTCCCAGCACCGAGGCCGGCCTCGGGAGCGGTTCCGGGGCCGGCCTCGGGAGCGGAGGTCGACTCGACTGCCCGGGCCAGGCGCGACAGGTCAGATGGGCTGCCTAAGTGTTGCTTGACAAGCTCATCGCCGCCCGAAGGCATCTTCGCTCCTGCCCAAACTGCGTGACCACGCCGTCTCGGCCCACGGGCTGGCGCCGGGACGGATCGGGCGGACTCCAGGCCCTAGACTCTCTCTAGCGTGCAGCAAGCTCCCGATTGGCGCCGTTTCCGGGCCGGCGTGGCCGTCCTCGTAGTGTCCATGGGAGCCGCCACAGCCGCCATGCTCCCGTTTCGGAGCCATGTGAGCGTAGCCGCAGCTGCGCTCGTCTTTGTCCTGCCCGTCGTTGGCGCCATGGTGATCGGGGGCGCCTGGGTCGGGCTCCTCGCCGTCGTTCTCGGCTTCATCGTGCTCGACGTCGCCTTCGTCCCACCGTACGGGACGCTCGCGGTAGGTAGCGGCCAGAACTGGCTCGCGCTCGTCGTGTACGTCGCAGTCGTCCTGGTCGTAGCACGGGTCGTTTCCCGGCTGCAGCAACTTCGGGGCGACGCCGCGCGCAACGCGGCCGACTCGCGACGGCTTCTCGAGCTGTCCGATCTGCTCGTGGCGGACAAGCCAGTGTCAGAGATGCTCGGCGTCGTCGCCTCGAGTGTCCGCAAGGCCTTCGACCTCGAGACCGTGGCGCTGCTGCTGCCTTCGGAGGAGACGGGCTACCTCGAGATCACGGCATCCGACGGGGTCGAGCTCAAAGGCGAGTCACTGGAGCGCATCTTGCCTCCACCGGGCACGCCGGCCTCACTGACCGGCAGCATCGTCGCCGGCGCGTTGCTGCGACAGATTCCGTTGGCGGCCGCCGGGCGCCCTGTCGGGCTCCTCGTTCTTCGTGGCCCGGCGCTCGACGTCCACGATCGTGCCCTGCTGGCGACCTACACCAACCACGCCGCCCTTGCGATCGAGCGTGCCCAGCTGCGCGACCAGGCCTTGCGGGCGGACCTCCTCCAGGAGGTCGACGAGTGGCGCGCCGCGCTCGTCGGCACAGTTGCGCACGACCTGCGTACCCCGCTCGCCTCCATCAAGGTCGCCGTGTCAGACCTGCGCGAGCCGGGGATCGTGCTGACCGAGACGGCACGCCGCGACCTGCTGGAGACGATCGAGGAGCAGACCGATCGCTTGACGCGCCTCGTCAGCACCGTGCTCGACCTTTGGAGGCTCGAAGCGGGCGCCCGCCGGCCGAAACGCGAGCCTGTCGCAGTTGACGACCTGATTGACGAGGCCACTGCCCTCGTTGAGACGTCGCTGGACGCGTCGCGCCTGCGCAGGGTCATCGCGCCGGACCTTCCGCCCCTCGAGGTGGACCCCACGCTCATCGCACAAGCATTGGCGAACCTGCTGGAGAACGCCGCCAGGCACAACCCGCCCGGTGCCGAGATCCTCGTGGAGGCGACGCGCCGGCGCGGGCACGGGGACGAAATCGAGCTCGCTGTCTCCGATTCGGGCCCTGGGGTGCCGCCCGACCAACGAGAGATGATCTTCGAGCTGTTCCACCGCGGCGCCGGTGGGGGGCGAGCCGGGCTCGGACTGGCGATCGCAAAGGCGTTCGTGGAGGTGCACGGCGGCCGCATCGGAGTAGGAGGCGCCCGCGGGGGCGGGGCTCGCTTTGTCATGACCGTGCCGGCGGCCCCGGCGCTCGCCGCCAAGCTTCCCGCCGAGGACGGGGTCTTCTCGTGACCCGGGTGCTCGTCGTCGACGACGACCCAGCCCTCTTGCGAGCCCTCCGGATAGGCCTTGACGCACGAGGCTTCGATGTCATCGTGGCCCGAACCGGGTCCGAAGGGCTCTCGCGCGCGGCCCAAGCCACGCCCGAGCTCATCGTGCTCGACCTCGGGCTGCCCGACCTCGACGGCGTCGAGGTCTGCAGGCGGCTACGACAGTGGACCGAGGTGCCGGTGATCGTGCTGTCCGCCCTCGACAGCGAGGACCGCAAGGTGCTCGCCCTGGACAGTGGCGCCGACGACTACGTCACCAAGCCGTTCGGCATGCAGGAGCTGGAGGCTCGACTCCGGGTCGCCCTCAGGCACGCGGCCGCCCGGGACCCCTCCTCGGCCCTTGTGACAATGACTGTGGGACCTATCTCCTTGGACCTCGCCGCTCGTGTGGTCGAGGTCGGGGGCAGGCCGGTCGACTTGACGGCTCGCGAGTTCGACCTGTTGGCGTTTCTGGCCCGTAACGCCGGCAAGGTCTGCACCCACAGGACCATCCTCCGCGAGGTCTGGGGGCCCGGCTACGGGAACGAGACGCACTACTTGCGCGTCTATGCCAGCCGGTTGCGCCGCAAGCTGGGTGAGGAGGCGGGCCCGCTCCTGCGGACGAACCCGGGAGTCGGCTACCAGCTCGTGGACGAGCGGCCGGGTGAGCCCCCCGGCTCTGGTGGGGGTGGAGGTGCCTGCCATGACGTCGCGGAACCAGGTGCTGGTGATTCCGAACCACCGGACGCCGGAGGGGTCTGACCGCCGGAGGGCGGCTGCCAGCTGGACGGAGGAGCCTGAACAGGGCCGGAGCCATAGCCCGCAGGGCCGGATCCATAGCCCGCAGGGCCGGAGCCATAGCCCGCAGGGCCGGAGCCATAGCCAGCAGGGCCCGGCCCGACCACGCTTGCCAAGATGAGCATCTTCGACCGCCTCTCGCGGGGACACTCCGTGCTGTCTAAGTCAGCGGCCGGGGACCCGCCTTGGAGGCGAGCGTAGACCGCACAAGCGGCCGGGCGCAGCAGCTGCCGCGCCCGGCCATCACCTGGCCGTCCGCTCGGCGAAGGTGAGCCGGTTCAGCCCCCGGACGGTGGCGGCGGCGATCCGCTGCTCGGGCCAGCAGGGCCCCCTGCCGAGCCTTCTGGCGGTTCCTCGGTCGCAGACGAGCCGCCTGAGGCCGGGGTAGAGCCACCTGGCGTAGCTGGCACCTGGCTACCTGGCGACGGGTTCGGCGGGGTCACTGAGCTACCTGGCCAAGGCGGTGGCGAGCCGCTCGGTTGGGTCGGCACCGGACCACCTGGCGGGTACGGCATGGCGCCACCTGGCGGGTACGACGGCGCGCCACCTGGCCACGGCGGCGGACCAGAGGGAGGCGGCACAGGACCACCTGGCGCCGGTGGCCAGCCGGACTGAGAGTACTGAGGGCCGGCGGAACCGTAGCCCGCGGGACCCGATCCGTATCCACCGGGACCGCCGGGACCGTAGCCCGCCGGCGGCCACGGTGGCGCGGGATAACCGCCGGATCCGGCTCCACCCTGGCGATAGTTCCGAAGCTCCTTGCCGACAGGCCAGTCCGAGAAGGCGAACACGAGGATCATCACCAGGTTGAGCAACGGGACCAGGAGCACGAGAGACCACCACGCCGAATACCCCGCCTTCGGGAGAATCTTCGCCGCGGCCACGATCAGCACCACGACAAGGACCAGCTCGATGAAGAAAAGGCCTCCGCCGCCTCGGTGTACAGCGGACAGCAGATACATGCTCGACCACCTCTCCGTGGGTGCGCTCCCGTACCGAGTCAGTCAGGTGCCGACCACCCGCCCTGTCAAGCGAGCGTAGACCGCACCCAGCCCGACCACAGCGATCTTTGCCACCATCTGAGCGCTCGGCTCGGCAATGCTGAGCACCGAGAGAGGAGGCCCATGCCAGGGGTCGTCACCCCAGCGCCGTATCTGGTGGCCGTCCTCCTCGTCCCAGCCGCCACCACGACCGCGGGTCGCCGCCGTGGTTGATCGCGCCAAGCCCGACGCCACGTCGCAAGGCCAGCCGGCGTCGGGACTGCACCTTCATAGCTGGCGCGACCGGGCGATAGTGGCCACCGCGCTGGTCGCCACCGCGGCTGGTTTCGGGCAATTCGGTGCCGTCGCGGCGCTCGGCGATGTCGCGAAGCATTTCGGCCACATCACCCACGGTGTCACGATCGCCGAGCAGGCAGGCTTGTCGGGGACCAAGCTCGGGATCGGCCTTGCCGTGCTCCGCCTTGCTTCCCTCGGAGGGCTGCCGCTCGCTGGGCTGGCCGACCGGTTCGGGCGCCGCCGCGTGATGCTCTGGACGTGCGCGCTCGGGCTGGCGCTGACGGCCGTGTCTGCTGTCAGCCCGACCTACTGGTGGTTCGTGGCCATCTTCGCCCTCGGACGTCCCCTGCTCAGTGCCACCTCAGGCGTGGCGCAGGTCACCGCCGCCGAGGAGACGGACTCATCAGAGCGCGCCAGCGCGGTCGCGCTCATCGCCGCCGGCTATGGGATCGGGTCGGGCCTGATCGCCATCGTGCACAGCCTCGCGTCGAGCACGCTCGGCTTTCGCGGCGTCGTCCTGCTAGCCCTCGTGCCGCTGGCCGGTCTGCCCTTCGTCGCGCGCTGGGTCGTCGAACCCGACCGCTTCAAGATCGCGGCAGCCTCCGGAGAGCACCCGCTGCCCGTTCTCGGGGCGGTCAGTCGGCGCTTCCGCCGCCGTTTGCTCATCGTCGCCGCGCTGACGTTCGCGATATCGGTCGTGACGGGCCCGGCGAACAGTTTCTTCTTCCTGTACGCGCAGAACGTCGTGCGCTTCTCCGGTACGGCGACGGCACTGCTCGTCGCAGGCGCCGGGATCACCGGGCTCGCCGGGCTGCTCCTCGGCCGGTTCCTCGCCGACCGAGTTGGGCGTCGTCTCGCCGCGGGCGGCGCCATGATCGGCATGGCACTGTTCGGAATGCTGATCTACAGCGGCTCGGCAGCGGGCGCCGCCGTCGGCTATCTGCTCGAGATCTTCGCCGCGTCGTCTTTTGCCGCTCCTGCTGGGGCGCTCACGAACGAGCTCTTTCCCACCTCGGTTCGCGCTTCGGTGATCGGCTGGGAGATCGCGGCGGGCGTCTTCGGGGCTACCGCTGGGCTGTTGGCATTCGGAGCAGTCGCAGATGTCGGCAACCGCTTCGGGATTGCGGCAGTCGTGGTGTTCGCCGCCACGATCCCCGCTACGGGCCTGTTCGCATTGTTGCCCGAGACCCTCGGCAAGGAGCCCGAGGACCTCTGGTCGGAGGCCGGCTGATCGCTCTCCTCCCGAACTTAGCGCCGGACGGGTGCCGCAAGCGCCCACAGGCGCCCACAAGCGCCGCTCAGGCTCAGCGGGCGAACACGTGCCAGCCCAACCAGAGCCAGCCGACGATGAGGACGAGCCGACCCGCGAGGTGTCCCCGCAAGCTGCGGAAGATCTGCGCCGTCGTGGGCCAACCGTGATCAAGCCGTCGACTCGCCGCCTCGCAGGCGCCAAGGGCGCAGGCCGCCAGCACCCAGAGGGCGATGTTCACGCGTGCCGCCCAGGGCGCGTCGAGACGAAGAAGCCACAGGCGCCCCAACAGACGAAGGCCACGGCGCGAGCGGCTCGATGGTCGGGCCCGATCACATCGTTCGCCATGGAGCTCAGGGTCGGATAGAGGCTGCGTGGGCCGTGGAAGAGCTCCCAGAGCTCAACGGCGATGACGAACCCAACCGCCAGCATCCACGAGACGATGCCCTGCGAACGCAGCGTTGCGTCCTGGCCACGCCCGACCGTTTGGTCCTCGGCCTGGTCGGGGGCGAGGCTTCTCCGACGGTCCAACACCGCGCCCGTGGCGAGCACGGCGGCGGCAACGGAGAAGGTCACGACGCTCGACTCGAGCCCGAAAGGACGCATGGCGGCTTCGAACCAACCACAGACGGCGAGGGCAACCAGCACTGCGCTTGCCGCCACAGCCTTCTTCGGCGAGGTCAAGATGCTCGCCACAGCCCGGTCGCACCGAGGAACCCGTCTTGCGGCGGTCTCGATGGCATCGCCTCAGAATCTGCAGGCATGTCTCCTCGATCCCCGGGAGTTGTCGCCCCGGCGCCGGACAACGACGACAAGTCATGCTAAGCGCAAGGCGCCTGGAGAAACGGGATTGAAGCGAGAGACAGCCCCGAGGACCCCGAGCGCCGTGGAGGGTGTGAAGTAGTCTCGGCGTTGCCTGCGGCCCGGGGGATGGAGATGGCCGGGGCTTTATTGGGAGGAAGTCATGACCGAGCAGTACCTGCCTGAGATCTACTCGCGTTTTAGGGAGCGGTTCCCCGAGCTGTCGGAGAATCTCGACGCCCTCGCGGAGACCGCAAACGCCGGTCCCCTGGACGAACGCACCAGCCGCCTCGTAAAGCTCGGCATCGCTATCGGAGCGATGGCCGAAGGCGCTGTCCGCTCCAACGCCCGGCGCGCCCTGCAGGCAGGGGCGACGCCCGAAGAACTGCTCCACGTCGTCGCCCTCACCGTGACGACGCGAGGTTTCCCAGCGGCCGTGGCGTCATACTCCTGGATCGAGGACGTGCTCGGCTCGAGCCGCTGAGGCGCTCAACGAATCGGCTTCGAGCGCACGGACCGACCGCCAAGACGGCAATCTGCGCAGATATTGCTCGTCGTCCGGCCCGTCAAGAGCGGGTGCGAACCGCCCAGGCGACGCAGTGCCGCCGCCGGCAGCCTGGCGCCGAGTGGCGCTCCGCAAACCTCGCAGGTGGCAGTCGGCCCGGTTGCGACAACTCGGCGACCGGCCGTCATGACGGCGCTGTCGACCGCTCTCTCGAGGGTGACCACCCTCTCAGGGCAAGCGGCCACACAGGCCTCGCATGCAGTGCAGCGCGAAGGGTCGAAGCTGAGGCGGAGCGATCTGCCGCCAGTCCGGTCAGCTTCGAGCGCGCCCGTCGGGCAGACAGTCACGCAAACCTCGCACAGAGAGCACCCGGCCGCGTCGATCCCGACCATTCCGAGCGAGCAACCCGGGCCGTCGGCTCGCCACCTTGCCCGGGCTGGCTCGAGGGCTCCCAGCACGGCCAACGCCTGCATCGTCGCCTCGGGCTCGCGCAACTCGATCCGGACACCTCCCGCGGCCTGCACGCCCTTCGCGGCGCCAGATCGCCCCGTTGCCTCGGGCGGCGATCGCCGGCCTGCCACTCCAGGTGGCAATGGCCGGCCCGGTACAACCGGCGGGACGGGGCTCTGGACAAGCAGGTCTCCTGCCCCAAAGGGCGACTCGAGCATAAAACCGAGCACTTCTGCGAGTTGTCCGAGAAAGCTCGCCAGGTCACCGGCGCGCTTTTGGCAATTGCCGTCCTCGCAGGCGACGACGCGTGCGCTCACTCCGGCGCTCGCCAACTGGAGCAGCCATCCAGCGGTCACCATCTCCAGCGACGGCACGCGGAGCACGAACCATTGCTCGCCGAGCCGGGGCCCGGTCTTCGAGTGCTGGCAGGCGAGCGCGACTCCTGTGGCGGACCTCCGCTGCCCGATCGACTCGACCAGAACCCGGGCCGCAGCACCCAAACCGTCCAAACCGGCTCCGGGGAGGGCAAAAGCACCACTGCGGCAGGCGGTCACGCAGGCGCCGCAACCCTGGCAGTAATCGCCGTCGACCACCAGACCACCGGCGTCTCGGTGGAGCGCCCCGTGCGGGCAAGCCAACACACAGGCGGTACAGGCAACTCCTCCTTTGCAGCGCCCAGGTCGCCACACGACGATGGGATGGCGTGCGCCACTTACGCCACGAAGCAAGGAACGACGGGACACTCCCCCAACCGAGAGCCTCGTCCGCTCCCGCACCGGCGCCTCGAGGTCGGCATCGATAACACGCGCCACCCCGGCGCTGAGAAGGGCGATGGACTGCTCGAGCACGAGCCGTCCAGGGATGGCCTGTCCGGGGTTGGCCTGTCCGGGGTTGGCCTCCGCGCCACCCGCCTTCTCGGCGCAGGCCGCCGACGGTCGCAGATCGACGATGTCGGTCCCGGCGGCCGTCACGCCCGCTCGCCGCAGCGCGGCGAGCAGCTCCCCCCGTCGCTCCGAGGCTGCCCGGCACCCGAGCACCACGCGTGCCGGGCGAAGAGGCGAAAGCGCATCGCCAAGGGCTCGTGGTCCTTCGCAGACGCCGGGGACCACCACCACGACCGTGCCTGGCAGCTCCCGGCGCAAGCGGAGCACAAGTTCCCCGACGCGAATCGGCGCAGGAGCGCCACCCACATCCCCACAGACCACAACGACAGGCGCCTCCTGGGCGCGCATCAGGCGCCTCCTGGGCGCGCCTCAGCCGCCTCGAGCGCTCGCATCAGATCGAGTCGGCAGCAGCAAAGTAAGCCTTGATCGCCGCCAGCCAGTCGAGCGTGAGAGCAGCCAGGTCGCGATAAAACGCCACGGCGGCGTCGTGGGTCACCGCTCGGCACAGCCGCGGCAGGAATTGACCGAGGTGCTCCTCGAAGAGCCGGCGCGCGACCGGCTCGGCACCTTCGAGCGACAAGGCGTAGGCAAGCGCCTCGAGCTCGATGGCGACGTGATCGGGTAGCTCGCACGACCCTGCGGACACCTGCAGCCCGAGCTCGCGGTAGATCGTCTTGAGCTCGGCCGTGCACGGGCCCATCAACGTCCTGCGGATGTCGACCGGGACGTCTTCGCGCCAGAACGACTCATACGGCGGACAGGGAACCTGGCCTGGGCCCACGAAGAGGCGCTCGTACTCCTCGAGCAACCCGAGGGTCTCCTCGGCGCCTTCCGGCACCCTGGCAGGACTGCGTGCCGGCTCGGACGAGATGAGCCGATGCGTCTCGGCCTCGAGCTCGCGGGCCTCGGCCCATCTCTCGACCTCGTCCGCCACCGGCCGGCTCCAGTAGTGACTGAGCAGGTCGACGGCCGCCAATATCGTCTCGGCGGTCGGCAAGTCCGTGGCTGAGCCGGCCTCGCCGCCCGTGTGAGAGGCGGCCGCACGCCGGCTGCCCCCGCCGTTGGAGACGGACGTGGCTCCAGTCATGAGGCTGCTTTGCCGACGGCGGCCGCTGGCTCCTCACGGTGCTTGGCGTCCGGCGAGGGCCCCATGACATGAAGGCTCTTGTAGCCGATCGTGACGAGCGCCGCGAACAGCGCCACCAGGCCGATCACGATCCCGTACTCGATCCAGGTC